>NZ_JBMDKQ010000020.1:0-86151 GCF_057809795.1 Sphingobium sp. FG125
GCATCGTGATTGAAGGACAACTGAGCGGACCGGGAACGGAACGCGTTGACCAGTTGCACTTCGCCGACGGCTCGGTTCTGAACCGCAGCCAATTCCAGACAGCGGCTTACGCACAACTCGCCACGTCAGGCAATGATACGTTGTGGGGTTCGAACGCCAATGATACGGTTGCTGGCGGCTCCGGGGAGGATACGCTCGATGGCCGAGACGGTGCTGACCGGTTGATTGGCGGCCCAGGCAACGATCTCATTCTGGAAGGCTCAGGGGACGACACCTACGTGTGGAATCTGGCCGATGGTTACGACATCATCCGAGGCGGTGGCTGGTGGGATGGTTTCAACACCATCGAATTTGGCGCCGGGATCAGTCTCGCCGACCTTAACTTCGCCCATGCCGGGAATACAGGTACGGACTTGAGGATTGCCCTCAACGGACAATCAGGATCTATTACGGTGGAAGGATGGTTCTCCGGATATGCCGGTGAACGTGTCGATCAACTACGCTTTGCTGATAACAGCACGGCCGCGTTGGCCGCGACCCTGACGGCCCTCGGCAACAGCGTTCCCTATGTGGGGACGCCAAGCAATGATACGCTGACTCCCCCGTCCGGTTATGGGGTGGTGGATGCGGGCGTTGGGGATGATCGCATCACCCTGACGGGTAATGGCGGCGGTTCGATTGTCTTCCGGTCGGGCGACGGCAACGATATATTGGATAACACGGGTAGCGGATACACCCGCACCGATACGTTGCGTCTTACTGATGTTGCGGCGGATGGCGTGGTTTTGCGCAAGTCCGGCAACGAATTGTCGCTAACGATCCTTTCCACTGGGGCTTCGTTCAAGGCGCTGCAGCAATTTTCCGGAACCGGACAGACGTTCGGAATCGGCTCTATCCTCTTCTCCGACGGCACTAGCTGGAACCGTAGCCAGATACTCGACCATACGATCCTCATGGGAACGTCAGCCAATGACGCCCTGTCATTGTCGGGTGGTTTCTACCACGTCCATGCTGGCCTCGGGGACGATACCATCGCGATCCAGGGTACGGGATCGGGTGTTGTCGAGTATTCAAGAGGTGACGGTTTGGATATTCTCGCTAACCTGGGATCTGGTTATGTAAGAAGCGACGCTCTCCTGCTCACCGACATACTACCCAATGATGTGGCCCTAGAGAAACAGGGCGGCATGCTGCATGTCATCCTGAAGGACACCGGCGACATCGTCAGGGTATCGTCGCAGTTCATGACCGATGCGTCGAATAACCCGGTCCTGGATTTCGGGATAAATGAAATCCGTTTCTCCGACGGCACGATCTGGAATCGCTCGATGATCGCGACGAAGGCGATGACAAACGACGCACCCGCCGGTTTGGATCTGCTTGTCGATATCGCCCAACCTGCATCCCGTGTTGGATCAGCGGTGCGATGGACGTCCGATACCTATCAACTTACCCCTCCTGCGAACAGTCAAAACGGTGCGATCTGGGGTGACGTTGATCTTTCAAGCGACGCCACATGGACGACTAAAATTTACTTTGGTGCAGGTGACGGGGGCGCCGACGGTGTCGCTTTCGGTTTTCAGAATGCGGGCGGTGCGGCCCTGGGCACTTCCGGGGTTCTGACCGCGACATCCTTCGGGGTTCGATTCGACACATGGACCAATCCTGGGATCGAACCGACATCCGATTTCAGCCAGTTCGTCCTGAACGGCAATATCAGTGCAACATCCTCTCAGTTCGACGCTTTCCATCTCCATTCCAACATCGAGAATGGGGCATGGCATGACGTCAGCTTCCAGTGGGATGCCTCAACTCATACCCTGAGCTATTCTTTCGATGGCGCGTTCGTTGCCCGCAAAACCTACGATGCTGTGGCGAACCTCTTCTCCGGTGACTCGACTGTTAAATTTGGCTTTGGTGCTTTCACCGGCGGCTTGAATAACAATCAGCTGGTGCAACTCGTTTCGATGAAACAGGACGTCGCACAATTTAGCGTTCGAGAGGATGCGCCCGCAGGCACCCTGGTAGGTTATCTCGCCGGACGCGACCCAGATTTGGAGGATACGCTGAGCTATGCGATCGTCGATGGCAACAGCGACGTTCTGAATGATTTCCTGTTCGAAATTGTCCAAGGGAACAAGCTACGCATTCGGGCTGGCGCTCGCCCCGATTTCGAAACTGAAGCGGAGCATCTGGTTCGCATTCGAACGACGGATCTTGCGGGCGCTTCAAGGGTCGATGAAGTTCGGGTTGCGATCCTCGATGTGGCTGCCCAGACCCTGACAGGTACTGCTGCAAACGATTCCATCATTGGCACCGGAGAAGCCGATGCGATGTCCGGCATGGCCGGGAATGACTGGCTTTCAGGTGGTGACGGTGCGGACGTTCTGCAAGGCGGCGATGGCAATGACGTCCTCTACGGTGATGGCCGGAAGGCGGTCGGCTCGAACCTGGTGGTGAATGGAGGTTTTGAGGATCTAGGCGACACGGCGAACAATATCCGGCGCGACTGGGGTGTCGAGACAGCTGACATGGCTGGTTGGGTCAAAATCAACAGTCAGCCCTATGAAGCGAATTTCAGTGGCACCCAAAGCATTCCGACCAGCGAGGGAACCTATTGGTTGGATATGATGGTGGGTGCAGGGACCGCTGCTCAAATGGATATCCGCCAGTCGTTCGGCAATCTCGCTGCTGGTGAGCAGTTCCTGTTGCAATTCGATGTCGCAAGACCGTCAGCGGCTGGAAATGCGACGATTGAAGCTCTCTGGAATGGGACGGTTGTTGCGATCATTTCTGACGCCGGCGTGCAAATGAAAACCGTTTCCCGCTATGTGACGGCAGCTGCTGGGGCCAACCAGTTGCAATTCCGGACCACTGCAGGGCCCAGCTATTATGGCGTTTCGCTCGATAATGTGAGGATCTTCGCAACCGAAGCGTCGGCGGGTGGGAACGACCAACTGGATGGCGGAGCAGGAACAGATACGGTCGTCTTTGCTGGCAATCAGGCGGATTATACGGTCGCGACCATCAATGGCACGGTGACCGTCACGGATAACCAGCCGTTGACTGACGGCAACGACGGGGTCGACACCCTTTCCGGGGTCGAGACGATCACGTTCAAGGACGCATCGGTTAACCTCGCTGCCCCCATCGTCCTTGACCTCAATGGGAATGGCGTGACCATCATCGACAACAAGCGGACGAAAGTTAGCTTCGACTGGGATCGCGATGGTCGAAAGGATCAAACCGGCTGGATCGGCAAGGACGATGGCTTCCTGTTCATCGACCGGGACGGCAATGGTACCGTTACGAACGCTGGCGAGCTCAGCTTCGCCAGCGACAAGGAGGGTGCCAAGTCCGATCTGGATGGGCTTCAGGCGTTTGACAGCAATAGCGATGGCATATTCTCATCGGCCGACGACCAGTTCTCCCAGTTCAAGGTCTGGCGGGATAAAAATGGCAACGGCCGCGTCGACAAGAAGGAAATCATATCCCTTCAGGAAGCGGGTGTTGCGTCGATCGATCTGTCTGGCGAAGCCGTCAACCAGAGCTGGGAATGGGGTGAGAACATCACCGTCAACACTGGAACATATACGAGAACAGATGGCACGGTTGCAGCCTTCAGCGACGTGGCCCTAAGCTACGATATCGTATCAATTCACAATGCCGCGCGGCTCACACCTCCAAGCGGATCTGGTGCCATCCATTATCCTTTGTCAGACATTCAGCAGGCGGCGTCGCAGTTCAGCGAGGCTCTTTCGGCATTTGAAAATGCCAAGGGTGCTTTTGAGGCCGCTCGAACGGATGCTTGGAGCGATCGGCGGGAAATGTATTTCGGGACGAGCTCTCATGTGAATTTAGTTTAAGTTCCAGATTTAACTGAACTAACATGATGCTTCTAAGGCATCATGTCCGACGCGCTCGTGCAGGCGAGCGCGTCGGAACATTCAGCCGCAGGCCTCCTGTCTGCCCGGCGTGCCCGGAAGACAAAAAGCATGCCTGAGAATGGGTCGAGCCGCAGTTCCTGCTGCACCAGTGAGGCGAGGCCTACCATGCCCTTCCTGAAGTCCACGGGCTGCGTTGCAACCAGCACCTTCAACGGCCCGGGCGGGATGATCATGTGGTCACCTGCGCGGCCAGGAGCACCCGCTCGATATGGTCGGCATCCACGTCGGACGGGATGCGGATCGACAGCCCGCGGGTCTCGATTACGATCTCACCGCCACTCCTCAGGCTCGCGGGCAACGATGACACTGCGGGCGCTGGTGGCCCGGAAGATGGCGGCGGTACGGGAGGTGCAGCCGGGCCTTCGATCACCGCGGGAACAAAGGCCATCCCCTCGGCCCGCTCTCGGAAACGCCCTCGCCAGTTATAAAGCTGTTGCGGGAGCATGCCATGACGCCGCGCCACCTCAGACACATTCGCTCCCTGCTTGAAGCTCTCCTCAATGATCCGCGCCTTCGCCGCCGGAGTCCATCCACGGTTGCCATTCGACAAGGGAATGACATCAAGACGCTCGGCCTTGCCTGCCCTCTCACCCCTTTCAGTTTCGAAACCCGTTTCGAAATCACCACTCATCGCAACCTCGCAAATGCAAGGCGCACTACTTACCAGATCGACAAATCATGAGAATGTGGGGGATTTTGACCGCTTACCGCCCAACCCGAGGCCCCAACGTTGTAAGTCGGTCAATATTCAAGAAGGTGGGCCGATCGGTCGAGCAATCTCTTTGCGCACCATCTGATCCCAATAGACAGATGGTATTTATGATGGTACAAAAATCTCACGCTTGGCAAAGACTGGCGTAAAATAAGTACCTTACCATGGCTGCCAGGTGCCCGTAGGGGTCACCATCAAGCAGGCGCGCGCGCGGTCGCCGGGCCGCGACGGGGCGAAGATGGGTGTTTTCCACGTTAATCCATAGTTTACCATGGTTGACCTTGGCGGGTCTTAGGGTGCAACATTGCTGTCATGAAAAAGGCAGAGGGTGCATTGCTGACCATCAGCGAGCTGGCGGGTGAACTGGGTCTGCCCCAGCATATATTGCGCTATTGGGAAACTCGTTTCCCGCAGCTGCGTCCGCTCCAGCGCTCCGGCAATCGCCGCTATTACCGCCCGGCCGACGTGGCGCTGGCCCGCCGTATCCACGACCTGCTCAATGTCGAAGGCTTTACCGTCAAGGGCGCGCAAAAGATGCTGGTCGATGGCAATGGGACAACACTGCCTGACACGCCTGCCCAACCGGCTGACGATGTGTTGAGCCAGTTGCAGGCGATCCGTTCGACGCTGGCCCGCGCGATCGGTGAATAGACCGGGTCAGCGCGTCCCCGGACCCAGCGCCGGGTCCAGGTCACGCGGGCGCGTGAAGCTGACCAGCGTGGCGATATTCTCCCGCGCCTGATCCCACCGGTCGATGGCAAGGTCCAGCACCGCAATACTTGCGGTCGGGAATTTCACCTCCACATCCTCGCGCAGCGGGTTGGCCCCGTCGTCGGGGACCAGGTCCAGGATCAGTTCTTCCAGCCCCGGATTATGCCCGGTTAGCAGCGCATTTTCGGCGCTGTCGGGCAGGTCGCGGATGACATCGAACAAGGTGGGGGAGGAGGCGAGATAGATGCGCCGGTCCCAGCGCGCGTCGAGCGTCTCGCCAAAGCCTGCAAAAAACGTCTCCAGCGTCTGCACCACCCGCACGGCGGGGGAGGCGACCAGCGTGTCGAACTGCATCTGCCGCCGGGCAGCAAATTGCCCCATCAACAGGGCCGCCTTCTCGCCCCGATGGTTCAGGGGCCGGTCGAAGTCGCGGGCCACCGGATCGTCCCAGTCGGACTTGGCGTGGCGCAACAGGGTCAGCCGCTTCATTCTCTCTCCAGATGGCTGTGGCCGGATTCGTGACCCTGATGCCCTAAGGGCGTCGTTTCGCCAAGAGTTTCGCGCCGCGAACCGACACTGACGGCAATGATCGCCTCGTCCAGCGTCACCCGGCGGATCGGCGTGCCGGGCGGAAAGGCGCTCAGCAAGCGGCTGGGCATAGCGGCAGACAGGATGACGAAACTGCCCTTGTCCTCCGCGCGGCGGATCAGCCGACCGAAGGCCTGCGCCAGCCGGGCGCGGATCAGCCGGTCGTCATAGGCATTGCCGCCATTTGCCAGCCGTCGCGCCGCGTGCAGCACGGTCGGCTTGGACCATGGCACCCCCTCCATCACCACCAGCCGCAGCGAATGGCCCGGCACGTCCACCCCGTCGCGCAGCGCGTCCGTCCCCAGCAGCGATGCGCGCGGATCGTCGCGGAAAATATCTACCAACGTGCCGGTGTCGATCGGATCGACATGCTGCGCGTAGAGCGGCAGCCCGGCGCGCGCCAGTCGGTCGGCGATGCGGGCATGGACCGCGCGCAGCCGCCGGATCGCGGTGAACAGCCCCAGCGTGCCGCCGCCCGCCGCTTCGATCAATCGCCCATAGGCGCCCGACAGTGCCGCCAGATCGCCGCGCTTGATGTCGGTGACGATCAGCACTTCGGCCCGCGCGGCATAGTCGAACGGGCTGCTGGCCTCAAACTGCGCGGCACCATGGGGCAGGTGGGTCGCGCCGCTGCGGCTTTCCGCATTGCCCCAGTCGCCCCCGCCTTTCAGCGTCGCGGATGTGACGATCACCCCCTGCGCGGGTTTCAGCACGGTTTCGGCCAGCGGGCGGCTGGGGTCGAGCCAGTGGCGATGAATGCCGATATCATATTCGCGCCCTTCGACCCGATCGACCGTCATCCAGTCCACATAGTCCGGGTCAGCGGGGCCGCCGATCCGCGCCAGCAAAGCCAGCCAGGCGCTGATCAGGTCGCGTCGCCAGCCGAGCGACGCCACCGCCCCCTCGATCCGCGCCCGCGCCGCGCCATCCAGCCAGTCGGGCGCATCCTCGATCACCGCCTCCAGCCTCCGCGACAAATGCGTCAGCGGGCGCAGCAGCGCGTCGAGCGCGAGCGCGGCCTCCTGTGCCGCCTCGACCAGCGGGCCATCGGGGGCGGCCAGTTCGGTTTCCAGCCCATAGCCCGCATCCGCCTCGCCCGTGTCGGCGGCGCGGGCAAAGACGGTGCCGCGCACGGCGGTGAACAAGGCTTCGAGCGGCCCGAACGGCTCGCCCGTCACGACCCGCTTCAACCATTCATCGGCGGGCAAAGCGAGTGCCGCATCGGCGGCGGCGCGGATCGCCTCTCCCCCTTCGACGTCATAGCTGGCCAGGTCTGACAGGCGCGCCGACAGGCCGCGCCGCCGCCCGCGCGATCCGCCCTCCGGTCCCATGATCCAGCGGCGCAACTCGATCGCCTCCTGCCCCGACAGGGCGACGGAGAAGGTCGAATCCGCCGCATCGAACAGATGATGCCCTTCGTCAAAGACGATGCGCTGCGGCCGCTGCCCGGTTTCACGCCCGCGCGCGGCGTTGATCATCACCAGCGCATGATTGGCGATGACGATGTCCGCGTCGGCGGAAGCACGAGCCGATCGCTCGATGAAGCATTTGCGATAATGCGGGCAGCCGGCATAGATGCATTCGCCACGCCGGTCGGTCAGCGCGGTGGAGCCGTTGCGGCGGAACAGGGTCGGCAGCCAGCCGGGCAGGTCGCCGCCGACCATGTCGCCATCCTTGCTGAACGCGGCCCAGCGCGCGACCAGCTGCGCCAAAATCGCCGCGCGGCCCGTGAACCCGCCCTGCAACGCATCTTCCAGATTGAGCAGGCAGAGATAATTTTCCCGCCCTTTGCGTACCACCACCCGCTTGGCCGCCACCATCGCATCGGGAAACAGGCGTAGCGATTCGCGGTCGAGCTGGCGTTGCAGGGCCTTGGTATAGGTGGACACCCACACCGTCCCCTGCGCCTGCGCTGCCCAGAGCGAGGCGGGAGCGAGATAGCCCAATGTCTTGCCAATGCCGGTGCCCGCTTCCGCCAGCAGCATATTGGGCTGGTCGCGGTGCGCGCGCGGGCGAAAGGCGCTGATCGCGGCGGTGGCATAGGCCCGCTGGCCAGGCCGGGCCTCCGCCCCTGCGCCGGTCAGCGTATCGAGCCGGGCCAGCACCTGCCCTTCGTCCAGCACGACGGTGCGCGGGGCAGGGCGGGGCTGCGCCTCCTCCCATTCGGGAAGCTTGGAAAAGAGCCAGCGCTCGGCTTCCTTTGGCTTGGCGATGCGCGGCGCGACCAGCGGCGACCAGGGCCAGCGCAGCCGATGCAGCGTCTGCGCCGAAGTCCAGCCGCCTTCCCGCTCGCGCCAGTCCGGCGATTCGATCCGGTCGAGCAACGCCTGCGTCGCGCTCTGGAGCAGGGCGGGAATGTCCGCCTCCGCGCTCGGCACCGGCAGGCCAAGCGCCTGCGCCAGACCCTTGGGCGTGGGGACCAGGAAGCGGGCGGGATGCAGAAAGGCCCAGAGTTCGAGCAGGTCGAGGCCGTTGAGATCGGGATAGCCCAGCCGCTGCCCAGTCAGCGGCGCATTGAGCAGCAATACCGGGGTTTCCGCCGCCCGGCCGATCGCCTGTCCCTTGGCCAGCCCTTGCGTCCGCCCACCTTCGCGCAACCAGATGCCGCCATGGCTGGCGTGGAGGGCGGGCAGGGATGCAGGATCAATCACCCGCCCCGTTTAAGCGAGCGGGAACAAAAGGAAAACCTGTTTCAGCTTGTCCGGCGGCCAAAACCGCCACCGCCGCTGCTTGCGGCCATCGCGCGCACGCGTGGTTGGAATGCTACAGGCGTGCGCAGCGCCGCGCGGGCCAGTTCCAGCTGGTCGTAAAGCGGGCCTTCGTTCAGCTCATAGGGAAAGCGGATGCCCATGCGATCCTCTTCGGACCAGCGCACAGTGCCGAAAGTGATATGCCCGTCCAGGTCGATCTGGCACGACGACCCGGCCGGCAGGGTGCAGCCGACCACCTGCGCGCCGCCCTCGCTCAAATCGACGATCATGCCTTCCAGGCTGTCCAATACGGTCGTGACGACAATGGCAATCTCGACCACGATGCGTTCGCGGGTGCGCAAGCTGTGCATGGTGCCTCCAGAAGCCTGATTATCGACGGTCAGGGTTAATGAAACCCTAATGTGCGAACGATTCTTAACGCAGATTTGCTACCGAAGGACGTTTCTTTTCGGCCTGCGCGGGGCTAGGGGGCGTAATCATGACCGCGACAGATATTCTCCGTACCGCCGCATTGGCGGCCAAGGCCTGGCCCTATGAAGAAGCGCGCAAGCTGCTCAAGCGCTATCCCAATGGCGCGCCGGACAAAGGCCATATCCTGTTTGAAACCGGCTATGGCCCCTCAGGCCTGCCGCATATCGGCACATTCAACGAAGTGCTGCGCACGACGATGGTGCGCAACGCCTATCATGCGCTGTCGGATATTCCCACGCGGCTGGTGGCGTTCAGCGACGATATGGACGGGCTGCGCAAGGTGCCCGACAATGTCCCCAACCAGGCGATGCTGACGGAGCATCTGGGCAAGCCGCTGACGCAGGTGCCTGATCCGTTCGGAAAGTTTGAAAGCTTCGCCCATCACAATAATGCGATGCTGCGCGAATTTCTCGACCGCTTCGGCTTCGATTACGAGTTCGTGTCGGCGACCGAACGCTATCAGGCGGGGGCGTTCGACGATGCGCTGCGGCAGGTTCTGCGGTGCAATCAGGCGATCCTCGACATCATGCTGCCGACCCTGCGCAAGGAACGGCAGGCGACCTATTCGCCCGTCCTGCCGATCAGCCCCAAGAGCGGCATCGTGTTGCAGGTGCCGGTTGAGGTGATCGATGCCGAGGCAGGCCTGATCCGCTTCGAGGATGAGGGCGAGATGATCGAGCAATCGATCCTGTCCGGCGGAGCCAAGCTGCAATGGAAGGTAGACTGGGCGATGCGCTGGGTCGCGCTGGGCGTCGATTATGAGATGGCGGGCAAGGATCTGATCGATTCGGTGACCCAGTCGTCGAAAATCTGCCGCGCGCTGGGCGCCCGTCCGCCAGAAGGCTTTAATTACGAGATGTTCCTCGACGAAAAGGGCGAGAAAATCTCCAAGTCCAAGGGCAATGGCCTCAGCCTTGAACAATGGCTGACCTATGGTCCGCAGGAAAGCCTGGCCTTCTACGCCTATCGCGAACCCAAAAAGGCCAAGCAACTGCATATGGGCGTCATCCCGCGCGCGGTGGACGAATATTGGCAGTTCCGAGTCAATTATCCCAATCAGGCGATCGAACAGCAACTGGGCAATCCGGTCCATCATGTTCATGATGGGGCTGTGCCAGAGGGCAAATTGCCAGTCACATTTCAGCTACTGCTCAATCTTGCTGGCGTTTTAGGGCCGTTGGCCACGAAGGATGAGCTTTGGAATTACTTGGCTGTTTATGTCGGACGGCAAAACGGCGCGCCTAGCTGGACTGAATCAGGGGATGGTTTTGGCCCGGACCTTGATGCCCTTATGGACCATGCGATAGCTTATAACCGCGATGTCATCGCACCGACATTGAAGCTGCGTGCGCCCGACGCCAATGAGGCCGCAGCCTTGCGCAGGCTCGACGCGGAGCTAGCCGCGTTGCCTGCTGACGCCACGGCGGAGGATATTCAGAATATCGTCTATGCCATCGGCAAGGATGAGGCGTTCGGCTTTGCCGAGCTGCGCGACTGGTTCAAGGCGCTCTACCAGACGCTGCTGGGCGCGGACCAGGGACCGCGCATGGGCAGCTTCATCGCCCTCTATGGCATTGATAACAGCCGCAAGCTCATTGCGCAGGCATTGGCCGCCTGAATCGCCCGATTTTCCGCAGAAAAGCGGAACTTTTCGGGCGGACGCGCGTTTCGCGCAACGGTCCACCCCCCTTTCGGACTGATGGTGCGTCCTGCGTGCCATCGGCCGCGCTTGCCCGGCAACGGGCGGCGCGGCCAAGTTGGGGGGGCCAATAAAAGCGGCCCCTAAAATCCTCCCCTGCAAGGGGAGGGGGACCGCCAGCGTAGCTGGTGGTGGAGGGGTGTCGCCCTATCGAGACGGCGACACCCCTCCGTCTGGCCTGCGGCCCGACACCTCCCCTTAAAGGGGAGGATCGGCGTTGGGCTTACCAGAAGAAGCCGCGATGCACCTGAATCACGCGCCCGTTGCGGACATTGACCAGCAGCACATCGTTATAATGACGTACCCAGCGCTGGTTCACGCCCGGACGGGGCAGGCGATAGCGATAGGGGTCGGCGATATAATAGCGTGAATTATAATAGGCCGGGCGAAGCTGGACGCCGACATTCCACCGATTGTAGCGGAACGGCGCGCGCCAGTTGCCGCCGCGATAGACGTTGCGATGGGTGCGGCGATAGTCGCGCCAGTCCTCGCGCGCTTCCTGGCGGGCATCACGCACGTCGCGCCGTTCTTCGCGCACGTCGCGGCGGTCGCCATAGCGCTGGGCCTGGCGCAGATCGCGCTGCTCTTCACGCAGGTTGCGTTCGCTGCGGCGCGCTTCGCCATAGGATTGAGCGGACGCGACACTGGGCGCTACCGTCGCGGCCAACAGGCCCAGAATGATCAGTTTACGCATAGCATATCTCCTATTCCTCTGGCGGCTGAACCCTGTCCGGCTGGATGGGGTTCCCTGTCGCCAACACAAGGAGATATGGAGCAGCCCGCCTGAACGGCCCGAAAATGAAGCTGTCAGTTTTCAGTCATTTATGTCGCAAAGTGTAACGGGTAGGCCGTCCTGGAGCCGGATGCTCGCACCCCGATCCGTTCGTTTCGAGCGAAGTCGAGAAACGTCGCGCGCAGGTTTCTCGACGTAGTTTATCCTGAGCGCCTGCCGCAGGCGGGCAGTCGAAGGGCTCGAAACGAACGGACGTTGGGGATTAACCGAAATCCATCATACTCTGGGTTGCCAGGGTCGCTCGCGAAACCATTTGGTGACGACATATTTGGTGCCCTGTTCGACTGGCCGTGCGGCGTGCAGGCTAAACCGGTTGGGCGCGCCGTCGGCGGTCATATTGTTCCAGATCAGGATCATGCCCTCGACCGGCGGCACCATGAATTCGCATTGGGGGAAATGGGTTTCGCCCCCGGCCTCGACCGGGGAGAGATAGATCATCGTGGTCCAGCTGCGCTGCCCGCCAGTGACGCGCATGGCGGGCCAATAGTCGGCTGTGACCGGGAAATAATCGCAATGCAGCCGATATTCCTGGCCGTTGGTATAGCGCTGGCCCTGCAATGTTTCGCCATGGTCGGCTGGCAGGCCCGTCAGCGCGCAGATGCGGTCGCTGATGGCCTTGATCAGCGGATCGAACGGATCGAGATTGCAACTGTGGCTGGTGCGATAATCGGCGTTCGCGCTGCCCGAAAAGAGCGTCGAAGGCTGCGCGCCCGCATCGATGATCGCGCGCAGATCGGCGCATTCTTCCGGGCTGAGGAAATCCTGCCGCCCGTAGATCGCAAGGTCGGGCGCGTCGATCCGGCTGACCATCGGGTTGCGCTCCAGCCGCGCCTGCACCTGCGCGCCGATCGCCGCGCGGGTGGGCGAAGCGATGCCGCCATCATCGTCACTGTCTGTCATACGGCCCTCCTGCCACAGCGGCAGGTAGCATGAAAAGACCCCGGCGCGTCTCCGCACCGGGGCCAGTATTCCTGAAGGCCACTTCAGGGAGGCGTGTTACCAGAAGAAATCATGGATCACGTCGACGACATAGCCGTCGCGAATGTCCACCAGCATGGCGTCGTCATAATAGCGCACCCAGCGCAGCGTGCCGTAAGCGGGCGGCAGGCGATAGGCGTAAGGGTCGTTCAGCCAATAGCTGTTGGAATAGAGCAGGCTGCTCAGCACGATGCCCACGGAGAAGCGGCGATAGCCATAGTTCCAGCCGCGCGGCGCGTTGTAGCGGCCCATGCGATACTGGTTGCCATAACGGTTGCGATAGCTGTTCCAGTCATAGCGCCGGTCCTGCCGCCAGCCATTATTCCAGCGCTGCTGGTTGCTCCACCGGGTCCGGTCGTCATAGCGGCGGCCATTGTTCCAGTTGCCGACCGAACCGCGATTATCGTTCCAGCGCCGATCATCGCGCCGGTCGTCACGCCTGTCCTGACGATAATCCTGCCGACCGTCGCGGCGATCATTGCGCCAGTCCTGCCGGTCATTGCGGCGATCATCCCGCCTGTCCTGTCGTGCGTCCTGTCGCGCCGGTGCTGGCACGACCGCAGGATTGCCGGAGTTGCGCCACGGACGATCCGCACGCGGTTGCTGGACCGGAGCCTGCTGCGCCGGTGCTTGCGCTACCGCGCGGTCCTGCCGCTGTTGCCAGCGTTGCGCCTGCTGCCCGTCACCGCCCATCGGCCGCTGTCCGTTACCGCGCCACTGATAGGATTGGCGGTCTGCTCCGCCACGTTCTGCCCCACCTCGTTCTGCACGATCGCCGCGATTCCCACGGCCATT
Organism: Sphingobium sp. FG125; assembly: GCF_057809795.1. Taxonomy (NCBI): domain Bacteria; kingdom Pseudomonadati; phylum Pseudomonadota; class Alphaproteobacteria; order Sphingomonadales; family Sphingobiaceae; genus Sphingobium; species Sphingobium sp. FG125. The sequence goes on from NZ_JBMDKQ010000020.1 coordinate 13,406, forward strand.
GTCATTGCTCTGGGCATAGGCCGGCGCGACACCGCTCAACAGCGTTGCAGCCATCAGTCCCGTCAGCATCATCTTCCTGAACATCATCGTGACTTTCTGTTTGCGGGAACCTTCTGCCCCCTCATGCCGCCCTTCTAGATGGCGCGCGATGTCGCAATTCTGAACCTGTCCGTCAGCTTATCGAAAGAATCGCCGGGCGTAATGAACCCAATTTTGGCTTTGCGCGTTGTTCCGTGTTCGTATCGTTCTGTCCGTCAAAAATGGCCGGAACCGGGTCAAAAGCTGATCCAGATCAGTGCAGGGTGCCTGCCCTCTCTATAGGACTGCCGAGTGAAGAAATCTCCCAATGTCAGCGGCGTCCGCCAGGCTCTGCGCGAAGCGACGAGCGACAGCCATCACCGTGTCGACACGCTGTTTTCGGGCTACCGACTTGATTCGCAAAGCCATTATGCTGCCTTCCTGACGGCCCATGCCCGTGCGCTGGGCGCGCTCGAATCGGTCGCGCGTCCGGCTTCGCCGCGCCTGCCGCTGATCGCGGCGGATCTGGCGGCGATGGGCATGTCGATGCCCGCGCCTCTGTTTCTGGCTGATCCCGATCGGGACGGTTACCGCTGGGGGCTGCTCTATGCGCTGGAAGGATCGCGGCTGGGCGGGGCGATGCTCGCGCGGCAGATCGCGCCCGGCCTGCCCCGCGCCTATCTGTCGGCGGTCCATGGCAAGGGCGGCTGGGTCGCGTTTCAGCAGGCGCTTGATCAGGCCGCCGCTGACGGGGGCGAAGGCTGGCTGGACGACGCCGTGCAGGGCGCGCAGGCTGCCTTCGCCCTATTTGCCGCAGCAGCCCAGCCTGAACCGGTCGCCGCCCATGGCTGACGGCGGCAGCGGCGCGGATTTCGCCGTCAACCTCACCAATTGCGATCGGGAACCGATCCATGTGCTGGGTACTGTCCAGCCCTTTGGCTTCCTGATCGCGCTGACCGCCGACTGGCTGGTATCGCGCGTGTCGGCCAACAGCGCCGCGTTCATCGGCCTGTCCCCCGACGACATGCTGGGCAAGCCCGTCAGCGCCCTGTTGGATGGCGAAGCCATCCACACGCTGCGCAATCGCATCACTTTGTTACGTGGTCCCGATTCGGTCGAGCGCATCTTCTCGCTCACCCTGATGCCGGGCGGCAGGCCGTTTGACGTCGCCGTCCATTTTTCCGGCCAGCTGGTGGTGATCGAAGCCGAGCCGGCCAGCGCGGACGAGATGGAGGCCAGCAGCGCGGTCCGTTCGATGGTCGCGCGGCTGGGGCAGGCCGATGGCATGACCGCCTTCCTGCGCGATGGCGCGCGGCAGGTGCGGGCGCTGACCGGCTTTGATCGGGTGATGGTCTATCGCTTCGCCGATGGCGGCGATGGCGAAGTGGTCGCCGAAGCGCTGCGGCCCGGCATCGACAGCTTCTTTGGCCTGCATTACCCAGCATCCGACATTCCGGTGCAGGCGCGCGCGCTCTATCTGCGCAACATCTTCCGCGTCATTGCCGATGTGCAGGCTGTGCCGGTGCCCGTCGTCCCCGCACTCGATCCGACCGGCGCGCCGCTGGATATGTCACTATGCCTGACCCGCGCCGTCTCGCCCATCCATATCGAATATCTCCGCAATATGGGGGTGGGGGCGTCGCTTTCCATCTCGATCATTGTCGAAGGGCGGTTGTGGGGGCTGTTCGCCTGCCATCATTATGTCCCGCGCCTGCCGACTTTCGCCCAGCGCAGCGCGGCCGAACTGTTCGGTCAGATCTTCTCGATGATGCTGGAAAGCCGTGAGCGCGCCGAAACCGCCGCCTATGAGGGCAAGGCGCGGCAGGTGGCCGACCGGCTGATGTCGGCAGTGGCGCAGGATCATGACCTGCTGTCCAACGCCCGCTGGCTGGGCGACATCATCTTCGACACGATTCCTGCCGATGGTGTGGGCGTCTATATTGACGGACAGATCAGCTTTTCAGGGCTAACCCCGGACAAGGCCGCCTTTGCCGCGATCGTCTCGATGCTCAACCGGGTTGCGGCGAGCCAGGTCTATACCACCGACACGCTGAGCCGGGTCCTGCCCGAAGCTGCCGCCTATGCCGACCGCGCCGCCGGGCTGCTTGCCATTCCCCTGTCGCGCCGACCGCGCGACTATGTCGTGCTGTTCCGTGCGGAGCAGTTGCGCGCGGTGCGCTGGGCGGGACAACAGGACAAACATATCGAATATGGTCCCAACGGCCCGCGCCTCACCCCGCGCAAAAGTTTCGAGGAATGGTCGGAACTGGTGAAGGGGACGGCGCTGCCGTTCGCACCCGCCCAGTTGCGCGTCGCCGAAGCGTTGCGCACCGCCCTGCTGGAGGTGGTGCTACGCCTGTCCGATTCGGCGGACGCGGAACGGCAGCGCGCGCATGAGAAGCAGGAATTGCTGATCGCGGAACTCAACCACCGGGTGCGCAACATATTGGCGTTGATCCGTGGCCTCTTGTCCCAGACGCGCAGCAGCGCCGTGTCGGTCGAGGATTTCATCGGCACGCTGGAAAGCCGCATCCATGCGCTGGCCCGCGCCCATGATCAGATCACCGCTGATCGCTGGAGTCCCGCGCGCCTTTATGACCTGATCGAGGTGGAGGCGGGCGCTTATCTGGGCGAGCGGCGCGACCGGGTGACGCTGACCGGTCCCAATGTGCTGCTGACGCCGGGATGCTTCACCGTCATGGCGCTGGTGATCCACGAAATGCTGACCAATGCCGCCAAATATGGCGCTCTGTCGGACAATGGCACGGTCGCGATCGACTGGCATGTGGATCAGGATGGCAGCCTGCTGATCGACTGGACCGAAAGCGGCGGCCCGGCCGTGGTCGCACCCACGCGGCGCGGCTTTGGGTCGACCGTGATCGAACGCTCCATCCCTTATGACCTGGATGGCCATGCCGAAATCCACTATCGTCTGGCCGGGATAGAGGCGCATTTCTGCATCCCCTCCGTCCATGTCGTGTCTGTGCTGCCCGATGTCGTCGGCACGGATCGCCCGCTGCCCGTGATCGCCGCGACGCCCGAACTGCTCAAGGGTCGCCACGTCCTCCTCGTCGAGGATAATATGATCATCGCCATGGATGGAGAGGATGCGTTGCGCGATCTGGGCGCGGACGTAACCACTGCCGCCAGCGTCGCGCGGGCGCGGGAGGCGATCGAGCAGCAGCCCATTGATCTGGCCGTGCTGGATTTCAATCTGGGTGCCGAAACCAGTATGCCGGTGGCGGACCTGTTGGTCGAACGCGGCATCCCCTTTCTGTTTGCGACCGGCTATGGCGACGGGCTGGAACTGCCGGATCGCTTTGCCGGGGTCACCCTGGTCAAGAAGCCCTATTCGGGCGCGACCCTCGCGCAGGCGATGACGCCGCTGGTCGGCGGCAAGGGCTGACGATCCGCGCCTATGACTTGGGCGGCTGAGGCGCAGGCCTGCCCAGCGCCGGGACGGTGCGGGCAGCCTCCTCCGGCGTAATGCCAGGCGGCGGGGCGGCGGCCCCCTGTTCGCCGACACCTGTATCCTCGCCCCGCATGATCCGCCCCGCCCGGCGGATCGCGCCGCGCAGCCGGGGGTAGATGCCGCAGCGGCAGATATTGGTGATCGCCGCGTCAATCTCCGCATCGCTTGGATCATTGGTCCGGCGCAGCAGCACCGACGCGGCCATGATCATGCCGGGGATGCAATAGCCGCATTGGGACACATTGTCGGCGGCGAACGCCTGTTGCACCGGATGGCCGCGATCGGGCGACAGCGCCTCGATCGTGGTAACGAAACGCCCCTCCGTCTTGCCGATCGTCACCTGGCAGGATCGCACCGCTTCCCCGTCTATATCGACGGTGCAGGCACCGCAGTCGCCGGTGCCGCAGCCATATTTGGTGCCGGTCAGGTTGGACGCATCGCGCAATGCCCATAGCAAAGGCGTGTCCGGGTCCATCCTATATTGCACAGGCCGGTCGTTAACGGTGAAGCGGGTCACTTCGCATCATCCTCCGTCTCGACCTTGTGATAAAGGACTTCGTTGCGGACGTGGATGATCTTCGATCCCAGCCGGATTTCCTGAATGAAGGTCGCAAAGCCGCCCGCCTGCAACAGCATCGCCAGACTGAACAATATCGCGATCGGCGTCCCCAGATGTGCGCCGAACAAATTGCCCGCAAACAGCAGGATGACGACCAGACACACGGCGCAGGCCGATGCGACCGACAGGAAGATGGCGATGTTGACCACGCTCATCCGCTGGTCGAGGACGCGGATTTCATGGACCAGCCGGTCATGCTCACGCCCCCGCGTGGTCAGGATCGCCGCCTCCACCGTCCGCGCCCGGTCGATGATCCGCGCAAGACGGCTGACGCAGACATTCAAGAACGCGCCGATCCCCGCCAGCAGGAACACCGGGGCCAGCGCCAGCTGGATGGTCTGCGCGACCAGCGAGACTTGGGGCAGCGCGATCATGGCGCTGGCGCGACCGTCAGGCCGCGCCCTTGGCCGGCGTATTGACGCCCATCGACTTGAGATAGGATTTGATGTTGCGCGCTGCCTGCCGCAGCCGCTGTTCATTCTCCACCATGGCGATGCGGACATAGCCTTCGCCATCCTCGCCATAGCCTACGCCCGGCGCGACCGCGACCTTGGCATGGGTCAGCAATTGCTTGGAAAATTCCAGGCTGCCCATCTCTTTCAGCGCAGGCGGCAGTGGTGCCCAGGCGAACATGGACGCGGGCGGGGCGGGAATGTCCCATCCGGCGCGACCGAAGCTTTCGACCAGCACGTCGCGGCGCTTGTGATAGAGTTCGCGGTTCTTCTGCACGATATCCTGCGGCCCGTTGAGCGCGGCGCAGGCGGCTGCCTGAATCGGCGTGAACGCGCCATAATCCAGATAGGATTTCACCCGGCTCATCGCCGCGATCAGTTGCTTGTTGCCGACCGCAAATCCGATCCGCCAGCCCGCCATCGAGTATGTCTTGCTGAGCGACGTGAACTCGATCGCAATATCCTTCGCGCCCGGCACCTGCAAAATGGAAGGCGTCGGGTTGCCGTCATAGTACAGCTCGGAATAGGCAAGGTCGCTCAGGACCCAGACCTTATTCTCCTTCGCCCAGGCGACCAGCCGCTCGTAAAAGGCCAGATCGACCGTCTCGGCGGTCGGGTTGGACGGATAATTGACCACCAGGATTGACGGGCGCGGCACGGTGAAGGCCATGGCGCGGTCGAGCGAGCGGAAATAATTGTCGTCGGGCGTCGTCGGCACCGACCGGATGGTAGCGCCCGCCAATATGAAACCGAACATATGGATCGGGTAACTGGGGTTGGGGGCCAGCACGACATCGCCCGGCGCCGTGATCGCGGTGGCCAGGCTGGCAAGGCCTTCCTTGGACCCCATGGTCACGACGACCTCGGTTTCCGGGTCGACATCCACGCCGAAACGGCGGCCATAATAATTGGCCTGCGCCTTGCGAAGGCCCGGAATCCCCTTCGACTGGGAATAGCCATGGGCGTCGGGCTTGCGCGCCACCTCGATCAGCTTGTCGATGACATGCGGCGGCGGCGGCAGGTCGGGATTGCCCATGCCCAGATCGATAATATCCTCTCCCGCCGCACGCGCGGCGGCCCGCATCGCGTTGACTTCCGCGATGACATAGGGGGGCAGGCGCTTCATGCGATAGAATTCTTCGGACATTATAAGGCTTTCCTGAAAGCTCTAGGTAAGGAATAGTGCGTGTCGCGCCGTTGCCGCGTCACAATCTGGCTATAACCGGCCCGATGGCGACGCGCCAGAGAAAGCGGCGCATAGAAACGATGCCAGGAGGAGCAGGGTGGCCATGGATAAAGCCGACATCATCGAGCCGCATCTGCCCACGCTGGAACAGATGCAGCAATGGACCCATGCGATAGGCCAGGCCCAGCAAATGATGCTGGAGCAGGCGGCAGGGGCGGCGGGCCAGACCCTGCCTTTCTCGCCCGAAGCAGTGGCGCGTATCCAGACGAGTTTTGCCGACGAAGGGCTGGCGATGTGGCAGCGTTTCCTCGATTCGGGCGGCATGTTCCGCGACAAGCCCGAACCGGCCCCTGCAAACAGCCCGGCAGCGGCCAAGGACCGCCGCTTTGCCGATCCGGCCTGGACCCAGCACCCCTTTTACGACCTGATCCGGCAAAGCTATCTGCTCGTCTCGGACTATATGCTGCAACTGGCCGATGCGGTCGATGGCGTGGACCCCAAGCAGAAGGCCAAGCTGCGCTTTGCGACCAGCGGAATGCTCGATGCGCTCTCGCCCTCCAATTTCCCGCTGACCAACCCGACGGTCGTTGAAAAGACGATCCAGAGCGGCGGCGAAAATCTGGTCAAGGGTTTGCAGCATATGCTGGCCGATCTGGAAAAGGGCCAGCTGACCCACACCGACGGCACCCAGTTCGAGCTGGGCGTCAATATCGCCGCGACGCCGGGCAAGGTGATCCACGAAACCCCGCTCTATCAGCTGATCCATTATGCGCCGTCCACGCCGGACGTGCTGGCGACCCCGCTCATCATCTTCCCGCCATGGATCAACCGCTTCTACATCCTCGACCTGTCCCCGCAAAAAAGCTTCGTCAAATGGGCGGTGGATCAGGGGATCAGCGTGTTTCTGGTGTCGTGGAAGTCCGCCGACGAGTCGATGAAGGATTTGATCTGGGACGATTATATCCTGCGCGGGCAGGTCGACGCGATCGACACGGTGCGCGATCTGCTCAAGGTGCCCAGCGTCCACACGATCGGCTATTGCGTCGCGGGCACCACGCTGGCGGCGACGCTGGCGCTGCTGGCTGCGCGTGGGGAGGGGGACAAGGTGGCGAGCGCGACCTTCTTCACCGCCCAGGTCGATTTCAGCCAGGCGGGCGACCTGACCCTGTTCATCGACGATGAGCAGATGAAGCTGGTCGATCAGCTGTCGTCCAAGGGATTTCTCGATGGCCGCTACATGGCGCTCACCTTCAACCTGTTGCGCGGCCGCGACCTGATCTGGTCCTATGTCGTTAACAACTATCTGCTGGGACAGGATTATCCCCCGTTCGACCTGCTGTACTGGAATGGCGACACCACCAACCTGCCCGCGCGCTGGCACAAAGATTATCTGACCCAGCTTTATCGCGACAATCTGCTGGTTGTCCCCGGCGCCATCACGATCGACGGTACGCCGATTGACCTCAAAAAAATCATGACCCCTGCCTATGTGCAGGCGGGCAAGGAGGACCATATCGCCCCGCTGGAAAGCGTGTGGAAACTCACCGAGCAATTATCGGGACCGATCCGCTTCCTGCTCGCCGGGTCCGGCCATATCGCCGGGGTCATCAATCCTCCGGCGGCGCAGAAATATCAATATTGGGCTTGCGACGACTGCCAGCCGACGCTCGATGCTTTCCTTGCCGCAGCGCAGGAAACCAAGGGCAGCTGGTGGCCCGACTGGCGCGCCTGGATCGAGCGACTCGATCCGCACACCGTCCCGGCCAAGGGCGCACGCCAGCCAGGCAAAGGCCGGCTCAAGGCGATAGAGGACGCACCGGGCCGCTACGTAAAGGGCCGTTAAGCCCGCATTTTCCAGCCCTTGCGACCCTCCGCCGTCAGACGGAATGACGGTTTTGTTGCAGTGCACAATAAGTCTTGCAATCACTTTGCGAAATGATTATTGTGCACTGCAACAAATGGAGAAAAGTCCATGGCCGTAACACCCAAGACCGGACGCAGCGCCCCGCGCGCCAAAAGCGCATCGACGACCTTGTCGGCCAGCGAAGCGCTCAAGGCTGCCGAGGCGGCGATCGCCCCGACACCCAAGAAGCCGACCGCACGCAAGGCGACGGCATCGAGCGTCAAGGCAATCGACGCCAATCCGTCCGCGATCGTGGCGGCGACCACCGCCGTCGATGCGCCGCCGCTCCCGGAGCCGGTTGCTGAGCCGGTCGTGGAAGCTGAACCAGTGGTCGACGCGCCTGTAGCCGCCGCGCCGCAGCAAGCCCCGGCCGAACCCGAAATGACCAAGAGCCTGCCCAAGCAGGCCGAACCGTTCGCAATCAATACGCTGTCCGCCATAGAAGGAACTAAGACGATGAACGACGTAATCGAAACCGGCAAGAAGTTCGCTGAAGACGCCAAGGCCAAGATGGAAACCGTCTATGCCGACCTCAACGAAAAGGCGAAGGCCAGCGTCGAAAAGTCGACCAAGGCGATCGAAGAGCTGAGCGACCTGGCCAAGGGCAATGTCGAAGCGCTGGTCGAATCCGGCAAGATCGCGGCCAAGGGCATGGAAACGCTGGGCCAGGAAGCCGTCGATTACAGCCGCAAGAGCTTTGAGAAGGCGACTGCCTCGTTCAAGACCTTCTCGACCATCAAGACGCCGACCGAATTCTTCCAGCTGCAGAGCCAGCTGTTTTCGAGCAGCTTCGATGATTTCACCAAGGAAGCCGCCAAGAGCAGCGAAGCGATGATGAAGCTGGCCGGTGACGTCGCCAGCCCGCTGACCGCCCGCGTGACCCTGGTCACCGACAAGGTGAAGTCGCTCGCCGCCTAAGCGATCGGACTTGCCGCATCAGGGGCGCGCCCTCCATATCGGAGGGCGCGCCCTTTTGCTGTCTGCAAAATAGATGGTTACCACAGGCGCATGTCCCCGCGGACCCCTTGCCATGCAGCGACAAATCGCCATATTCTCGCCCATCATGACCAGTATTTTGACAGCATCGATGATCCCCGTGACGATGACGGGGGAGGATCGCGACGATCCGGGCGATGGCACCGGTCCCAGCGTCGGCATTGCCACGCGCACCCGCACCCGCACGAAAAAGCCGTCGCTCTACAAAGTGCTGATGCTCAATGACGATTACACGCCGATGGAATTCGTCGTGCATGTCCTCCAGCAATTTTTCCGCATGGATATGGAGCAGGCGACTCGCGTGATGCTGCATGTTCACCAGCGCGGCGTCGGCGTGTGCGGTATTTTCAGCTATGAAGTGGCGGAGACCAAGGTCAATCAGGTGATGGATTTCGCCCGGCAAAACCAGCATCCGCTGCAATGCACGCTGGAAAAGGCCTGATGTCGGCCTTATCGGATTTACCGTAAAATTCGATCAGTCAGCACATTTTAATTAATTTCACCGGAACTTGAAGGCGGCTTATCCTTTCTCCATTCGCTAGACGAGGAGCAAGATCATGGCCGACAAGCCCATCATGACGACCAGCGGCGGCGCGCCGATCGCCGACAATCAGAACAGCCTGAGCGCTGGCCCGCGCGGCCCGCTGCTGCTCCAGGATTATCAGCTGCTCGAAAAGCTGGCCCACCAGAATCGCGAACGCATCCCTGAGCGCGTCGTCCACGCCAAGGGCTGGGGCGCGCACGGAACGCTGACCATCACCGGCGACATCAGCGCCTATACCAAGGCGAAGGTGCTGCAACCGGGCGCGCAGACGCCGATGATTCTGCGCTTTTCGACCGTGGCTGGCGAAGCGGGTGCGGCGGATGCCGAACGCGACGTGCGCGGCTTTGCGATGAAATTCTACACGCCTGAAGGCAATTGGGATCTGGTCGGCAACAATACGCCGGTCTTTTTCGTCCGCGACCCGCTGAAATTCCCCGATTTCATCCATACGCAAAAGCGCCACCCGCGCACCAATTTGCGCTCGCCCACGGCTATGTGGGACTTCTGGTCGCTCAGCCCGGAATCGCTGCATCAGGTAACGATCCTGATGTCGGACCGCGGCCTGCCCACCGACGTGCGCCACATCAACGGCTATGGCAGCCATACTTTCAGCCTGATCAATGACGCCAATGAGCGGTTCTGGGTCAAGTTCCACTTCAAGACGATGCAGGGCCACAAGCATTGGACCAATGAGGAAGCGGCGCAGGTCGTGGGCCGCACCCGCGAATCGACGCAGGAGGATCTGTTCGAGGCGATAGAGCAGGGCGACTTCCCCAAATGGAAGGTGCAGGTTCAGATCATGCCCGAACTGGACGCGGACAACACGCCCTACAATCCGTTCGACCTCACCAAAGTGTGGCCCCATGCCGACTATCCGCCGATCGACATCGGCGTGATGGAACTGAACCGCAACGCCGACAATTATTTCGCGGAGATTGAGCAGCTGGCGATGTCGCCCTCCAACATCGTGCCGGGCATCGGTTTCTCGCCCGACAAGATGCTCCAGGCGCGCATCTTCGCCTATGCCGACGCGCACCGCCACCGCATCGGCACCCATTATGAGGCGCTGCCGGTCAACGCCCCCAAATGTCCGGTCCATCATTATCACAAGGACGGGGCGATGCGCTTCACCCCCAATAATCCCAATCCGGCGGCCTATTATGAGCCGAACAGCTTTGGCGGGCCGGTCGAGGACAATAAATATCTGGAGCCGCCGCTGCGGATTTCGGGCGATGCAGACCGGTGGAACCACAGGGAGGGCAATGACGATTTCAGCCAGCCACGCGCCCTGTTCGAACTGTTCGACGCGGGCGAGAAGGAACGGTTGTTCGCCAATATCGCCGCGGCCATGGGCGACATCCCCGACTTTATCGAGGAACGTCAGTGCAAGCTGTTTGATCAGGTTCACCCTGATTATGGTGCGGGCGTGCGCGCGGCGCGGGCTACGATCAAGGATCGCAATCCGTCCATCTCCGCGCCGACCGACCCGCTGCTTTCGGATGCCTCGGCCTGACGCCTCGGCCCAGCTTTGAAATACTCGACCCCGGCGCGAAAGCGCCGGGGTTTTTGCGACGCTATTACAGCGGCCTTTCCCGCCATTACGGGCAAATGGTGAGCAAATATTAAGGATGCGGCGCTAGCCTCCTTGCCAACATGCAACGGTCCGCCCTTCGTCACTCCTCATCGATATTCGCGCCGGTCATCACCGGCAGCGTCTACTTCGTCGTGGCGACGCTGGCGCTGCTGCTCTCCCGCTTTGAAGGCGGGCTAGCCTTCATCTGGGGCGCCAACGCTTTCCTGATGGCCGAACTGCTGACCTCGCGCACCCGCTACTGGCCGCGCGCCATCATCGCCTGCGCCATCGCCAGCGCCATGGCCACCGCCCTGTTCGGCATGGGACCGCTCGCCGCCATCCCGATGGCGGCGATCAATATCGTCGAATCGCTGATCGTTGCGATCATCTGCCGTCGCTTCGTGCCGGATCGCCGGATTATCGGCGCGATCCGCCCGCTTATCATATTCATCATTGCCCTGTGCGGCGTCGCCAATGTCATCGCCGCTGCCATGGCGGCGATCGTCGCCTCTTTCCTGACGCCGGTGCCGTTCGGCGCATCCTGGCTGCAATGGTATAGCGGCCATGTGCTGGGTGGGCTTACGTTTGCGCCGATCCTGATCCTGTTCTTGCAGGGCGAATGTGGCCGCTGGTGGCGCGATACGCCGGTGCGGGCGAAGGTCGAGACCGTCGCATTGCTGGCGCTGTTTGCGCTTTCCATGGTCCATATCTTCTTCTGGGCGCGTTTCCCGCTATTGTTCGTGTCGTTCCTGCCGCTGGTCCTGATCGCTTTCCGCACCGGGCAAATGGGGGCGGCAGCGTCCATCATCATCCTGGCGGTGATCGGCGGGGTGGCGACCATGCACGGTGTCGGCCCGATGACCATGCTGCCTGGGTCGACGGGTATGCGGGTCCAATATTTTCAATTCTACCTCGCCCTCAGCTTCCTGATGAGCATGTTGGTCGCGGCGGAACTCAACGGTCGCCGCCGCCTGTTCCTGATGTTGCAGGATAGCGAGGCGCGCTATCGCGCCATTGCCGAACATAGCGGCGACGTGGTCCTCAACATCGGCGTGGACGGCATCATCCATTATGCTTCCCCCTCGGCCGCCGAACAGATTGGCTGTGCGCCCGAACTGCTGATCGGCCAGTCCGCCGCCAATCTGGTCGATCCGCAGGACCGCGCGATCGTCATCGCCACCCACCGCCGCGTTCTGGCGCATCCAGGCGTGAGTCAAACCGTGGAATTTCGCTCCCTCGTGTCCGACGGCGAACTGCAATGGTGCGAAATGGTCAGCCGCGCCGTGGTGGACGAACGCGGCGTGCCCGTCGGCGTCGTCAGCATGATTCGCGACATGTCCCGGCACAAGGCGCGCCAGCAGGCGCTGCAACAGGTCGCCGCGCGCGATTCGCTGACCGGCGCAGACAGTCGCCGCGCCTTCCTCGACAAGCTGGAAGCGGAAATATTACGCGCGCGTCAGGGCGCGCGGTCCTGCCTGTTGCTGATCGACATTGACCATTTCAAGGCGGTGAACGACTGTTACGGCCATGGCGCAGGGGATCGGGTGCTGAGCGCCTTTGTCGAACGGCTGCGGCCGGGGCTGCGGACCATTGACAGTATCGGTCGTCTGGGTGGCGAGGAATTTGCGATCCTGCTGACTGACAGCGACATTGATCGTGCCAGCATGATCTGTGAACGGCTGCGCGCCCGTATGGTCGATCCGATCCCGGTCGGGGAGGCGGACGGCGAGGCTATCTCCGTCACCTTCAGCGCGGGTCTGGTCAAACTGGACGGCGAATCGACGCGATCGGCGATGCTCGAAGCAGCGGACAAGGCGCTCTATCGCGCCAAGCATAGCGGCCGTAACTGCCTGCGTCTGGCGGCTTAGGCGCGATGGAGGGCAGGTTCGCGCCCGTCCATAAAAACATCCGATGATATGTTGTAACTTATGATCGACTGGCCTATGTAACGGCCAGCATGTCGCAGTCCCTTCGCCACTTCCTCTTGTCCGGCCGTCTCGATCGTTTCGCGATCGCGCTGTCGGGCCTGTGCCTGGCGCATTGCTTCGTGACCGCCGTGGTGCTGGGCCTGCTGGCGACGGCGGGCGGCATTTTTGAAAGTCCGATCTTTCATGAAGCCGGACTGGTGCTGGCCATATTGCTCGGCGCAATCGCGCTTGGCCATGGTGCGATGGTCCACCGCTTCATGATGCCCGCCGCGATCGGATCGCTGGGGCTTGGGGTGATGGCAGGCGCGCTGACCATGGACCATGGCTGGCAGGAAAGCGTCTATACGCTGATCGGCGTCGGCATCCTGGCGCTGGGCCACGACCTCAACCACCGCGCCGGGCGCTAGAGTGTGAAGCCTTACGGTTAAAAACCCCAGTCTCCGTTCGTTTCGAGCGAAGTCGAGAAACCTGTACGCGACGTTTCTCGACTTCGCTCGAAACGAACGGGGTAGCTTGTCTCCATCGGCCCCAACCCACAAAAAAGGGAGCCGGTCGGCTCCCTTTCACTATGTCCGGCTCACTGTCGCTTAAAGCGGTTTGTGGTTCAACCGATGCTCGCCCTTGACCCAGCGCACCGTGCCGGTGCTGGCGCGCATCACCACGCTTTCAGTTGTCAGCTTGCCGCCGGGCAGCCGCTTGACCCCGTCGAGCAATGACCCGTCAGTAACGCCGGTGGCGGCGAAGATGCAGTCGCCCTTGGCCAGTTCCTTCAGGTCATAAATCTTGTCGAGATCGGTGATGCCCCATTTGCGCGCGCGCTGCTTCTCATCCTCATTGCGGAACAGCAGGCGCCCTTTGAACTGCCCGCCAACGCAGCGCAGCGCGGCGCAGGCCAGCACGCCCTCAGGCGCGCCGCCAGACCCCATATAGATGTCGATCGTGGTTTCAGGATCGGTGGTGGCGATCACGCCGGCCACGTCGCCATCGGGGATCAGCATGATGCCGCAACCAATCGCCCGCAGTTCCGCGATCAATTTCTCATGACGCGGGCGGTCCAGCACACACACGATAATGTCGGCGGGTTCCACGCCCTTGGCGGCGGCCACCGCCTCGACATTCTCCTTCGCCGAGCGGGCCAGATCGATGATCCCATCGGGATAGCCCGGTCCCACCGCCAGCTTGTCCATATAGACGTCGGGTGCGTTGAGTAGTCCGCCTTCTTCGGAAATGGCCAGCACGGCCAGTGCGTTCGGCCCGGCCTTGGCGGTGATGGTGGTGCCTTCCAGCGGGTCGAGCGCGATGTCGATTTTGGGGCCGGAGCCGATCGCATTGCCGACCTTCTCGCCAATATAGAGCATCGGCGCCTCGTCGCGTTCGCCTTCGCCGATGACGACGGTCCCGTCCATATAGAGGTCGTTAAAGGCAAGGCGCATGGCCTCGACGGCGGCAGCGTCAGCGGCCTTTTCATCGCCCCGGCCGATCAGCTTCGACGCGGCAATGGCCGCCGCTTCGGTAACGCGGACCATTTCCAGCACCAACACGCGATCCAGCGTCGAACTTGCCTGCACCATCTTCATTCCTCTGCCTTTTCTTATGGGCTGAGCGGATAGGCTGTTGCCCCGTACTTGTCGAGCAGGGAAGGGGAGTGGCCATTATGCAGCCATGTTTCCATGGTGGATTGGGTGCAATGAAATCCCTGGCCAGCCTCCTTATTCTCCTCTTGCCGTTAGATGCGCACGCGGCGGACGAAGCGTTGATGGCTGCCTATCGCGCCAGGACTCAGGTGGTGAAACCGTGCGACCGCAGCGGCAATGCGATTGTCGTGTGTGGGAATCGTGCCGAACGCAATGGGCGCGAACGCCTGCCCCTGCCGCGCGAATCTACACAGGGCGGTGTCGTGAGGGGGGATGCACCGCGTGCATCGGCAGCGGCGGTACGGCAGGGAAGTTGCGGCGTGACCGGCGGGCAGGGGATGGGATGTGTCGGTGGTCTGTCGCTGTTCAAGGTGGCGGACGTTGTGCGCAAAAGCGTGACCGCGATCATCGATCCCGATGTCGACCTCTCCGCGCCGCCGCCGCTCCCGGACCGTTTCAAGGGCGCCGGGCAGCATTAGGACCGCTCAATCCAGGATATGCATCACCATCGGCGTACCGAGCAGGCTTTCCGATCCGGCAAGCCGCTCCAGCGTGTCGCGGATGCAGCGTTCCTCGCCCGCATGGGTGACGATGGCGACCAGCACGCCATCCTCCTGATGCGCGCCGCGCTGGATCATGCTTTCGATCGATACGCCCGCGTCGCGAGTGGCGGCGGCGATTTCGGCCAGCACGCCGGGGCGGTCCTGCACCATGAAGCGCAAATAGGTGCGGCCCACCCGTGCGCCTGCATCGGCAGTATTTTGCGGGGTCAGCGCGGCGACCGGCATGGCAAAGGCGTCGCCATATTCGTCGCGCGCGACGTCGATCAGGTCGGCAACCACCGCCGACGCCGTAGGGCCGTCGCCTGCGCCGCGTCCTTGAAAGAAGAGGCGGCCGACGAAATTCCCTTCGACCACGACGGCGTTCAATGATCCATCGACATGGGCCAGCGGATGATCGAGCGGCACCAGCATCGGGTGCACCCGCTGGAACAGCCCGTCTGCGCCATTCTGCGCCATGCCAACCAGCCGGATGCGGAAGCCCAGCGCGGCGGCTTCGGCAATGTCAGCGGCAATGACGTGACGGATGCCGGTGGTCGCGACCGCGGCGAAATCCAGTTCGGTGCCGAAGGCCAGGCTGGCCAGGATGGTCAGCTTGTGCGCGGCATCAACCCCGTCAATGTCGAAACTGGGGTCGGCTTCGGCATAGCCCAGTTCCTGCGCTTCCTTCAGCACCTCGCCAAAGCCCCGGCCTTCCTTCTCCATCGTCGTCAGGATGTAGTTGCAGGTGCCGTTGAGGATACCGTAGACGCGCGAAATCTCGTTCGCGGCGGCGCCTTCGCGCATCCCCTTGATCACCGGGATGCCGCCTGCGACCGCAGCTTCATATTTCAGCGCAATGCCGCCCTTTTCGGCAAGGCGGGCCAGGTCCAGCCCATGATGGGCGAGCATCGCCTTGTTCGCGGTGACGAAGGGCTTGCCTGCGGTCAGGCAGTGGCGCGCCAGCGTCAGCGCCGGACCGTCCGACCCGCCGATCAGTTCGACGACGACGTCGATGTCGTCGCGCGTGGCCAGGCTGTTCATATCGTCCACCCATTCATAGGGGGACAGGTCGACGCCGCGATCCTTGTTCCGGTCGCGCGCGGAAATGGCGACGATCTGGATCGGGCAGCCCGCGCGCCGGGCGATCAGGTCGCCATTGGTGTTGAGCAGCCGGATGACGCCCCCGCCCACCGTGCCGAGGCCGACGAGCGCGACGCGCAGCGGGGCATGGCGGTGCAGATTGGTCATGGGGACGTCTCTCTCTCTAATCGGCGCAGGTGATGAAGCCCGCGCTGATAGCGACAGGTGCGCGCCCGTCCAAGCAAAAGCTGTATCAGGTGGGCGTCCGCGTCCGCCCGCACGGCCCCAGCGCATCAATCACTAGCCTGTAGTCGGCGCGCGCCGCTTCGGCATCCTGCACGGACAGGGTGCGCACCGCGCGGGCGGGCAGGGCAGGGGGCAACGCGCAGGCAAGGCGATACCAGAGCAGGCTGCCGGGAACCGGTGGGCGCGCGGCTTCGTCGACAATCTCGCCCAGTGCCACTGCCCAGCGGGGAGGTTCACTTGGCCGCCGGAGAATCGAGAGCGACACCGGATCGCCATTCTCGGTGCGCAGGAAAATTTGCGTCTCGCCCTCGCCCGCCACCGTGCCCGCGACATGGAAGGCATCGCCCAGCCCCAGGATGCGCGGCGGGGCATCGCTCGCGACCAGTGCCGACAATATGCCTTTGACCCGGTCGATTTGAGCGGGGGTAGCCGGAACCTGCGCGTCACGGGCAACCAGCTGAATCTGGCCGGGCCGACTGCCGGGCCGCGCGAACAGGATGACCTGTGCTTTCTTTAGCTTGGGCAATTTGCCCCGCGCATCGATCGGGGCATCATAGAGCCAGCTGACAAGGGGGGTGATTCCCGCCTCACCGCGAATCAAACCCGTCACATCGCCCTCGATAAACAGCCGTTTATAGCCTGCAGGAACGTCTCCGGCCTGTTCGGGCTTCAATGTGATGATGTTGCGGATTCGCACATGGGCCACCAGCGGCGCATTGTCCGCCAGGTCTACAATGTCGGCATAGGACAGGGCGGTCGCCGCAACTCTCGATTGCGCTGTCACCGGCGATTGTTGCGCTAAAGCAGGGAAAACCGGGAGATTTGCGGCTGAAATGAGGCATGGCAGCGCGAGCCGGCACAACAGGGTGGTGGATTTCATCATCAGCTTCGTCCTATGTTTTTGGCTCGTGGCAAGGATGTCACAGGCAAGTCATTCCGCTATGAAATGGTAACCGCAAATGAACATATCGATAAAGCGTTTGCGTGCCACGATGTGCCGCGATAGGAGTTTGCACGGTAGCAATTGGACGGACAGGGGCCGAAGGTGGCCGGGGTAGCCCGGTCGGCTTGGGTCGTTTTTGGCTGATTTGTATAAACCACTGGTAAGATGAGTTAAGGAGTGTCGTTGCCGAATGGCCTATGCTGACCACTCGCAAGGATCGAGTCGGACTGTCTCGATCATCATCGTCGCCCTGATTCACGCTGTTCTTGGCTATGCCTTCGTCACCGGTCTTGGCATGAAATATGTCAAAAAGGCGGCAGAACAGCTGAACGTGATCGACGTGAAGGAAGAGCCGCCGCCACCGGATGAGGAGCCGCCACCGCCGCCGCCAGACCAGCCGGTCGAGCCGCCGCCGGTAGTTGCCCCGCCGCCGATCGTGCAGACCCCGGCGCCAGCGCCGACCATGACCGTTGTTCGGACACCCCCTCCGGTGTTCAATCCGGTTCCGGTCGCCGCTCCACCGCCACCGCCACCGCCGCCGCCCGCTGTCGCTGCAAGCCGCGCTACCCCGCGCAGTTCGCCTGGCAGCTGGCTCAGCGATGCGGATTATCCGAGCCGCGCCCAGCGCGAAGAACGCTCTGGTACGGCGGGTTTCCGCCTGCAAATCGGGCCTGACGGTCGGGTGACCGACTGCACCATCACCTCCTCGACCGGTCACTCTGACCTCGATGAGGCGACCTGCCGCCTGCTGCCGCGCCGTGCGCGTTTCAAGCCGGCCAAGGGTTCCGACGGTGCGGAAATGCCCGATACGTACAATGGCCGTATCACCTGGCGTCTGCCGGAATAATCCAAACGGGCAAGGTGCGCGCCCGGCGCCGTCTTGCTCTAGCTTGATCTCATTGAGAGGGAAGTCTTGAACATGTTGATGTATCTCGCAGCTGCGGCGCCGAAGCCGGAAAACCCCTATGGCCTTATGGAAGCTCTGGAACAGGGCGGCACGATCGCCTGGACCGTGTTCCTCATCCTGTGCGGCATGTCGGTCGGCACTTTCTACATTCTCTTCACCAAGCTGATCGAACAGCAGAAGGTGATCAACCAGGGTAAGAAGGTCCGTGCGACCTTCTGGCGCGCAGCCAACATCAAGGAAGGCTCGGCCAAGCTGGAAAAGAACTCCGCCTACAAGCAGATCGTCGATGACGGCATCAAGGCGCAGGAAGAACATACCAAGCTGACTGATCCGGTCGAAGCGCATGACTGGCTGCACGGTTCGCTCGGTCGTTCGGAAGCCGCGATCAACTCGTCGCTGGGCGGCGGTCTCGCCTTCCTCGCAACCGTGGGTTCGACCTCGCCGTTCATCGGTCTGTTCGGTACGGTTATCGGCATCTATCGCGCGCTGATCAAGATCGGTGCAGCCGGTCAGGCGTCGATCGACGCGGTCGCAGGGCCGGTCGGTGAAGCGCTCATCATGACCGCCCTGGGTCTGGCCGTGGCCGTTCCCGCGGTGCTGGCCTACAACTTCCTGCAGCGCCGCAACAAGTCGATCGCCGAACAGCTTAACGGCTTCACGGTCGATCTGCTGGCCTATCTGGTGTCGAACGGCGCGGTTAAGCCCAGCGTTGCTCCGGCTCCCGCCGCACCTGCTGCCAAGCCGGTTGCTGCGCCGACCAAGGCCTGATTGTCTTGAGATGCCGGCGCGGGAACGGGATGGCCGCTGCGACCATCCCGTTCCCCGCCGACCATGGGCCTCGTCGCGATGGTGAGGCGCCATCGACACCAATGTTAGGATATTATCAATGGCAATGAGTGTTGGCCCCGGCGGCGGTGACGACAAACCGTTGTCCGACATCAACACGACGCCGCTCGTCGACGTCATGCTGGTGTTGCTCATCATCTTTCTCATCGCGGTCCCGGTCGTCGTCCAGACGGTCGAACTGCAACTTCCCAAGGTGGCGTTCGAGCCGACCACGACGAAGCCCGAAAATGTCTCTCTCTCGGTCACTACCGGGTCGGATGGCAGCTGCGCTGTTTTCTGGAACATGACCAAGGTCGATTCCAGCGATCTGCTCAACCGGGCCGTGGCGAAGCTGGAATCGGATATCAAGAAGGCAGGCGGCGTCGAAAATATGACGCCCGAAGACATGCCAGAAGTGCATATCCGCGGTGACATCAACACCCCCTACCGGTGCATCGGTGGTACGATCTACACGATGCAGCGCGCCGGTTTCCCCAAGGTGGGCTTCATCTCCGAGCCGGAACCCGGCACGACGACGCAGCGCCTCTGACCGGCTGATTAAGGAGATTTCGCTATGGCCATGAGCATGGGTTCCGATGAAGGCGAACCGATGATGGAAATGAACACGACGCCGTTGATCGACGTCATGCTTGTTCTCCTCATCATGTTCATCATCACGATTCCGATCCAGACCCACGCGGTCAAGATCGACCTGCCGCAGAGCGCACCGCCGACGGATAGCCCGATCGATCCGGTGAAGAACAAGGTTGCCATCGACCCGGCCGGGATCATCACCTGGAACGGTTCGGCGATCGACCTGCTGACCCTGCGTCAATATCTGCAGCAGTCGCTGCGCCTGCCGGTCGAGCCGGAACTTCAGTTCCAGCCGAACGCGCAGACCCGTTATGTCACCGTTGATGAGGTGCTGGCGGAGATCAAGCGTGCGGGCGTGACGAAGCTGGGCTTCGTCGGCAACGAACAATATGGCAATTTCTAAACGCTGATTGTCCGCGCCTGCCAGTTTGTGTCAGGACTTCCCGTTTTTCCAGGCGGGCAGGGCGGCATCGGGATGGTGATAATGCCGATCTTTCAGGGGTCACCTTCGGGTGGCCCCTTTTTTTGTTCTCGCCTTTCGCGCATTCCAGACAGACTCTTAACCCTTTGCTTACGCCAATCGCCGATAATGGTGGCGAAGGACGGGCGATAGTGAGCCATGAGCGCCGAACGACAGACTGACTTGGATCGAAAAGCACGGCTCGCCGAGCGCGCCTATGTGCAGATCAGCGTCCGTGTGCGCCGTCCCGGTGAAACCTGGTTCAACAGCCGCATCGCGGACGTCTCCGTCACCGGCTTTCGTCTCCAGAGCTTCATGAAGCTGACCAGCGGCAGTGAATTATGGGTCATGCTGCCGGGCTTCGAGGGGCGTCGCGCCCGCGTCCTGTGGTCGCGCGCGCATGAGGCAGGCTGTGCCTTCGAACGCCCGCTCCATCCCGCAATTCTCGATCATATCATCAAGCTGAGCAGCGGCCCGGCGTTCGTCTGAACGGCGGCGGCCAAAGGTCAGGCGAGCGGCGCATCCTGAAACTGCAAACTGGCAAGGCGCGCATAAAGACCGCCCTGCGCGACCAGCGAAGCATGATCGCCCTGTTCGACGATCCGACCTTCGTCCAGCACGATGATCCGGTCAGCGGCGCGCACCGTCGCCAGCCTATGGGCGATGACGATGGTCGTGCGCCCCTCCATCAACCGGCCAAGCGCATCCTGCACCAGCCGCTCCGATTCGGCATCGAGCGCTGATGTCGCTTCATCCAGTAGCAGGATCGGCGCATCGCGCAGCAGCGCGCGTGCGATCGACAGCCTTTGCCGCTGCCCGCCCGACAGGCGGGTGCCCGCTTCCCCCATCGGACTGTCCAGTCCTTGCGGTAGCGCGCGCAGGAAGCCCTCCGCATTGGCGGCGCGGGCGGCATCCCAAATCTGCTCGTCGGACGCGTCCCACCGCCCATAGCGCAGATTGTCGCGCGCCGACGCGGCGAAGATCACGCTATCCTGCGGCACCATCGCCATCATCGCACGGATCGCTGCC
This sequence comes from Sphingobium sp. FG125, assembly GCF_057809795.1. Taxonomy (NCBI): domain Bacteria; kingdom Pseudomonadati; phylum Pseudomonadota; class Alphaproteobacteria; order Sphingomonadales; family Sphingobiaceae; genus Sphingobium; species Sphingobium sp. FG125. The sequence continues at coordinate 34,357 of NZ_JBMDKQ010000020.1, forward strand.
GGATCAGCCTGTGGCAGTGGCACGCCGTTCAGCCGGATCACGCCCGATGCGGGATCGTAGAATCGCAACGCCAACTGGATCAGCGTCGATTTGCCAGCCCCCGAAGGCCCGACCACGGCCACCGTCTCGCCCGGCGCAACGTCGATCGACACGCCATTGAGTGCGGCCTGATCGGGCCGGGTGGGATAATGAAAATGCACATCTTCGAACGTCAGCCGCGCGCCATGTGCCGCACGCGGAAGCACGGTCGGGCTGGCGGGTGGCAATATGTCCGGCGTCGCTGTCATCAACTCATGCAGGCGACTGGCCGCCCCCGCGCCGCGCAGCAGATCGCCCCAGCTTTCAGAGAGCGATCCGAAGGCGCCTGCGACCAGTCCGCCGGTCAGCACGAACGCGGCAATGCTGCCCCCCGACAGCTTCCCCGCCGCGACGTCCAGCGCACCCTGCCACATCACCGCCGTGATCGATCCGAACACCAGCGATATTACCACCGCCGTCATGATCGCGCGCAACCGGATGCGCCGCCGCGCGGTGCCGAACCCGCTTTCGACCGTGGCGTCGAACCGCGCCGCCTCCCGCGCCTCCTGCCCGAACGCCTGGACGATCTTCATCGCCGCCAGCACTTCGTTGGTCACGCTGCCGACGTCAGCCAGCCGGTCCTGACTCGCGCGCGACAGGCTGCGCACCTTGCGCCCCAGACTGACCAGCACCAGCAGGATGATCGGGATACCCAGCAGCAGCATCGCCGCCAGCTTGGGGGCCAGCGCAAAGAGATAGATGAGGCCACCAACCCCGGTCACCAGATTGCGCAGCGCGATCGACACGGTCGATCCGACCACCTGCTCGACCACAGCGGTATCGGCAGTCATGCGCGACGCGATCTCGGACGGGCGGTTCTCCTCGAAGAAGCGGGGCGCCTGCCGCAGCAAATTGGCCTGGGTCGCGCTGCGAATATCGGCAACGACCCGCTCGCCCAGCCAGGACACGAAGTAAAAGCGCAGCGCACTGGCGATCGCCAGGATGATGACGATCAGCAGCAGATATTCGAACCAGCGGCTGATATCGCCCCCGCCCATAAAGCCCCGGTCGATCACCAGCCGGAAGCCGCTGGGGATGCCCAGCGTCGCGGCGGACGACACGATCAGCGCAGCCAGCGCGCCCGCGATCCGCCCCGGATAGCGTTTGGCGAACATCCACAGCATCGCCAGGCTGCCAAGCGCGGGACGGGCGCTGGCGCGCGGCGACGGGGTGGGTTGTTCCTCCATGTGCGGCGCTTAGCAGGCTGCCCGCCGCGCCTCAATGGGGCGGGGCTGGTGGCGTCCGCGACTTTCGCGCATAGGCAATCAGTCTTTTCACGCCATTGGAGCCAGCAATGATCCACCTATTGTCCGCGACCGTCGAACGCTGGCCGGTCGCAGGCGCGTTCATCATCGCTCGCGGGGCCAAGACGGATGTGGATGTGGTCGTCTGCACTGTGGGCGATGGCACCTATGTCGGCCGGGGCGAGGGGACGGCCATCTATTATGAGGGTGAAACGGCAGAAGGCTGCGCAGCCGCAATCCGCGCCTATGCTGGAACGTTCGACCGGCAGGCGCTATTGACGCAGATGCCGCGCGGCGCGGCGCGCAATGCGCTCGACTGCGCACTCTGGGATCTGGAGGCGAAGCGGGCAGGCGTACCGGTGTGGCAGCTCGCTGGCCTCAACGCACCCACCCCGCTACCCACCGCCTTTACCATCAGTCTGGGCGATCCCGCCACCATGGAGGCTGCCGCCCGCACGGCGGCGGGGCGCGGCTTTGCCCTGCTCAAATGCAAGCTGACTGGCGAGGGCGACCGCGCGCGCATCGCTGCCGTGCGGGCTGGCGCGCCAAACGCGCGGCTGATCGTCGATGCCAATGAAAGCTGGCATGATCTGGATATAGCCGCAGAGGCGCAGGCGCTGGCCGACCTTGGCGTCGAGATGATCGAACAGCCGGTGATCCATGGTCGGGAAGCGGCGCTGGCCGGGGTCCGTGCACCGCTGCCGCTCTGCGCCGACGAAAGCTGCCACACCAGCGCGGACCTTGATCGGCTGGGCGATTTCGACGCCGTGAATATCAAGCTCGACAAGGCCGGCGGCCTCACCGAGGCGCTGGCGCTGCGCCAAGCGGCGCGAGACCGGGGGTTCCGCGTCATGGTCGGTTGTATGCTCGGCACGTCGCTTGGCATCGCGCCCGCCGCGCTGGTGGCGCAGGGGGCGGACTGGACCGACCTTGACGGTGCGCTGTTGCTGGCGCGGGATCGCGACGGCGGGCTGGCGCTGGAGGACGGCTTGCTTCAGCCCGGCAGCCTGTGGGGCATGGGTGAATAGGCCGAGTCAGACCCGGCGCACGGGCTGAATTTCCGCATAGGGCATGATCATCTGTCCGTCCGGGGCGGCCGTGAAGGTCGTCTGGGTCGGATAGGCAAATTCAATCCCGGCCTCGTTAAACCGCCGCAATACGGCAAGCCCGACCTTGTGCCGCACCTGATAAATCGAATCCCAGTCTGGTAGATACACGTCGAACTCGACTTCAAAATCCAGACTGGACGCTCCGAAATTGACAAAGCCGGATCGGATGAACACGCCGTCATGCGCTTCGACAGTCTCACGCAATATAGCGGGGATCTGGTCGGCAAGCTGTGGCGGTGTTTGATAAATGACGCCGACGGCAAATTTGATGCGGCGGTGATCCAGCGTCAAGTAGCTGGTAATTTCCTTCTGCAACAAATTGGCGTTGGACATCACTTTCTTTTCGCCAGTGACGGCGCGTAATCGTGTTGATTTGAGGCCAATTTTTTCCACCGTCGCGGTCGTGGTGTCATAGGTGATCGTCTCGCCGCGCCGGAACGGCTTGTCGAAGATGATCGAAAGCGCGGCGAACAGGTCGGAAAATATCCCTTGGGCGGCCAGGCCAATGGCGATGCCGCCAATGCCGAGACCCGCAACCAAGCCGGTGACGTTGACGCCCAGATTGTCCAGCACAACGATAGTGGCGATCGCGAACAGGGCAAAGGTCACCAGCACGCGAATCAGGCCCATGGCGTTGGCCAGCGTCTCACCCTGGCCATCCTCCGCCAGCGTCTTTCGCTCGATCAGCCCCAAGATGATCTCCCGCGCCCAGATCGCGCCCTGCAACACGGCGGCGATGGTGAAGAGGAAGGCGATCGTCTTGAACAGTACCGCAGGCGGATCGGCGTAACCCGCGACCAGCTTGGCCGCGACCATTACCATGAAGAAATGCGATGTCCGCGCCACCGCCCGACCCAGCACATTGGCATAGCCCAGCGGGTCGCCACGGGTGCCACGCCACCTTTTCCCGAACGAGCGCAGCGCCGCCAGGACGAGGTAGATCAGAACGCCCGCGCCAATGGCGACGATGATCTGGACATAGTGAACAGCGAACCAATCGCTGGTCGATCGCCACATTTCGACGAAATCGGGGGCGCGCACCGGTGCGGCGGCGGCAGGTTCAGTTTTATTGGCCATGCTGGTCCCGTTAGTCTGTATCAGGCTAAAGTGTCGAGAAATGCGATGAGTCCGCGTTCCTCGCGGGACAGATAGCGTGTCTGACGCGGCAGGCGAAGCCCCGCGCGCCATGCGTCCTGCCCATCCTTGCACAGGTCGAGCAGGGCAGGGTGGATATAGCTTTTGCGGCTGATCGCGGGCGTGTTGCCCAGCGCAGCCGCCACCGGCTCCAGCAAGGCCTTCATTGACACCGGCCCGGCCGCCAATGTGGCAACCGCGACGGTCGATGCGCCCCAAGTGCGGAAATGCTTGGCGGTAAAGGGACCGCCCATGGCCTGCGCGATATAGGCGTTGACGTCGCTCGACGTGATCGGCCGCGCCTCGCCATCCTCGTCCAGATATTGGAACAGATGCTGACCCGGCAAATCCTGCACCTGCCGCACGAAGCGCAGCAGCCTTTTGTCGGTCAGCGTCACCTGATGCTGCTTGCCCGACTTGGCGCGATAGCGCAGCGTCAGCGCCTTGCCGGTCAGGTCGATATGGCGGCGGCGCAGGGTCGTCGCGCCGAAACTCTTGTTGGTCGTGGCATAATGTTCGTTGCCGACCCGCAAATGGCCGACGTCCAGCAGCCGCACGACAGCCGCGATCGTCCGTTCCTTGCGCAACCCGCGCCGTGAAAGGTCCGCCTCCAGTTGCGCGCGCAATTTGGGCAGGGCGCGACCGAAACCGGCACAGCCTTCATATTTCTGTGCCTCCCGGTCAGCACGAAATTCCGGGTGATAGCGATATTGCTTGCGGCCCCGCTCGTCATGCCCCGTCGCCAATATATGGCCATGGGGCATCGGGCAGAACCAGCAATCGCGATAGGCGGGCGGCAGGGCGATGGCGTTCAGCCGCCCAATCTCGTCCCGGTCGGCGATGCGTCCGCCATCGGGCTGGTAATAGCCCCAGCCGCTCTTGAGCGCGCGTCGCGAAATGCCGGGGATGCTGTCATCTACATGGATAAGGGGTTGGCTGGCCATATTGTCCTTCTCATGGCCAAAAACCCACCTTTCATCGCTTCGTTCCGCACTTCAGCAAGGCCGTGGCAGAAGTCGGAACCGTCACGGCCTGACCTGTGTGCCACCGCCCGCCCGCCACGGGACGGGGCGGCGGCGCAGCATCGAGACATGCGCCAGCGCGAGCGTTGCGCAGACGATGGCGGCAGGGAAGGCGACGGGCAGGGCGACAGGCCAAAGCACCGGTGCTATCGCCGCAGCTACCAGCCCGGCCAGCGCCAGCCCCAGCGCATGGGCCTCGCCATCGGGACCGCGCAACCAGAACAGGCAGGCGCTCATCCCGGTCATGAAACCGATCATGTAGCGGATCGTCTCGCCGACAGCGCTCAACCCGATCAGGATCAGCAATACCAGCACCGCGCCGACCACGCGCCGGGACAGTCGCGCCAGCACATGGGTGCAGACCGGATAGACCAGTAACTCGCACAGCGACGCGGCGATCAGGATCGCCTGCGCCCGCGCGCCATTGCCCGCGATCAGCGCGACGGTCGCCGCCGCGCCCCAGGGGATCAGTCGCAACGGCGCCATGCGGATATGGCTGATCCAGCTGCGCCAGCCATCGCGCATGTCCCAACGCCGGTCGGCCAGCCGCAACTGGAACGCGCCGATGATGAATAAGGCCTCCACGCCCCATGGCAGCAGCCCCGGCGCGATCAGTGGCGACGCCAGCAGCAGCCCCAGCAACAGGCCATGGACCAGCCCCAGCGCGCGCAGCTCGCCGCTCATGCCAGCGCCCCGCGCGACCGGTTCATCGCGGCGTTCAGGTCGAGCCGCGCCGCGGCCTTCCGCCTACGGCTCAGATAAGTGTCCAAACCGATCTGGAGCGCCAGCATCATGAAGATGAAGGGCTGATAGGCGATGCCCACGAACAGTGATCCGATCATATAGATGATATGCCCCTGTTGCAGCGCCAGCGCGAAGGGCGCGATCCACGCCTCATCCGGTCCCGCTCGTTTGCGATACAGGCGGCGGATCATTTCGGTACGGATGAAGCAGATGCCATGGATCAGCGCCCAGAGCAGAAAGCCGAAATAGCCCTGCTCACCCAGCATCTCGAAATAGGCGCTGTGATAGGCCCGGCCCTTGTCGGTCACCAGCCGCCGCTCGACCCGCTTGGCGTCGCCATCGCCCACTTCGCTCTGCGCGAAATAGGTAAAGCTGTTCTGGAGATAATTGTCGAAGCCGCCACCGCCCGGATGGGTTTTCACATAATCGAGCGTCCACATCCACACCGCCACGCGGGTGGAGGCGCTCTCGTCGCCCTGATGATTTTCGATCGTCTGCATCCGCTGGGTGAAGCTGGCAGGCAGGAAGGGGATGGAAACCAGCGCCGTCAGCAACATCAGCGGCCCATAGACGAAACGCCGGGGCGAGCGCACCAGCATCAGCCCGGCCAGAATAACGATGCAGACAAGGCCCGTGCGCGCTTCAGTGCCGATCGGCATCAACAGGCAGGCCAGGCACAGGCAGTAGCAAAACGCCTTCACCCGCCAGTCGTCCGGCGAAAAGATGGTGCCATGTCTGGACAGCCACAGGATCAGCGGGATCAGCGAAATCGCGACGCAGCTGATGATAGACCCTTCATATAGGCCGCTATTATTGTCGACCATCAGGTTCAGCACGCCATAGCCGCCGCCCGACAGCGCCGTTTTCATGCCGCCATTGATGATGATCGTGCTGGCGCACAGGATCATGAAAACCGTCATCGCCTCGATTCGCAGGCGCGTGCGGAGCGTGAGCGGCAGGAAGATGCCCGCGATGATCGCCTTCCACACCCAGTTCCATTTGGTCAGCGCCTCGGCGGGGAAATCGGCGGTCGCGGTGGTATAGCCGCACCAGATCAGCAGAATCAGCAGCAGCACCTGCCGCGCGGAAAAGCGGCAATCCTTCTTGTCGTCAATGACCAGCCACGCGCCCACCATCGCCGCAAAAGCGATGGCGGAAATCGGGATCGAATTGAGCAGGAAATAGGACAGACGCTGGGGCGATACGATGTCGATATAGGCATAGACCGCGACCAGCAGGAATGGCCGCCTAAGCCCCATCAGGAAGAATATGCCCAGAAAGGCGAGGAAGAACAGATCACGCATCGCGCGCGCTTTCCTCGACTGGCGGATCACGATCCAGATCGGCGCGCGGCAACAGCCGCCACGCGGCGAGCAGGATCACGCCATGGCTGATCAGCAGGGACAGGGTGTCGATCATTGCGTCTTGGTGGTTCCACTGGCTACCCGACCCTCCCTAACGCGACACAGTTGACGGGCCGTTAAACCTTTTGTGGTTAAGTCCATGGGCTATGACCCATATTCTTCATGTGCTGGACCACAGCCTGCCACTGCACAGCGGCTACACCTTCCGCACCCGCGCCATCCTGCGTGCGCAGCTGGCCAGGGGCTGGGACGTGCGCGGCATAACCGGGCATCGCCACAGCGCTTCGGGACCGCTGGAGGAGGTGATCGATGGCCTCCATTTCCACCGTACCCCCGGCGCGCCCGCCACCGGCAATCCGGTGCTGCGCGAATGGCGCGACATTGCCGCCCATGCCGACGCGATCGAGGCGCTGGTGCAGCAATGGCGGCCCGACATCATCCACGCCCATTCGCCGGTGCTGAACGCCATCGCCGCGCAGCGCGTCGCCAAGCGTCATGGCATCCCTTTAGTCTATGAAATCCGCGCCTTCTGGGAAGATGCGGCGGTCGGCAATGGCACCGGGACGGAGGGCAGCCCGCGTTACTGGCTGACCCGCCAGCTCGAAACCCATGCCGTGCGCAATGCCGATGCGGTCGCGGTCATCTGCGAAGGGCTGCGCAGCGATCTTGCCACGCGCGGCATCGACCCGGCCAAGATCATCGTGTCGCCCAATGGCGTTGATATGGACCAGTTCGGCACACCCGTGCCGCGTGACCCCGCGCTGACGGCACAACTCGGCCTTGAAGGGGCGGACGTCGTCGGCTTCATCGGCAGCTTCTATGATTATGAAGGGCTGGACGATCTGATCGCCGCGATGCCGCGACTTGTCCGCGCCCGGCCCAAAGCCAAGTTGCTGCTGGTGGGTGGCGGCCCGCGCGAACAGGCGCTGCGCGATCAGGCGCTTGCCTCCCCCTTTGCCGACCATATCGTCTTTGTCGGGCGCGTCCCGCACGATCAGGTCGAACATTATTATGCCCAGATCGACATATTGGCCTATCCGCGCAAGGCGATGCGGCTGACCGATCTCGTCACGCCCCTAAAGCCGCTCGAAGCCATGGCGCAGGGGCAATTGGTCGCCGCGTCCAGCGTGGGCGGCCACCGCGAACTGATCGAGGATGGTGTTACGGGCACGTTGTTCCCGCCAGACGATCCGGCAGGCATGGCCGCCGCGCTGGCAGGCCTGTTTGCCGATCGTAGCATCTGGGACGAACGGCGTGCGCTCGCCCGCGTCTTTGTCGAGCGCGAGCGTAACTGGTCGTCAAACATTTTGCGTTACGAACCTGTTTACCAGCGGCTGCTGGCGCGTCCTACCGGCACGCGCGCGGCGGCCTGAGCGAGGTTTGAAGAAGCAAAGTGGCCATGAAGGCAGCACAGACAAGGGGGATCGCCATCATGGCGCTGGGCGGCATGACCGCGGCGCTGTTGGTGCTGTGGATTCCGGTCGGGCTGATCGAAATGGTCGTGGCGTCAAGTGGCCTGTCGGAAAGTTTGCCCGCCGCCGCACCGCCGCTGGGGTTGAAAGCCCGACTGCTGCTGGCGGGCTTTGCCGCATTGATGGCGGTGGGACTGATGGGGATGATGCGCCGGCAGGACCGGCCAGCTGAACAAGAAGGACGCAGGTTGCGCGTCCAGGGAGCAAGAAAAATGGGTTTCGCCTTTTCCAAACTGACCGCGCTGGCGCGGGGACGTGTTGCCCCTGTCGATGACGCCATTCCGTCGCTGCGCCGCGCCGATGCGCACCCCGATGCGCCCGCCCGCGCGCCCATCTTTGCCAGCCGCGACTTCAACGGTATCGACATTTTTGCCCGCCCCGACGCGATCCGCAGGCCGCTGGTGATGCATCCCGAACCGGAGCAGGACGCCATCGTCCCGTCCGTCGGTCTGGTCATGCCCAGCGCGCCCTTGCCGATTGCCGAGGAAGAATTGCCCCTGCCGACCTTCCAGCGGCTCGCCGCGCCGCTGGTCGAACCAGACGTGGCGGACGAAGCGCCGCAAGACGCAGCGCCCGTCACGCCCCCGCTCCTTGATCCCATCCCGACCCAGGGTCTGTCGATCACTGAACTGACCCAGCGGCTGGAACGTGGCCTCGCCCTGCGCAGCCGCGCCCCGGCGGCGGAAACAGGCGCCGTGCGGGTCATCGCCGACATGCCGGTCACACCCGCCGTGCCGGTGCGCGACATGGTGGCGCAGGACGCCGACGATGCCCTGCGCGCTGCGCTTGGTGCATTGCGCAGCATGGCTGGCCGGGGGCGCTAACCCCTTACCAGTCCTCGATCGTCAGCGCGGACAACTCCAGCCGGATTTCATTCTCCTCCTCCCGCGTGTCGTCGATCGTGATGTCGGCGACGAAATGGCCAGGCAACTGCCATTCCGCGCTCTCTATGCCTTCGACAAAATCGCAGAGTCGCGTCGCGACCGTCGCGCCCGACAGGCGCAGCGCGATGACATGACGACGGCCCTCGAACAGGGCGCTGGCCCAGGGGCGGCTCACCGCGCGCTCGATCGTCGTCGGTGCGCCAGCGCGCTTGAGCAGTTGCCCCAGCAGACGCGGCAACGGGTCGCGCTGGGTTTTTCCTATCGGTTTGTTTCGGACCAGATTCTCAGGCCGAAATCCATGATGCACGCTTGTCATTGGCTGATGCTCCTGCGATATGTGTTCATGAAATGTTCTATTCGTCTCCTCACGCGGTCCCCCGGCTCGCGCCCTTGGCGCAGGTCGAAAACCAGCCGTGGATCGCGCGTGCTGGCGCGACCGAAGGTGGTTGGCGGCATGTCATATTGGCGAAGGAATCGTTCGATCGCATGCAACAGCATCGGCTTCTTTCTCCCCTGTTGGCCCGACTCGCCCGCTGCAAGCCGATAGGTATATTCCTATCTCTGAGCCAATTTCCTACTTGTCTAGGAAAATTCCTATCATTATGGACTGGATATGGATGAATCGCAGAACGCCCGGATCGCGCTGGATCGGCTGATTGCCGAACGGGGAGAAAATTATGCCGATCTGTCCCGCCTGATCGGTCGCAACCCCGCCTATATCCAGCAGTTCATCAAACGCGGCACCCCGCGCAAACTGGATGAGGCGGACCGGCATGTGCTGGCTCGCTATTTCGGCGTGGCCGAACAGATGCTGGGGGGCGGCGCTGCGCCGGTGGCCATCCCCGCCCGCACGCGGGGGATGCCTGCCGTGGTGGCGGTGCCGCGCCTGGCGCTGGGCGCGTCGGCGGGCGTTGGCACGCTGGACGATGATGAGCGCGCCGCCGGCGTGATGGCTTTTGACGCCCATTGGCTCCGCCACCTGGGGGTAAGGCCGCAGCGCGTGTCGATCATCCGGGTCGATGGCGAATCGATGGCCCCGACGCTCAGCGATGGCGACGACATCATGGTCGATCATGACGATGACGCCACCCGGTTGCGCGACGGCGTCTATGTGTTGCGGCTCGACGGAGTCTTGATGGTCAAGCGGATCGCGATGGGCCCATTGCGCGGGCGCTTCAGCGTCGTCAGCGACAATCTCCATTATCCCGACTGGACCGATATCGACCCGGCGCTGGTGGATATTGTCGGGCGGGTCGTCTGGACCGGCAGGCGTCTGGTGTAGCGCGTCAGCCGTGCCTATCTGTGCGCCAAAGGAGTCCCGATTTGAACGATAATGGCGCGGTGATCCGCAAGGCAGTCGAATGGCGGGGTGCAAGGCTGGCGCTGGCGACGGTGGTATCGACCTGGGGGTCCGCCCCACGCCCGCGCGGCAGTCATATGATCGTGCATCAGGACGGCCGCTTTGAAGGCAGTATTTCGGGCGGTTGCGTTGAAAGCGACGTGCTGCACCGCGCTGCCGAAGTCATTGCCGGGCGCGCCGCCCATGTCGCGACCTATGGTGTCGCCGATGGCGATGCGTGGGAAGTCGGCCTGCCCTGCGGCGGGGAGATTGCCGTCCTGGTCCAACCCGTGGGGGATGGTGGCTTTGCCCCCGACCTGTTCGACCGGATCGAGGCCGCCAGCGCGCGGGGTCGGGCGCTGACGCTGGCGACCGACCTTGCCAGCGGGATCACCCGCGAACAGGCGGGCGAGGGCGATTTCCTCAACCGCTATGATCCGCCACGCCGCCTGCTCATCGTCGGCGCGGTCCAGATCGCCCAGTCGCTCGTCCCGCTGGCACAGGCCATTGGCGTGACCCCGGTGGTGATCGACCCGCGCGGGCGGTTCCTGACGGCGGAACGCTTCCCCGGCGTTGAACTGGATGATCGCTGGCCTGACGAAGCCATCGCCGCGCGTTTCCCCGGCGAATCGACTGCGGTGGTGACGCTCAGTCACGACATCAAGATTGACGATCCGGCGCTGGAGGCGGCACTGCGCGCGCCGACCGGCTATGTCGCTGCGCTCGGATCACGCAAGAGCCACGCCGCGCGGCTGGAGCGGTTGGCGGGGCAGGGCTTCGGCGCGGATGATCTGGCCCGAATCGACGGCCCGGCAGGGCTGGACATCGGCGCGATCGGCGCGGCGGAAATCGCGCTGTCGATCACCGCGGGGATGGTCGCGGGCTTCAACGCCCGGCGCTGAAACAAACTGCCCCCTGCCGCAAGGGATGGGGCAGGGGGCATATCCCTCAAGCTGTCGGGCACAAAGGACGCTGCCGCCTAGCAGGATGATCGCACGGATCAATCCTGTTTTGCACTTGGCCTGTAACTTTCTGTCCCAGATTGATATTTTACAGTGGTAATATTACGCGGATCAGCAGCATTTGCCGCCATTTTTGCCGCCATAGCGCGCTTCCTGCCGATCGCGAAAAAACTGTGTCCGGTCCATCGCGGGCTGGTCGGGATGATGGGTCAGCATATGGCGCAGATAGGCGTCATAGTCGGGCATCCCGACCATCAGCCGCGCGGTCTGCCGCAGCATGGTCAGAAATCCGCTCATTCCGCCGGCACCAGTTGCGCCGGAATTTCGCGCGCTGTCGGCGCTGCGATTCGCCGCGCGGCAATGCAGGTGCGGATGGTAAAGACCAGCAGCGCCAGCACGACCGACAGGAACAGCGCGACCAGCGCCGCATCGACCCGGTCATTGAAGATGATGCGCTCCATTTGCGCCATCGATTTGGCCGGGGCCAGCACCTCGCCCGCGTCTGCCGCTGCGCTGAATTTAGCGGCATGGGCCAGGAAACCGACCTTGGCATCGGCGGAGAACAGCTTGAGCCATCCTGCCGACAAAGTGCAGACCAGCAGCCAGGCGGTCGGTATCATCGTCACCCAGGCGTAGCGGTCGCGCTTCATGCGGAACAGCACCGCCGTCCCCAGCATCAGCGCGATCGCCGCCAGCATCTGGTTGGAAATACCGAACACCGGCCACAGCGTATTCACCCCGCCCAGCGGATCGGTGACCCCCTGATGCAGGAAGAACCCCCAGGCCGCGACCGTCAGCGCCGTGGCGACGATACCCGGCATATGGCCCTTGCTCTGCTTGAAGCTTGGCACCGCCAGCCCGATCAGGTCCTGCAACATGAAGCGCCCGGCGCGTGTCCCTGCGTCCACCGCCGTCAGGATGAACAGCGCCTCGAAAAGAATCGCGAAATGATACCAAAAGGCCTTCATCGCCGGGCCGCCGACGACATGGCTGAATATCTCCGCCATCGCCACCGCCAGCGTCGGCGCGCCACCCGCGCGGCTGATGATGCTATGTTCGCCGACATCCTTCGCCGTCTGGGTGATGAGGTCGGGCGAGATCGGAAAGCCCATGGCAGTCACGGCGGCTGACGCACTCGCCGCATCGGTGCCGATCAGCGCGGCGGGGCTGTTCATCGTGAAATAGATGCCGGGGTCCAGGATCGACGCGCCGACCAGCGCCATGATTGCCACGAACGCCTCCATCAGCATCGCGCCATAGCCGATCACCGGGGCATGGGCTTCGCTGGCGATCAGCTTGGGCGTGGTGCCGCTGGAAATCAGCGCATGGAAACCCGACACCGCGCCGCAGGCGATGGTGATGAACAGGAAGGGGAACAGGCCACCGGCCCAGACCGGCCCGCCGCCATCCACAAACTGCGTCAGCGCGGGCATTTTGAGCGGCGGGGCCATGATGACGATGCCGACCGCCAGCGCCGCAATCGCCCCGATCTTGAGGAAGGTCGACAGATAATCGCGCGGTGCCAGCAACAGCCATACCGGCAGCACCGACGCCACCGCGCCATAGCCGATCAAGATCCAGCACAGCGTCAGCGGTGTGAAGGTAAACACCGGTCCCCAGAAGGGCGACGCGGCCACCGCCTGTCCATAGACGATCGCGGCCAGCAAACCGACCAGCCCTAGCAGTGACACTTCGCCAATCCGCCCCGGCCTGATCCAGCGGGTGTATGCCCCCATGACCATCGCCAGCGGCACGGTCGCGGCAACGGTGAACATGCCCCACGGACTCTCGGCCAGCGCCTTGACCACGATCAGCGCCAGCACCGCCAGAATGATGACCATGATCATGAACGCACCGAACAGGGCGATCGTCCCGGCCCATTGCCCCATTTCCATGCGGATCAGTTCGCCCAGCGACTTGCCGTCGCGGCGCATGGAAATGAACAGGATCATGAAATCCTGCACCGCGCCCGCCAGCACGACGCCGACGATGATCCATAATGTGCCGGGCAGATAGCCCATCTGCGCCGCCAGCACCGGGCCGACCAGCGGCCCCGCGCCTGCGATCGCCGCGAAATGATGACCGAACAGCACGGTGCGGTCGGTCGCGACATAGTCCAGCCCATCGGCACGGCGCAGCGCCGGGGTCGGCCGCGACGGGTCTAGCCGCATCACATGGCGAGCGATGAACAGGGCATAATAGCGATAGGCGACCAGAAAGCAGCTGACCGCCGCCACCACGATCCACAATGCATTGACCGCCTCGCCGCGCGACACCGCGACAACGCCCAGCGCCACCGCGCCGATGATAGCGACTGCTATCCAGGGAAGATGCCGGGTCATCATGCTCTCTCACGCTCGTCTGTAGGAAAGGGCGCACAGTAGGGCGTTGAACCGGAAAGACAATCGCTGGCTAATCGCGGCGGGCAAAGGGCCAGTCGATGACATGGGCCGCCCACAGCGCCCACCAGATGATCACCGGCTGCAACGCCAGTCGCGGCCCATGATAGGCCCAGCCCAGATGCACGCCGCCAATCGCTATATCATTGAAAGCATGGTTGATATTGGCGGGCCACACGCACAGCGCATAGAGCGCCAGACCAATGCCCGCCGCCCTGCGTAACCGCGGCACCATCAGCCCGGCCGCGCCCGCGATCTCGGCCAAGCCGGTCAGCAAGATCATCGTGGCAGGATAGGGCACCCAGCCCGGCGTGATCGCAATGAAGCCGCCGGGCGATCCCAAATGCGCGACCCCAGCGACCAGATAGGCCAGCGCCAGCACCCATCGCGCGATCCTGCGGCTCACCGCTTGCGCACAAATTCGGCGCGCAGCACCAGCCCCTTGATCCCGTCAAATTTGCAGTCGATTTCCTGTGCGTCCCCGGTCAGCCGGATCGATTTGATCAGCGTGCCCCGCTTCAGCGTCTGGCCAGCGCCCTTGACCGTCAGATCCTTGATCAACGTCACCTGATCGCCATCGGCCAGCAGGTTGCCAACCGAATCACGCACTTCGACACTGTTCGGCTCACTGTCGGCCTGCGCGGCATCGGCGGCGCTGATCCACTCGCCGGTCGCTTCGTCATAGACATATTCGTCGTCGGCCATGGTCGGTTCCTCAAGGCAAAATATGGCTCCTCCCCCGCCGGGGGAGGATTTTAGGGCATAATTTCAGCCGATCGTCACCGCTTCCAGCACGGCGGCGCGCAGTTCGGGCAGGCCCATGCCCTTTTCGGCGGACGTGGCGATGATGTCCGGGTGGGCGGCGGGGCGCTTGCGGATGGCCAGCGCAGTCTGTTCGGTGACCGCCGCCAGTTCGCTCGCCTTGATCTTGTCCGCCTTGGTCAGGATGATGCGATAGCTCACCGCTGCGCCGTCGAGCATGTCGAGCATGTCGGTATCGACCTCCTTGATGCCGTGGCGGCTGTCGATCAGCACCAGCGCCCGCTTCAATGCCGCGCGCCCGCGCAGATAGTCGTTCACCAGGAACTTCCACTTCCGCACTACATCCTTGGGTGCCTTGGCATAGCCATAGCCGGGCATGTCGACCAGGCGGAAGCGCAGCGGTTCGCCCACCTCAAAGAAGTTCAATTCCTGCGTCCGCCCCGGCGTGTTCGACGTGCGCGCCAGATTGTTGCGGTTGGTCAGCGCGTTGAGCAGCGATGATTTGCCGACATTGGACCGGCCCGCAAAGGCGACCTCATTCACCGCCATGTCGGGCAGAAATTCCAGCGTCGGCGCGGATTTGAGGAAGGTGATCGGCCCGGAAAAAACCTTGCGCGCTTCTTCGGTCAGGTCGGTATTGTCTTGTTCGGTCATATATATCTCCGTTCGCCCTGAGTAGCCGCTGAGCGCAGTCGAAGCGGCGTATCGAAGGGCCGGAAGGCCGCGCGATGCTTCGATACGGTCCTTCGGCTTCGCTCAGTCCCTACTCAGCACGAACGGGGACTTAGGTTTGGCCCTGCCTACTTCGCGACCGCCGCGTTCAGCACGGGATGTTTGCGGTACAACCACCATTGCTGCGCCATCGACAGGCAGTTGTTGGTGATCCAGTAGACCAGCAGGCCCGCCGCGAACGGCGCCATGATGAACATCATCATCCACGGCATGATCGCAAAGATCTGCTGCTGCATCGGGTCCATCTGCGCGGGGTTCAGCTTGAACTGCAACCACATCGAAATGCCCAGCAGCACCGCCAGCACGCCGATCGCCAGGAAGGATGGGGGCGTGAAGGGCAGCAGGCCAAACAGGTTCAGGATATGCAGCGGGTCGGGCGCTGACAGATCCTTGATCCACAGCACGAACGGCTGGTGCCGCATTTCGATCGTCAGCATCAGCACCTTGTAGAGGGCGAAGAAGATCGGAATTTGGATGAAGATCGGCAGGCACCCGGCCAGCGGGTTGACCTTCTCCGTCTTGTACAACGCCATCATCTCCTGCTGGAGCTTGGGCTTGTCGTCCTTATATTTCTCCTGCAGCGCCTTCATCTTGGGCTGCACAGCGCGCATCGCGGCCATGCTGGCGAACTGGCGCTGGGCGACCGGGAACATCAGGCCGCGCACCACGAAGGTCAGGCAGATGATCGCTACACCGAAATTACCCAGCGTCTCGAACAACCAGTGCAGCAGGGCGAAGATCGGCTGCTCGAACCAGTAGAACCAGCCCCAGTCGATCGCGCGGTCGAACAGCTTGACGCCGTCACGCTCATAGGCCTGGAGCGTCTTGACCTCCTTGGCCCCGACGAACAGGCGCTGCGTCTGCGTGACGGCCTTGCCTGGTGCCAACATGGTGGACGCCAGCGCAACATCGGCCTGATATTGCGTGCCAGCGCCTTTGCGGAACTGCGCCGCGACATCGGCATCCTTGCCCGGCACCAGCGCCGACAGCCAATATTTGTCGGTAAAGCCGATCCAGCCGCCCTTGGACTGGAAATCGCGGGTGGACGGACCTTCATCCAGATCCGCATAATTCACGTCATAATTGGCCGCGTTGTTGAACACGCCCATCGGGCCGATATGGATGGTCCAGGTATCGGGGTCCTTGGGGATGCTGCTGCGGCTGATATAGCCATAGGGCTTTACGCCCACAGCGCCGGTGCCGCTGTTCGACACTTTCTGCGCGGCGGAGATCATGTAATTTTCATCGACGCTCAGGCGAATCTCGAACGTCTGGCCTGCGCCATTATTCCATGTCAGCGTGACCGGACTTGTCGGAGTCAGTTCGCTGCCCTGCGCGGTCCAGACCGTGTCCTTGTTCGGCGTTTTCAGCCCTTCGCCCTGCCAGCCGAAACCGGCGAAATAGGCGTCCTGCGTGCCAGCGGGGCTGTAGAGCCGCACCGCTGGCGAATCCTTGGCGATCGTCTCACGATAGGTGGGCAGCACGATGTCATCGATGCGCGCGCCCTTCAGGTTGATCGACCCGTCCAGCTTGGGCGTGCGGATCGGGATACGCGGGCTTTCCTTCAGCACCAGCGCGCGGTCGCGAATCGCGGTTACGCTGTCGGCGGCAGGGTCCGCTGCGGGGTTGGCGACCGGCGTGGTCTTGCCACCCTCTATCTTCGTTGCGGGCGGGTTGGCCGCCGGGAAGAAATAAGTGGATACATAGGGCCAGCCGAACAGGATCGCCGCGGTCAGCAGCACCGCCAGAATGATATTCTTCTTGTCGTCCACGTTGTTCGGCTCCGCCGTCTTATATCTGTGTCAGGGGACCGGGTCATAGCCCGAACCGCCCCATGGGTGGCATCGCATTAGCCGCTTACCCGCCAACCAGCTACCCTTGATCGCGCCATATTTGCGCACCGCCTGGATCGCATATTCGGAGCAGGAGGGGGCATAGCGGCAGGAGGGGGGCAGGATGCGCGAAGGGCCGATCTGCCAAAAGCGCGCGATCAGGATCAGGAGGCGGGCGATCATGCGCCGACTTTGCCCTTGCCCCGGCCATGGCCGGCACGCGGCCCGTTGCGCGGCGGTGCCTCGCCGGACAAGGGCGCGCGCGCAATCTTGCGCAGCGCCTTTTCCAGTTCGGTGCGCAGCAGGGCGAAATCGCGTTCCTTGCCGCCGTCGCGACCGATCAGCACATGATCGGCACCGGCATAGCCATGCAACGGCAGCAATTCGCGCGCGAGAACGCGAAAGCGGCGCTTCATCCGGTTACGGATGACGGCGCCGCCAATCTTTTTCGTGACCGTGATGCCAAAGCGCATCGCCGGATCGCCATCGTCGCGCTCACGCACCAGCAGGACGAATCCCGGCATCGGTGCGCGCTTGCCGCGATTGGCCGCCAGGAAATCGGCCCGCTTGCCCATGATGGCAGGCGCAGCCGAAGGCGGCCCTTCGATCAGGCGCTCAGGCTCTTGCGGCCGCGCGCACGACGGGCGCGGATGATGTTGCGGCCGCCGGGGGTCGCCATGCGGGCGCGATAACCGTGACGGCGCTTCCGAACCAGATTGCTCGGCTGAAAAGTGCGCTTCATCGTTCATTCCTCAAAAAACAACTAGAGAATCGGGCGTGACAAAAAAGGGCCGCCAAAGCAGCGGCCGCATGTTCAGGGGGCGTCCGATAGGCAAATGGGGGGGGGAAGTCAATGGCGGAGGACGCCGGACATTACCTAACTGAAATCCTCCCCTGCAAGGGGAGGGGGACCGCCAGCGTAGCTGGTGGTGGAGGGGTGTCGCCTTCTCGATGGCTCGACACCCCTCCGTCTGGCCTGCGGCCATCCACCTCCCCTGCAAGAGGAGGATCACGCATTTACTTCGCCCGCGCCGCCGCCACGCCGCCCTTTAGCGCGTCGAAGCCAACCGCGCCGTTCAGCACCTGGTCGCCGATCACGAAGGTTGGCGTCCCGCTGGCCTGCAATTTCTGGGCCAGTGCGATGTTGGACTGGATTTCGGCGTCATATTTGCTCGATGTGATCGCGGCTTCCGCGTCAGCCTTGGCGATCCCAGCCTTTGCCGCCGCCGCGACGATCGTATCGCGCGTCACCTTGCCCGCGCCATACATCGCCTTGTGATAGGCCATATATTGGCCGCGCTCGGCCGCCAGCAGCGATACTTTGGCCGCGTCGCTGCTTTCTTCCGACAGGATCGGCAGTTCGCGATACACGACCTTCACCTTTGCGTCCGACCCGACCAGCTTGGCCAGATCAGGCAGCGACGCGCGGCAATAGCCACAGGCATAGTCGAAAAATTCAACCACGGTGACATCGGCATTGACCGCGCCTTCCCACGCCCCGGCATAGGGCTTTTCCAGCGCGGCGCGATTGTCGGAAATCGTCCCAGACATCCGCTTCGCCTGCAATTTCTCGATCGCCTGCGGTATGATTTCAGGATGCTCAAGAATATAGTCATGGACGATTTTCTCGATCGCGCTCTTGTCCGTGGCAGTCACGCCAGCGGGAGCCTGCACGGCCAATGCGGTCCCGGCGGCCGCCGCGATAAAGGCGAAAGCGCCAAGGGTCATCTGGATCATCCTGTTGGAAAGGGCCGTGCGGAATGTCGGCCGGTTTTGCTGCGTCATCTTATCGTTTCTTCCGCTGCTGCTCGATCGCGGCGCGCGATACCATGGCGATATCCTGCGCCCGCAGATAGTCAACCGTGCCCGGTTTCAGCCCCTGCATCGCCGCATCCGCACTGCGCAGCGCCATCGGATGCTCACCGATCATGGCATAGCGTTCCGCCGTCGCCAGCGCCGCGCGGGGCGTGTCGCCGCGCCGTTCATAGACGACGCCCAGTTGATACCAGGCGAAGGGATTTTCCCGGTCGCGCGCCACCGCCAGCCGCAGCACCTGCTCGGCCTCGGCAAAATTCGCCTCATCCTCGGTCGCGATCAACGCATGGGCCAGCAGTACCGAAATCAGCGGCTGGTTGGTCAGCCGCACCGCCTCGCGCAGCGGCGCGACCGCGTCCTTGGGGCGACCGCTTTCCAGCAATATCTGGCCTTTCAGTTCCAGAAAATAGGGGTCGTCCGGCGCCGCCGCCAGCAGCGCGTCGGCCTCATAGAGGGCGCGCTGCGGATAGGCGCTTTTGTGCCAGGCATAGGCTCTGGCATAATGGGCCGGGATCGACTGGTCGCTTTCGGGATATTTGATCAGGGTTTGGGTCGGTTCGGACACGAAGCCGACCAGCTTGGCCTTGATCCGCTCGAACCGCTGCTCCAGCCCCCGGTCGACCGGCTTTTCCCACGCGGGGTCAACGGTATAGACTTCGCGCAGCACATTGATCCGTTCGCCCGACAGCGGATGGGTGCGGCCATAACTATTGTCCTGCGGGATCGCGAGGCGATATTCCTGATTTTGCAGCTTCTTGAAAAATTCCAGGCTGCCCCGGCCGCTGACGCCTGCCGCGCTCAGATAGCGCGCGCCGGCCAGATCGGCGGAGCTTTCCTGCCCACGCGAAAAGGCCAGGAATTTGGTCATGGCCGCCTGCTGGCCCAGCCCCATGATCCCCATGCCCGCTTCCGCGCCGCCCGCCGCGATCGCGGCGGCACCCAGCACAAGACTGAGCAGCGTCACGCCCGTCGCCTCGCGAATCCCCTCGCCAAAGCGGACGATATGGCCACCCTCAATATGCCCCAGTTCATGCGCCACCACGCCCTGCAACTGGTTCACATTGTCGGCCTGCGCGATCAGCCCGCTATGCACCCACACATATTGGCCGCCCGCGACGAAGGCGTTGATTTCGGGATCGTTGATCACCAGCACCTGGACATTGCGCGGGTCCATACCCGCCGCCTTGACCAGCGGCGCGGACATATCGGCCATGAAGGCTTCGGTCTCGGCATCGCGCAAGATGCTCTGCGCCAGCGCCGGGCGCGCCATCAGCATGAACGCACCCAGCAGCAGGGCAAGCCATCGGAACATTCGGACCATCACGCGCCGCCACTGCCATGCACGCCATGAACCGCCGGTGAAGCAGCGCGCCAAACGAAAAACGCCGCTGCGCACCGGATATGACCGGATAAGCAGCGGCGTTTTTTCATGGGCTTACGCTCCGGCCTTATTGGCCAAAGGTGCGCTGCCACCAGCCGCGACGCGGCGAGCCATCTTCATTGACGCCTTCGGATTCGCCTTCCGCTGCCACTGTCTCGGCAGCCGGGGCTTCCTCGACCACGACCGGTGCTTCGACCGCAGGCGCCGCTTCTGCTTCCACCGCGACGTCAGCCTTCTTGCGACGGGTGCGCTTGGGCTTGGCAGGCGCTTCTTCCGCCACCGGCGCTTCGACGACGGCGTCCGCCGCAGCAGCATCAGCCGCGATCTGCGCCTTGGTGCGACGACCACGGCGGGGCTTGGCGGGTGCGGCCTCGGCCACGACCTCGGCAGGGGCTTCGACTGCGACCTCAACCGGCGCTTCCTCGACGATCGCTTCGGTCACCGGCGCTTCGGTCACCGGCGCGCTATCGGCCTTGGGCTTGCGGGCGCGGGGACGACGGCGGGTCTTGGGGGCTTCCTCGGTGGGAGCCTCCTCAACAGTGGCGTCCTCGACCACGGGCGCATCATCGGTAACCGATTCAGCATCCACGGTTTCTGCACCGGCTTCGGCGGCATTTTCACCACCTTCGCGACGACGACGACCGCCACGACGACCACGACGGCCACGACGACGGGCAGCGCCCTCTTCCTCGGTTTCGGCGGTGGTTGCAGTGGCTTCGGCCTCGCTGTCGCTGTCCTCGGCGGTGCCTTCTTCGGCATCCGTGGCATCGGCACCAGCTTCGGCTTCTTCTCGGGCTTCACCCTCGACGCGATTTTCATCGCGCTGGCCACCACGACGACGACGGCGACGGCGGCGGCGGCGATTGCCATCGCGATCCTCGCCCCGGTCGCCCTGCTCGGCGCGGTCGCCACGCGGCTCACGCTCGGCAACGACCTCTTCCTCGTCCTCGGCCAGCGCCTCTTCTTCTTCCTCTTCTTCCTCGATCAGGTCGAGATCGTCGTCATCCTGATCCATCGGGGCATAGGTCACGACGCGTTCGGGACGCGGGCCGCTCGGCTCGACCGACATGCGCGCGCCTTCAACCTCGCCATCGGGCAGGACGACGATGCTGACGCCATAGCGCTGCTCGATTTCGTCCAGTTCGCGGCGCTTGTTGTTCAGGACGTAGAAGGCCGCTTCCTGGCTGGCGCGCAGCGTGATGACGTTGCCGCGCCCACGCGCTGCTTCCTCTTCCAGCATCCGCAACGCGGACAGGCCAGCCGACGATGCGGTGCGGACCAGACCTGTGCCTTCGCAATGCGGGCACTGGCGGGTCGATGCTTCCAGCACGCCCGTGCGCAGGCGCTGGCGGCTCATTTCCATCAGGCCAAAGCCCGAAATCCGGCCGACCTGAATGCGCGCGCGATCGTCCTTCAGCGCGTCTTTCATCGCCTTCTCGACCTTGCGGATGTTGGAGTTCACCTCCATGTCGATAAAGTCGATGACGACAAGGCCCGCCATGTCGCGCAGGCGCAACTGGCGCGCAATCTCGCGCGCGGCTTCCAGATTGGTCGCAACCGCGGTCTGTTCGATGCCATGTTCGCGAGTCGACCGGCCGGAGTTGATGTCGATCGACACCAAGGCTTCGGTCGGGTTGATGACCAGATAGCCGCCCGATTTCAGCTGCACCACCGGGTTGTACATGGCGGCCAGCTGATCCTCGACGCCTGCGCGCTGGAACAGCGACACCGCGTCGGCATAGCCCTTCACCTTGCGCGCATGGCTGGGCATCAGCAGGCGCATAAAGTCCTTGGCGGCCTTATAGCCATGCTCGCCCTCGACGATGACTTCCTCGATATCCTTGTTGTAGATATCGCGGATCGCCCGCTTGATGAGGTCGCTGTCATTGTGGATCAGCGCAGGCGCGGCCGACTTCATCGTATTTTCGCGAATCTCGTCCCACAGCCGGGCGAGATAGTCGAAGTCACGCTTGATCTCGACCTTGGTGCGCTGGAGACCGGCGGTGCGCACGATGCAGCCCATCGACGATGGCAGCGCCATGTCGGCGATGATCGACTTCAACCGCTTGCGGTCCGCCGCATTGCTGATCTTGCGCGAAATGCCGCCGCCATGCGAAGTATTGGGCATCAGCACGCAGTAACGACCGGCCAGCGACAAATAGCTGGTCAGCGCCGCGCCTTTATTGCCGCGTTCTTCCTTGACGACCTGGACCAGCAGCACCTGGCGGCGCTTGATGACGTCCTGAATCTTGTAGCGACGGCGCAGCGCCATGCGCTTGCGGCGCAGTTCGTCGGCGGCATCATCGCCACCCCGGCCACGTCCACGCCCGCGACCATTGCCGCGTCCGCCATTGCCCTCGGTCTCGCCGCCTTCGGCCTGTTCGCCGCCATCCTGCTCGTCATGGCCGTCCTCATCATCATGATGATGGGTCGCCTCGACGGTCTCGACGCTGCCTTCGCCGTCCTCGTCATCCTCATCGTCGAAATCGGCGCGCAGCGCGGCCTCTTCCTCGGCATGGGCGCGTTCTTCGCGCAGCAGCGCTTCGCGGTCCTCACGCGGGATCTGATAATAGTCGGGATGGATTTCGCTAAAAGCGAGGAAGCCGTGGCGGTTGCCGCCATAATCGACGAAGGCGGCCTGCAACGAGGGTTCGACCCGCGTTACCTTGGCCAGATAGATATTGCCCTTGAGCTGCTTGTGCTCAGCGGACTCGAAGTCGAATTCCTCGATCCGGTTACCCTTGACGACCGCGACACGGGTTTCTTCCCGGTGGCGCGCATCGATCAGCATACGCATTGTCATGTAATAGTCTCCGGCGTGGACGGGCTGCGGCACAAGGCCGCGCCGCCACGCGATAGTGAAGGGACGACCACGCGCGCGCCGAAAGGGGCGCGGGTTGCGGCGTCGTCCAGGTTTGAAGGAAATGTTGCGTGTCTGCTGCGTCGGCAGGGCCGGACAAATCGCCGGGCCGGACCATCCACGCCGCATCGCCCGTTACCGGGGCAAGCGTGGAATGGAATTCATGCCTCATGCAGCGTCAACCTGTTACTGGCATCCTTTGGCGCGCAGAGTGCGCGCCGATGCCTCTCTTGATGCCCCGCATCGCTGCCATGAAACAGGCAAGTCTTACGGGAATGTGAATGGGTAGCAGTCAAAGACCCACGGGGCAACGGCTGCCTGAAATATTATGATCCGACTTTTGTAGACCGCACCGGCCCGCTCCCCCACCCGGCCTCCCAATCAGGATATACTGTGGGAGGCCGGGTGGGGGAGCGGGCTGGTGCGGCACGAATGGGCGAAGCCCGTTCCAAACAAGGGCTCTTATCCCCCTTCTTGCTGAAAATCATATTAACCCTCTCATTTTACGGCGCGACAACAGGCTGTGCTTAATCCGGGGTTTAGCGTGGGGACGCTGAACGGATAAGCGCATGACATTTGGCTGGACGGCCCGCATCGATGCGATGCACAAACGGCGCATGTTGCAGAGCCTTGCCCTTGCAAGCACCCTGACGATGGCAGCGCCCGGCAGCGCCGGTGGCATCTATGCCGTCGACGTGCGCGACGATCGCGTCATCGTCCGTTTCGATGATCGGGTCGATGGCGCGTCCGCCTTCCTGCTCGATACGCCGCGTCGGATCGCGCTCGACATCAGCGGCGCGCAAGTAGGTCGCGGTCAGTTTGCGCCCGGCAATGGCGCGATCGCTGCCGTGCGACAGGGGCAGTTGAGCGAAGGGACCGCCCGCGTCGTCCTCGACCTCGCCAGCCCCGCAACGCTGGGCGACGCACAGATCGCGCCCGACGGCAAATCGCTGAGTTTTTCGCTCAAGGGCGCAACCGACAACGCCTTTCGCACCGCGGTGGGTAGGGGCCGCACCAGCTTCGACGCGCCCGCCAATATGAGCGCCCGGCCGCAAAAGCGGCTCCATTCCATCACCGTGCCGATCCCGTCGATGGCACGCGGCGTCGCGCTGCCGCCGGTCGAGGGCGCGCGTGACGGCACCCGCCCGCTGATCGTTATCGACGCGGGCCATGGCGGCCATGATCCGGGCGCGATCAACAAGGAAAATGGCAAGCGCGAAAAGGATGTGACGCTCGCCATTGCCCAGGCGATCCGCGATCAACTGGTCAAGTCCGGCCGCGTCCGGGTGGCGCTGACCCGTGACGATGACAAATATCTCGTGTTGCAGGAACGCTATGGCATCGCGCGCAAGCTGGGCGCTGACCTGTTCATCTCGGTCCATGCCGACGCGGCGGAAAATGCCGAAGCCCATGGCGCGACCGTCTATACCTTGTCCGAAACCGCGTCCGACCGCGAAGCGGCCCGGCTGGCGGCGCGGGAGAATAAGGCCGACATCATTAATGGCGTGAACCTTGGCGGCCAGTCGGGCGACGTCTCCTCGATCCTCATCGACCTGACCCAGCGCGAATCGATGAACATCTCGGCCAGTTTCGCCCGCCTGCTCCAGCGCGAAGCATCGCCCTATGTCCCCTTCCGCAGCGCCTATCACCGCTTCGCCTCGCTGATGGTGTTGAAGGCGCCCGACACGCCCTCGGTCCTGTTCGAGACCGGTTACATCAGCAACGCCGACGACGCCGCCTTCCTCGCCTCGCGCGAAGGCCAGCAAAAAATCGCCCGCGGCGTCTCCCGCGCGATCGAGGTCCACTTCGCCCGCAAGCTGGCGATGCACGGAGGTGCGACGGGAGGGTGATCACGCCAAATCAGCCCCGCCGGGGGTGGGGCTGTCGCGTATGGACACGCCCTATCATAGTTCGTCATGCTGAACTTGTTTCAGCATCCATCGTGCCCCACGAGCCGCCGCTTGGGACGAGAAATGGATGCTGAAATAAATTCAGCATGACGTGGAGGATTGCGAAAGGTCAGATACAATCCCCGACCTTGGAGGGTAGGATTGGCATCGCCGAACCAGCTTCAACGATCCCCACTGGCGCTTCAGGCTTTTTGACCTTAGAGCCTGATCCGTCATGGAAGAGGCCCGTTCCAATCCGCCCGCATCGTCCTTCGCCTATCGCCTGCGCCGCGACGCTGGCGGCGTGCTGGACCGTCTGCGCCCGCTCTGGCAGCGCCGCCTGTTCCGCTGGGCGGCAATTCTGCTGGGCGGCTTCCTGCTCTTTTGCGCGCTGTTCTGGCTGATCTTCGCGCGCGGCCTGCCGGACGCGGCGACCTTGCTGGAATATGAGCCGCCGCTGCCCACCATCGTGCGCGACATTAATGGCCAGCCGGTCCACAGCTATGCTCGCGAACGGCGCGTCCAGCTGCAATTTAGCGATTATCCCCCGCAACTGATCCACGCCTATCTGGCGGCGGAGGACAAGACCTTCTTCGACCATCATGGCGTCGATTTCCCCGGTTTTGCAGGGGCCGTGGTCGATTATGCCAGCAAGCTCGGCTCCGGCCAGCGCGCGCGCGGCGGCTCTACCATCACGCAGCAGGTGGCCAAGAATCTGCTGATCGGCGACGAATATTCGCCCACGCGCAAGGTGAAGGAGATGATCCTGGCTTGGCGCATGGAAAATGTGCTGACCAAACAGCAGATCCTCGAACTCTATCTCAACCAGATATTTCTGGGTCGTAACGCCTATGGGGTGCAGGCTGCCGCCCGCGCCTATTTCGACAAGGATGTCGCCGACCTCGCGCTCCACGAAATGGCCTATCTTTCGATCCTGCCCAAGGGTCCGGCCAATTATCGCCCCGAAAGCCCGACCGGCCATGCCCGTGCGATCGACCGGCGCAACTGGGCGCTGGGCGAAATGGTCAAGAGCAACTGGATCACGCCCGCTCAGCGCGATGCGGCGATGGCCCAGCCGCTCGGCACCGTCGCGATGCACGGTTCGGGCTTCGATGCGCGCGCGGGCGGCTATTATATGGAAGAAGTGCGCCGTCGCCTGATCGCCCGGTTCGGGGAAAAGGCGAGCGATGGTCCCAACAGCATCTATGCCGGTGGCCTGTGGGTGCGCAGCCCCTATGATCCGGTGGTGCAGGAGAGTACTCAGAATGCCCTGCGCGGCGGCCTTCTCCGCTTTGACGCCGGGCGCGGTTGGTCCGGGCCGGTTGGCCATCTCAACATCGACAATGGCTGGGAGCGCGAACTGGCCGCCAGCTATATCGATGTCGATTATGCGGAGTGGCGCGTCGCCGTGGTCGTCAGCCGCACATCGACCGATGCGCAGCTTGGCTTTTCCGACGGCAGCACCGGCACGCTCCCCGCCAGTGCCGCGCAGACCCCCTATCGCAAGACCGGCGGCCCTGCCTTTTCCGCGATGAAGCCGGGCGACCTGATCGTGGTCGCGCGCAACGGGGGAAGCTGGGCGCTGCGCTCCATCCCCGAAGTATCGGGCGGCATGGTGGTGGAGGAAGTCCATTCGGGCCGCATCCGCGCGATGCAGGGCGGCTTTGATTCGCGTCTTTCCTCCTACAACCGCGCCACCCAGGCGCTGCGCCAGCCCGGTTCGACCATCAAGCCGTTCGTCTATGCCGCTGCGCTCGATGGCGGCATGACCCCGGCCTCGATCATCGTCGATGGTCCCTTATGCGTCTATCAGGGCGCGGGCCTGGGCCAGAAATGCTTTCGCAACTTCTCCGGCGGCAGCGCCGGGCCGCAGACGATGCGCTGGGGCGTCGAACAGTCGCGCAACCTCATGACGGTGCGCGCTGCCAGCCAGACCGGGATGGAACGGGTCGTCCGCACCATCAAGACCATGGGCATCGGCGATTATCAGCCCTATCTCTCCTTCGCGCTGGGCGCGGGCGAAACCACGGTCGAACGCATGGTCAATGCCTATGCGGCGCTCGCCAATCAGGGGCGGCAATTCCCCTCGCGGGTGATGGATTATGTCCAGGACCGGCGCGGCAAGGTGATCTGGCCGGAACGCTGGCGCGCCTGCGATGGCTGCAACGCGGCCAATTGGGACGGCAAGCCGATGCCGCGCTTTGGTTTTGAAGGTAAGCAGGTGATGAACCCGATGACCGCCTATCAGGTCGTCCACATCACCGAAGGCGTGGTCCAGCGCGGCACTGCCACCGTATTGGCGGACCTTAAGCGCCCGCTGTTCGGCAAGACCGGTACCACCAACGGTCCCACCAATGTCTGGTTCGTCGGCGGTTCGCCCGATCTCGTCGCGGGCGTCTATATCGGTTACGACCAGCCGCGCAGCCTTGGCGGCTGGGCGCAGGGCGGCCGCATCGCCGCGCCGATCTGGAAGGCGGCGATGGCCCCCATATTGGAAACCATGCCAAAGACGCCCTTCGTCGCCCCTGCGGGCATCCGCATGGTCGCCATCGACCGCCGTTCGGGCAAGCGCGTCTATGGTGCCTGGCCGACCAGCGAACCCAAGGCTGCGGTCATCTGGGAAGCCTTCAAACCCGAATCCGAACCCCGCCGCACCATCCGCAAGGAAGAGGCGGAGGAACAGGCCAAGGTAGCCGAAACCCGCGCGGCTGGCCGGACGCGGGCGCGCACGGACAGCGACTTCCTGTCCGACCAAGGCGGGATTTACTAAAATCACCCCAACACCGTTCGGGCTGAGCCCGTCGAAGCCCTGTTCTTCTTGACGAAGCGCTATTTACTCAAGAAAGGACGGCCCTTCGACAAGCTCAGGGCGAACGGCTAGAGAGCGTTCCCTTTCGGGCCGAGTTTTTGGAGACCACCCATGCGCGCCGAAGCGCTGCAATATATTGATCGCATCGACGCTGCGCTGGCTCTGCTGCGCCAGTCGCTCGACTGGGACCGCGCGCTGCGCCGCCTCGACGAGCTGAACGCCCGCGTCGAGGACCCCACACTGTGGGACAATGCGAAACTGGCGCAGGAGGTGATGCGCGAGCGCACGCGGCTGGACAGCGCCATCGGCGCGACGAAGGCCATCGCATCGGAAAAGTCCGACACCGCCGAACTCATCGAAATGGCAGAGGCCGAAGGCGACGAGGAGATGGTGGCCGAAGCCATTGCCGCCCTGAAGGCGCTGGCCGACCGGGCGGACGAGGACAAGATCAAGGCGCTGTTGTCGGGCGAAGCCGATGGCAGCGACACCTATCTGGAAATTCACGCTGGCGCTGGCGGCACGGAGAGTCAGGACTGGGCCGAAATCCTCAGCCGCATGTATCGCCGCTGGGCCGAACGGCGCGGTTACAAGGTGGAGCTGGTCGATTATCAGGCGGGGGATCAGGCGGGCATCAAGTCCGCGACCTTCCTGATCAAGGGCGAAAATGCCTATGGCTATGCCAAGACCGAAAGCGGCGTCCACCGTCTGGTCCGCATCAGCCCTTATGACAGCGCCGCGCGCCGCCATACTAGCTTCTCGTCGGTCTGGGTCTATCCGGTGATCGACGATGATATCGACATAGAGGTCAAGGAATCCGACCTCAAGATCGACACCTATCGCGCATCGGGCGCGGGCGGGCAGCACGTCAACACGACCGATTCGGCGGTCCGCATCACCCACGTCCCGTCTGGCATCATCGTTGCGTCGCAGAATGACCGATCGCAGCACAAGAATCGCGCCACCGCGATGAATATGCTCAAGGCCCGGCTCTACGAAGCGGAACTGGCCAAGCGCGAAGCTGTAACCGCGGGTGAATATGCGGCCAAGACGGAGATTGGCTGGGGCCACCAGATCCGTTCCTATGTGCTGCAACCCTATCAGCTGGTGAAGGATCTGCGCACCGGCGTCACCTCCACCGCGCCCGACGATGTGCTGGACGGCGCGCTCGATCCGTTCATGGCGGCTGCGCTCAGCCAGAAGGTGACGGGCGAGAGCGTCGATGTCGAGGATGTCGACTGATGATCGTGCGGGTGGCTCTGGCGGGTATGCTTGTCCTGCTGGCCGCCTGCGACCGCCTGTCGCCGGGGCACGGGACCGACCGTTCGCCCGCCGCTGCCCCCTTTCCGTTGGCTGACCGCCCGGTCGCTCCCATCGTATCGACCCGCTGGTCGAGCGAAGAGGCGCGCGACCGGGTGCATGAGGCGGAGGATATCATGGACCGCGCGGGCATCCGCCCCGGCATGACAGTGGCGGACATCGGCGCGGGAGAGGGCTATTATACCGTCCGCCTCGCCACCCGCGTCGGCAAAAGCGGGCGAGTATTGGCCGAAGATATCATGCCTGAAGTGATCGAGGCGCTGTCCCGCCGCATCACCCGCGAAAAACTGGACAATGTCAGCGTCAAGCTGGGTGCGCCGGAAGATCCGCGCCTGCCGGTCAACAGTTTCGACCGGATATTGATGGTCCATATGTATCATGAGATTGCCGAGCCTTACGCCTTCCTCTGGCATCTCAGCCCCGCACTCAAAAAAGATGGCGAGCTGATCGTCGTCGATGCCAACCGTCCGACGGAGCAGCATGGCACGCCGCCGCGCCTGCTGGCCTGCGAACTGGCGGCCATTGGCTTCCGGCTGGAAGAGGTTATTCCCAAGCCGACCGCAGGCGGCTATTTCGCCCGTTTCCGCCGCATCGCCGCGCGCCCCGACCCTGCCAGCATCGTCCCTTGCGCCTATCACAGCGAAAATCAGGGTTAATGCGGTCCTGATCCTTTCTGGTGATTGGCTGTTGTTCGCTCCTGCAATATGAAGATGCCAGGGAGGTTCCTTCATGACCGACCATGCTTCACTTGCGCCGTCAGGGCCTAAACCGCGCATCGCCGCGCGGCACAAGATGTTCGAGCCGGTGGTGCTGCGCCTGCGTGGTACGCCGCTGCGCGCGCATATATTGGACCTGTCGACAACGGGGGCGCTGGCCCATTGCGATCACCCCCCGCAAGCAGGCGATCGCGTCAGGATAGAGGCGGAAGGGATTGTCGCCATGGCCCATGTCGTGTGGGTCCGGGCCAAACGCTTTGGCCTGCATTTCGACATAGCCCTGTCCGACGCCATAGTGCTGCAGGTCGTGCGCGGCGCTTAGGGTCAAAATCGACTAACTTCGCGCGCTTCCTGGTCCTCCCCTGCAAGGGGAGGGGGACCGCACCCGAAGGGTGTGGTGGAGGGGTGTCGCCCTATCGATGGCTCGACACCCCTCCGTCTGGCCTTCGGCCAGCCACCTCCCCCGCTGGGGGAGGATGCTTCGTTGACGTGTAGTCTTGATCGGTTTTGGCCCTAACCCTTGCGCCGCCAGCGCCGGAACAGTGATACGCCCAGCACCCCGCCGCCGATCACCGCCGCGATAGCCCCGCCCGCAGACGCCAGCGCCCATGCGCCCGCGGCCAGTAGCCCGGTCAGAAAATCGACGATGATGAGGGTGAGGTGGATCATCCGGGAAGGACGGGGCTATTGCCCCAATTCCTTCGCCTCCTGATATTTCAGCTCCAAAAAGCGGTTCTGCGTCGCCAGCTTGTCCAGATCGCCACTGGCCAGATTCTCGCTCATCCGCCCGATTTCCGCGTCGATCACGGCCAGCCCCTCGACCAGCTGCTTTTCCGGCACCCGGCCATTGCGTTCCTCGCGCCGCAACGGCTGCGGGATCGACTGATAGCCTGTCACCAGTTCGGGCAGATGGTCGGCCAGCAGCTTGCGCACCTCCAGCGCGGCAGGGTCCTGCGGTCCCAGCCGCTCCAGCTGCGGCGCCAATATCTCCAGCTTGACGCCGATACTGTCCACCAGCGTCACCGCCGGGGCAGGCAGCGCCTTGCGCTGATTTTCCAGCCAGATTTCGGTCTGGAGCGGCAGGGCGGTAAGCGGCGTTTCCGCCAGCGCCTCGGTCCGTACACGGGTCTGCGTCGGCAACAGCGCGATCAGCAGCAGCGCGGCAATGATGACGCCGAGCGCGATCATGATGCCGGTCGTCCCCAGCGGCATGACAAAGCCCGCAACCGCGCTGCCCAATATCACCGCCAGCACCGCCCAGAAGGCATATTTGACCTTGCGGATCAGCCCCGCATTACGCCGCTGCCGCGCTCGCGCGGTCAGGCTCTGCCCGCGCTCGCTATGACGCCGCAGCACCGCTTCGGCATCGGCCAGTATGCGATCCGAACGGCTCATATTACCCGCCTCCGTTCGCTTCGAGCGTGTCGAGAAGCGGCTGGCGCGGTGCCTGCGTTTCTCGACTTCGCTCGAAACGAACGGATGTTGTTAATGAACATCCTCACCCCTCGATCGCGCTCAACAAGGGATTGTCCGCCCGCGCTTCCTTCGACGCCTGCGCCTGCCCTTCGGCCCGCGCAATATAGCCCTTGGACTTCTCCACCTCGTGCGACAGCGTCGTCACCGTGGTTTTCATATTCTCCAGCGCCTTGAGCTTGAAGCTGTCGATATTGTCCATCGTGTCGTAGATATTCTGGAAGGCGCGCTGCAACGTCTCGATCGGGATCGTGCTGGACGCGGCCTGTTCGTGAATCTGCGCGGTCTGGCTTTTCAGCAATTCGCCGGTCGAATCGATCATGTTCGCGGTCGTGGTGTTGAGCGCGGTGATCTGCTCCAGCACCAGCCTTTGCCCGACCAGGGCCTGCGCCACCGTCACCGCCGTGCGCAGCGCCGCGACCGTGGTGGTGGAGGCGCGGTCCACGCCCTTGACCAGTTCGACATTATTCTTCTTCACCAGATCGAGCGCGAGATAGCCCTGCACCGTCACTGCCATCTGGGTCAGCAAATCCTGCGTACGCTGGCGGATGTAGAACAGCGCGCTCTCGCGGATCGCCTTCGCCTTGGTCGGGTCGGTCGAATCCAGCTCCAGCGCCTTGGCTTCCAGCCGCGCGTCCATCGTTTTGCTGATATGGATCATCTGTTCGAGGCGACCCATCGTCGCCCACATATTCTGCCGCTCGACATCGATCGCGGCATTATCCTTGATCAGCGTATCCTTGCCGCTGGCCAGCGATCCCAGGATCGAATTGATATGGCTCTGCGCGCTTTTATAGCCGTCGAAATAGTCGCGCATCTTGTTGCCGAACGGGATGATCCCGAACAGTTTTTTGCGGCTGGTCAGGCTGCCGCGCTTGCCAGGGTCCAGATCCTCGACCGTGCGCCGCAGTTCGGCCAGGTCCGCGCCAACCTTGCTGTCGCTGTCCATCGCCCGGACGGGCCGGTCGAGAAAGCGGTTGGAGTGGCCCGCTGCCTCGGCAATTTCCTTGCGCCCCATATTGGTCAGCTGATCGACCCGCGCGCCGAATGCCGGCGAATTGGCGTCCTGCGCCACCAGATCGTCGATGAAGGCGTCGACCTTCTCGTCCAGCTTGGACTTTTTGCCCTCGTCGATCGGCACCAACCCGGCGGCCCTCTCGACGCTCACGACCGGCACCGGGTCGGGCGGGGTCAGGCTGAACGGATCGCCGGAGGATGTTGCGGTCGTGGTGGGCGCGGTGCTGGCCATGCTATCTCCTTGCGGCTGTTATATGCGACTATAACACTGCATCTTCAATGCGGAACAGGCCCGAAATATGGCGCGGCCCTGCGCCCGATGCAAATGGATCGGGACATCGGGACGGAAAAGCCCGGCCAGCGCTCGATCACGCTTGTTTGGCGCCTCGTGGCTCACGGCGATGGCTGGACGTATTCGCCGCAGGAAAAATCGCGCACAGCTATCATCGGTTAACGCGCTGATTTGGCACCATCTTGACGATCAAAACGTCAACATGACTGACAATATTCGTTCAGTTAATTATGGTTAATGGAAATACAGTTATCATTAAAATTGATGGCACAGAATCATACTGCTAATATTCGAGTCGCCGACATACTGGCGGTGGTCGCTCCATAAAAAATCCAAAATCGTCATAACAGAATGATCTTCGCGTATATTCGTCGGGGAGGATAGGATTTTGTCAGAATATGAAGATTTGAGGGAATGGTCCGCCATTCTTGAGAAGGATGTTCTTGTCCTCAACACAACGATGACATGCCCTTTGTCATGCGATTTCTGTTGTTATGGCTGTCATCCCGGTCGTAGTGAACGGATGCCGATCGACCAGGCGTTAAGCCTGATCGACCAGGCCGCGGCCATTGAGCATTTTTCCTCGGTCGGCTTCACCGGCGGCGAACCCATGGTGCATCGCGACGATTTTCTGGCGATGATCGACCGTTGCGCGCTGCACGGCTTGCCCTTCACGGCGGCGAGTTCGGGTTATTGGGGCGAAAGCGGGGAGGAAGCACGCGAGTTGGCGGCGCGCATGGCGGCGTGCGGCCTGCGCCGGATGAACATCAGTTGCGACCCGTCTCACGCCGAATTCGTCACGCCGGACGCGGTGACGCGGGCCGCCCATGCCTGTGCGGCGCACGACATTCCGGTTTACATCGTCGGCACCTTTGACACGCCCGGTGGAACGTTGCGCGAATTCGTACCGGAATTGGTCGATGTCCCCAACGTCCATCTGATCGACAAGATCGTGGCCAAAACCGGCCGGGCAACCAAATGGGATGTCGATTATGCCGCGCTGACGGGTCCGAAGGTCAAAACCTGCTACCGGCGCGTCCATCATGACATTGTCATATTCTGGGATGGCAAAACCTATCCCTGCTGCTCGACCTTCAACCGGGCGACGCCGGGCCTTGTCATGGGCAATGCATTTACCGAGCCATTGGCGCTGATCCGCGCGCGAATCGAGGCGTCGCTTTTGCTGCGCGTGATCAAGCGGGAGGGATTTCCGCAATTTTACGACATCATCGAACGGCTCGATCCGGCGCTCCATGCCGACATGCCGAAATTCGAGGATTATCCCGGTGCGTGCAGCACATGCCATGCGGTGCTTCGCAAACCGCACATCGCCGCCCGCGTGCAGGCCGTGTTCGAAACCTACCGCACGCAGGAAATCATCAAAACAATGGACCGGGTCGAAGGGGTTTTGGGGAAGGAACGCGCTGCAGCCTTCTTCGGAAACATGCTCGAACACTGCAGCTGAACAGAGAGGAATATGGATATGGGTACGGCAAGAGCTACTCTGACGACCAAGTTGCAAGCCAGTCCTGCTGCGCGCGTGCGCTTCATGAACAGCTTTCTGGGCTTGCTCAAGGACCAGGGCGTCGACATTGACGATGCCGCTGCGATCAAGGATCTGGGCCTGCATCTTGATCTGACGGACGGCAAGGCATGGTTCGACGGCAGCGTTGCGTCGACGAACATCATCACCATCAATCATTGATCCGGCGCGGGAGCGGGACGGCCGCCCGCTCCCCGCATCACTTCCCCCAACGCCAAACCCCCAAGCCTTGCCGCGGCGCATCAATTCCTGTAGGGGCGCGCCCGAAGCCTCTGTGTGACCTCGTGTCGGCCAGGGGAGCCCATATCCCAAAGGCAAGACATGTCCCTGCGTAATATCGCGATCATCGCGCACGTCGATCACGGCAAAACCACCCTCGTCGATCAGCTTTTCCGCCAGTCCGGCACCTTCCGCGACAATCAGCGCGTCGAAGAGCGCGCGATGGACAGCAACGATCTCGAAAAAGAACGTGGTATCACCATCCTGGCCAAGCCCACCTCGGTCGAGTGGGAAGGCACCCGCATCAACATCGTCGACACGCCCGGTCACGCCGACTTTGGTGGCGAAGTCGAACGCATCCTCTCGATGGTCGACGGCGTCGTCCTGCTGGTCGATTCGTCGGAAGGCGCGATGCCGCAGACCAAGTTCGTGACCGGCAAGGCGCTGGCACTGGGCCTGCGTCCGATCGTCGTTGTCAACAAGGTTGATCGCCCCGACGAGCGTATCCAGGAAGTGCTGGACGAAGTGTTCGACCTGTTCGTGTCGCTCGATGCGACCGACGAACAGCTCGACTTCCCCGTCCTCTATGCGTCGGGCCGCAATGGCTATGCCAATGAAGATCCCACGCTGCGGTCGGGCACGTTGAAGCCGCTGTTTCAGAAGATCGTCGATCATGTCCCCGCGCCCGCCGTGGAAGTCGATGGCGTGCCCTTCACTTTCCTCGTGACGCTGCTCGACCGTGACAATTTCCTGGGCCGCATCCTGACTGGCCGCGTGACCAGCGGTTCGGTGAAGGTGAACCAGGCGATCCACGCGCTCGACATGGATGGCAAGGTGATCGAAACCGGCCGCGCGTCCAAGATCATGGCCTTCCACGGTCTCGATCGCGTGCCTGTCGACGAAGCCAAGGCTGGCGACATCATCTCGCTGGCTGGTCTGGCGGTCGCGACCGTCGCCAACACCATCTGCGACACGTCGGTCACCGTGCCGATCCAGGCCCAGCCGATCGATCCGCCAACGCTGTCGATGCGTTTTGCCGTCAACGACTCGCCGATGGCGGGCCGCGAAGGCACCAAGGTGACGAGCCGCATGATCCGCGATCGCCTGGCCCGCGAAGCCGAATCGAACGTCGCCGTCAAGGTGACCGAGAGCGCCGACAAGGACAGTTTCGAAGTCGCCGGTCGCGGGGAACTTCAGCTCGGCGTCCTGATCGAAACCATGCGCCGCGAAGGCTTTGAACTGTCGATCAGCCGCCCGCGCGTGCTGTTTGGCGAAGATGAGGATGGCGGCAAGACCGAGCCTTATGAAACCGTCATGATCGACGTCGATGATGAATTTTCCGGCACGGTTGTCGAGAAGATGAACCTGCGCAAGGCGGAAATGACCGACATGCGCCCGTCGGGCGGCGGCAAGACCCGCATCACCTTCTCCGCGCCCTCGCGCGGCCTGATCGGCTATCATGGCGAATTCCTGTCCGACACGCGCGGCACCGGCATCATGAACCGCCTGTTCGAGAAATATGGCCCCCACAAGGGCAAGATCGAAGGCCGCAAGAATGGCGTCCTGATCTCCAACGGCGCGGGCGAAGCCAATGCCTATGCGCTGGGTCCGCTCGAAGAACGCGGCATCCTGATGGTGGGCGTTGGCGAAGCGCTCTATGAAGGCATGATCATCGGCGAAAATGCCAAGCCCGACGACCTCGAAGTCAACCCGATGAAGTCCAAGGCGCTGACCAACTTCCGCGCCAGCGGCAAGGACGACGCCGTTCGCCTGACCCCGCCGTGGAAGCTGACGCTGGAACAGGCTATCGCCTATATCGATGACGATGAACTGGTCGAAGTCACGCCCAAGACGATTCGCCTGCGCAAGCGCTACCTCGACCCGAACGAGCGCAAGCGCATGAGCCGCTCGAAAGCGGCCTGATCATTCCTCCCCAGGCTTGCCTGGGGAGGGGGACCGCCGACGCAGTCGGTGGTGGAGGGGCAGGGGCGTCACAACGCTCCCGCCCTTTTCTTTTTCTAAGGATGCCCGATGGCCGACCTCTATCTCAAAGCTCTGACTTCCGAGCGTCGCGCGCTATGGGCCGAATGTCGGCTCAAGGGTCTGGCCAAGGACACGGTCCAGCGCCAGCGTATTGTCGAGATCGATTCGCTCCTGGCCGCGCACAAGGCGAAGCAGGACGGCAAGCCGACCGCCTGACCATAGCGTCGGCTACCTACGTAACTCCGTTGCATATCAACACCCTGTCATGTCACTTTAGGATGTAACGCAAACCGAATCGCAACCTTGGGGATGTGATATGCTTGGCGGTGGCCTTTTTTACCGCTGGTTCGTTCATCGGTAGACGTGCGCGCAGGAGGATTGATGGAGTGGCAGAAGCGCTGCCAGCCTTGAGCGAGGGGGAAAAGCAGTGCCTGCGGCTGGTGTCGCAGGGCTTCAATTCCAAGGAAATCGCGCGGCAGCTCCACGTCTCGGAGCATACGGTGGATCAGCGCGTCCGCACCAGTTTGCGCAAGTTCGGCGTGCCGTCGCGCAAGGAGGCCGCGCGCCTGTTCGTTTCGTTCGATCAACCACAGGCCCAAAGTGGCACATATCAGCCTTTGATACATCAAACGCAGCGGCTTGCCTCCGATGCCTGTCCTGCGTCATCCATCGCTCAGCCGGACAGGCCGGATGAGCAGATGGAACGCAAAACGCTCCTGCGCCGCATCCTCGCCTTCGGCCCGCCGCTAGGGGGATCGATCAATGAACTGAGTATCGATGGCCGCATATTGGCGATGATCCGCGCCGCCGTTCTGACCGGCGTTGGTGTCGTCACTCTGCTGCTGCTCATTGCCGGGGCCTTCAAGGCGCTGGCCTGATCCTTCCTACATTGCCACGCTGACAACGCACCGCCTGCATGGCGTCGTGCGAAGGAGATGACTTGTGCTTAATCTTGATCCCGCAAAGACCCAGGCCGTCGCCGATCAGACCAAGCAGGCTTTTGCCGCGCTGGACGTCGCGCTCGTCGACACCGCGCAGCTGACCACCGCCTTTCTCGCCGCTGCTCAGGATTCCGGCCTCACCGCCGCTGAAAGCCAGCGCATCATCCTGCGCATCCATGAAAGCGCGACCAAGATTATCGAGGGGCGCAGCGACATGATCCGCGCGACAGCGTTGCTGACCCGCTGTATCGAACAAAGCCAGCATGCCGTCACAGCTTTTGGATGCCCGTTGGGGATGGACGCGCCCGTGCAGGACGATGTGCAGCGCCACCTGACCCTGGTCGCCTGACCAGGTGGAGCCGTCGGCATTGGGTAAACGTTTGATTTCTCCCCCCTCTCAACCGGTGATCAAATGCTGGCGGCTTCTTTTTGGCTTCTGATGCTTTTAACCTGCGCTTTCGCGCTGGCGTTTGGCGGGCGGGACGGGCGACGCTTCGTCGTCATCTCGGTGACGGCGGTGCTGTTCACCATTCCCGCCCAACTCGCCGGATCGTGGCAGGCGACGCAATATTGGCTGATGACGGTCGATTTGTGCACCTTTGCCGCGATGCTGTGGCTGATGCTGCAAAGCCACCGTTACTGGCCGGTCTGGGTCTCCGCCTGCCAGCTGATGACGGTGCTGTCCCATGTGGCGACGCTGCTGCTCCAGAGTTTTTCCGACCGCATCTACGAAGGGCTGAACACGGTCTGGATCATCCCCCTGATGATCTTCACCATCATTGGCATCGAACTTGATCGAAAGTCGCTCCATGACCGCGCATATCCCGCCTGAGAGCATTGTCCCCAGCCAGGAGGCAGCCGACCTCATCGTCGCGCTGCAACGCTGCCTCAGCAATGTGCACGCGCGGCAGGAGGATGCGGCGGTTCTGGATGGCGATGGCGGGGGCCAGCTCGCCACGCTCGCACGTTATATCGAAGCGCGGCGGGCGCGTGCCACCTTGCTCGGCCAAAATCTGTTCAGCGATCCTGCCTGGGACATGCTGCTCCTCCTCTATCAGGCGGGGCTGGAGGGACGGGCGCTGACGCTGGAACAACTGAGCGAAAAATCGCGCCTGTCGATGAGCGTCATCGTCGGCCAGGTCGGTGTGCTGGAGCGGCGCGGCCTGCTGGACGAACATCAAACCTCACCCAACAGCCGCCGCCGCCGCGCGATCTGCCTCTCGCCTCTGGCGGTCGATGCCATGTCCTCCTGGTTCTCGCTCGCTTTTGTGGCAGACGCCTGAGACTTGCTGGTCAGCGCCGCGCGAACGCCGGGCGGGGCAGGCTGGCCAGCGTCACACTGCTCCCGGCCATCAGCGCGATGGTCAGCCACAGAAATGGACCATAGCCCCCCGTCGCATCGAACAGTGCCGACGCGCCGAGCGGCCCCGTCGCGGTGCCGACCGACAAGGCCATCAACAGCCCGCCATAAAGCCCGCCAAATGTCTTGAGGCCGAAATGCTGGGTGGTCAGATACACGATCACATCCACCTCTGCCCCCAGCGTCAGCCCGACCATCGCGGCGGCGGCTGCCTGCGCCATCCAGCTATCCCCGCCCGTCAGCAGCAACAGGCATCCGATTGCGGGCAGCAGGAACACGGTCGCCCCCACCATCGACGCGCGAAACCGGTCGAGCAGCAGCCCGGTCGCCAGCCGCCCGATGACGGAAAACAGCCCGACCAGCGCCGCCACCCCCGCCGCTGCCATCCGGTCTGCGCCCCGGTCGGTCAGGATCGGCACGAAATGCACGACTAGCGCGATGATCGTGAAGGTGAAGAGCAGGCTGGCCAGCAGCAGCCGGTGATAGATGGAAGACCGCAACCCTTCGCCCAATGTCACCCCGGTCAGCACCGGTCGGGCTTCCACCGCCGCCTTGCCGCGCCGGTCATGCGCGCCGCGAAAGAAGAGGAAGATCATCGGGAAGGCGATCGCCACCCAGATCGCCGCCTGGATCGGCGCGGCTGTTTGCCAGCCATGGCGCGCGATCAGCCAGCTGCCCAGCAGCGGGAACAGCGCGGCGGCCAGCGATGCGCCGCACAAGGTCACGGCAAAGGCCAGCCCGCGCGACGCGGCAAAGCGGGTCGCGACCGCGCTGGTCCACACCGTCGCCTGCACCGGCAGCGTCGCCAGCGCCAGCAGGCTCCACAGCATCAACCATTGCGTCTTGTCGCCGCTCGCCGTCCCCAGCATCGCAAAGGCGCCACAGGTCAGCAGCACGCCGACCAGTCCGAACAGCCGTGGCCCCAGCCGGTCGACCATCAGCCCGATCGGCACCGAAAACAGCGCCTGCACCAAAGTCGCCAGCGTCAGCCCTATGGTGGTCTGCGTTCGCGACCAGCCGAACGACTGGCTGATCGGCTCGATATAGGGACCAAGGCCGTAAATATGGATGACGCTGGTGGCATAGCCCAGCCCCGCCGCGATCGGCAGCACCGGCGACCGCCGCCACTCCGCCCCGGCCGTCAAAGCCCCCGCCTGCGTCATCCCGCTCTCCTCGCCCGATTCTGTCTTACCCCCAGCCTAGCGCGTCCGACCAGAAAAGCGAGAGCATCTCATTTATATCGTAGGAATGACCGGGCATGTCACGCATCCCTAAACTCAGACTCGCCATGCCCGCGCTCCGCTCATATAGTCGCGCACAACATCCTTCCCGCGCCACCATTCTCCCCGCGAAAGCCTTTCATGCATCTTCTCATCGGTCTTGCGGGCATCTTGCTCATTCTTGCCATCGCCATTGCCCTTTCGTCCGACCGCCGCGCCATCCGGTTGCGGGTCGTGGGCGCGGCGTTTCTGTTGCAGGCGGGCATTGCCCTGCTGGTCCTCTATGTCCCCGCCGGACGCGCGGTCATCGCGGGCATGTCAAAGGGCGTGTCCAACCTTTTGGGCTATGCGCAGGCGGGCACCAATTTCATCTTCGGCCCATTGGCCAGCCCGGAAATCGGCGGGGCCAGCTTTGCCATCGCCGCGCTGCCGGTCATCATCTTCTTCGCCAGCCTGGTGTCGATCCTCTATTATCTGGGCGTCATGCAGTTCATCGTCCGCTGGGTCGGCGGCGCGATCGAGGCGGTGACGGGCGTGTCGAAGGTGGAAAGCCTGTGCGCTGCTGCCAACATCTTCGTGGGGCAAAGCGAAAGCCCGCTCGTCATCCGCCCCTATCTGGCCGGTCTCACCCCGCCGCAGCTGTTCACCGTGATGACCAGCGGCATGGCCGGGGTCGCAGGCACCATCCTTGCCGCCTATGCCTCGATGGGGATCAAGATCGACTATCTCCTCGCCGCCAGCTTCATGGCCGCGCCCGGCGGGCTGCTGATGGCCAAGATCATGATGCCCGACACGCGCCTGCCGGCGCAGGGCGAATTGCCGCTGGGGGATGATCCCGCTATTCACCTGCCCGAAGCGCGGATCAGCGGCGCGGGGCCAGCCGCGCTGCTGCCCGAAGGCACGCCGGGTGAACCCATGCCGGTCGCCAGCCATGACGAGGAAAAGCCCGCCAACCTGATCATGGCCGCAGCCCAGGGCGCACAGACCGGCGTGAAACTCGCGGTCGCGGTCGGCGCGATGGTGCTGGCCTTCGTCGCGCTGGTCGCGCTGGCAAACGGCATATTGGGCGGCATTGGCGGCGTGTTCGGTTATCCCACGCTCAGCTTCCAGCAACTGCTGGGCTATGTCTTTTCGCCGGTCATGTATCTGCTCAACATCCCATGGGAAGAAGCGCAGGTCGCAGGCGGCCTGTTCGGCACCAAGGTCGTGCTCAATGAATTTGTCGCCTATATCAATCTGGGGCAGGTGCAGGGCAGCCTGTCCCCCGCCAGCGTCGCCATCGTCACCTTCGCGCTGTGCGGTTTCGCCAATTTCAGCTCGATCGCGATCCAGATGGCGGTGACCGGCAACCTGGCCCCCAACCAGCGCCCGATGATCGCCAAGCTCGGCCTGAAAGCGCTGGTCGCCGGCAGCCTTGCCAACCTCATGAGCGCCGCTCTGGCCGGCCTGATGCTCAGCCTGCGCTGACACGCCCCGTGTTCCCGCGCAGGCGGGAACCCAGTCCCGCCTGAATTCAACACGATTACGTAACGAGACTCTATCCCTCCCTCCGCAAATATATTATGGTTAACCCCATGGGGGCAAACAGACTTTTCGCGGCCGCGCTGGCGGTAGCGCTGGGATCGGCATCGGCCATGGCGCAGGCGCCAAAGCCGGGGGCGCTGGAAACCTATAAGGACTGGACCATCGGCTGCGACAATCGCAACCGCTGCGAAGCCGTCGCGCTGCTGCCCGAAGGCGGCGATCTGCCTGACATCCCGCTGATGATCGGTATCGCCCGCGCCGCCGGACCCGATGCCCAGGCCGAAGTGTGGATCAGCCGCGAGGGCAAGGGGCAGGCCGACATCACCCTGTCCGTCGATGGCCGCAAGATCGCCAGCGCCATCGCCCGTGACGGCGAAGCCACGATCCGGGGACCGCAGGCCTCCGCCCTCGCCATCGCCATGGCGCGCGGCTCTACCATGGAGGTGCGCGCGGGCGCGAAACCGCTTGGCCGCCCCTCGCTCGCCGGGGCAGGCGCGGCGTTGCGCTATATGGACGCGCGGCAGGGCCGGGCAGGCACCACGACCGCGTTGGTCGCGACCGGCCCACTTGGTCCAAGGGCGGTAAAGCCCGCCCCCGCCGCGCCCGCCATCCGCCGCGCGCTGGTCCCCGCCGGTGCAGCGCCCGCCGCCCTGTGGCGCGAGGAACTGACCGCGCTGGGCACATATACCGGCTGCGCGGACGAGATGCGCAGCGACCAGACGCCCGACCTGCAACGTCTGTCCAAGACGGAAACGCTCATCCTGGTCCCTTGCGGTTCGGGGGCCTATAATTTCTCGTCCGTGCCGGTCATCGCCACCGGCGTGCCGGGCCGCCGCGCCTTCCGTTTCGCCGCCTTCGACTTCAAGCCCGGCTGGAGCGAGGAAGCGGGCCACCCGATGCTCGTCAATGTCGGCTGGACCCCGGAAAAATCCCGGCTCGACAGTTTCGCCAAGGGGCGGGGCCTGGGCGATTGCGGCGGCAGCGAAGCCTATGTCTGGGACGGCCAGCGCTTCCGATTGATCGAGGCCACCAGCATGGGCGAATGTCGCGGCGCCTGGCACTGGATCACCACCTGGACCGCCCGCGTCGTGGAGTAATATCCAGACGTTTTATCTCCCCTCCCCGGCGGGGAGGGGCTTTATGGGTAACGACCTTAAAGCTTTGCTGTCTCACACCATCTGCACCGCCGCCGCAGCCCGACAGATCCGGTCCCGCCCCGACTGCTTGGCCTCATAGAGCGCCGTGTCTGCCGCAGCGATCGCGCCATCCACCGCGTCCCCGGTCCAGCGGCACACCCCGGCGGAAAAGCTGATCGGGCGGTCGTGAATCCGGCCGATCGGTTCCTGCCGCATCTGGCTGGCGATCCGCGCCAGCGACCAGCAGGCTTCGTCCTCCGCCGCGCCATGGAAGAAGATCACAAATTCCTCGCCACCCCAGCGCGCGACCTTGTCGACGCGGCGCAACTGCGCGGACAGGCGATCGGCAAAGGCGGCCAGCACCCGGTCGCCCTCATCATGGCCCAGTTGATCGTTCACCTGCTTGAAATGGTCGATGTCGATGATGGCGACACAACCCCGGCGTTGGTCCTTGGACAGGACATCGATCTGCGCCAGAAAGCCGCGCCGGTTGGCAATGCCGGTCAGCGGGTCCTCCTGCGCCGCGACCTGCAGGTCATCGATCTGCGCGCGCGCCGTGCTGGCGGTACGATGCACCCCGGCATAGAGCGTCTGGATCACATCGCCCATTTCGGGCAGCGCGGTCTCCGCCTTGCTGTTCAGCGTCTCTGCCAGCGCCTGAATGGGATTAAGCAGCGCGCCGATGCCGATGAGCGCAATCGCTGTGCCGAAAACCGTCATCAGCGTCAGCAGGACAAATTCGGTCAGCGCGATCCGCCCGGTCGCCAGCCCCCAACTGCTATAGCCCAGCAGCGGCAAATGGGTGGCAATGAAGCAGAGCGTGAAAAGGCGCAGGCGCAGCGAGCGCGGGAAGATGAAGGACGTTGCGAGATAGAAATGCATGGACAGCCCCGTAATTGCGAATGGGCCGCAAAGTCGGGGGGTGAGCTAAATGGATTCCAAAGAAACAGGGTTAATTTTGCTAAGCGGGACGAGCCGTGCCTTAGCTGAGTCAGGACGCAGGCGCGATCAGCGCGACGCGCCCGGCACCCATTTGACATCGCCCGCGCCATTATCATTCACCCGCCGCGCCAGCACGAACAGCAGGTCGGACAGGCGGTTGAGATAGGCGAGAGCCTGCGGGTTAAGCGCAACCTCGACCGCCGCAGCGGTCGCGCTACGTTCCGCCCGCCGCGTAATCGCACGGGCCAGATGGATGGCGGCAGCGGCAGGCGATCCACCGGGCAGGATGAAGCTGTCGAGCGGGGCCAGATCGGCGTTCATCGCGTCGATCTGATCCTCCAGCCGCTTCACCTGGGTTGCGATGATCCGCAGCGCCCATGGCTCGTCAGCCCCATCGGGGATCGGCGTCGCCAGATCAGCGCCCAGATCGAACAGATCATTCTGGATCGTCGTCAGCCATCCCGCTTCGGGTGCATCGCCCATCGCGATAATCGCCAGGCCAACCGCGCTGTTCGCCTCATCGACATCGCCCACCGCCTGCATCCGCGGCGCGTGTTTGGGCAGGCGCGATCCATCGACAAGACCGGTAGTCCCCGCGTCCCCGGTGCGGG
Source organism: Sphingobium sp. FG125 (assembly GCF_057809795.1). NCBI lineage: Bacteria > Pseudomonadati > Pseudomonadota > Alphaproteobacteria > Sphingomonadales > Sphingobiaceae > Sphingobium > Sphingobium sp. FG125. The sequence goes on from NZ_JBMDKQ010000020.1 coordinate 78,482, forward strand.
TGTAAATCTTGTTCAGTTTGACCATGGGGGTTAGCTATTACCCTTGGCCAGCAGCATGATGGCAACGATGATGATCGCACCGGCCTGGAACAGCACGCGGTTCAGCATCATCTTGTTCTGCTTGAGCCGCGATGGGCCGGGACCGCTGCCTTCAGGCGCGTTCAATTCTTCCTTGGTGACCTGAAGGAAGCTGATGATGCCGCGGATCAGCGCAAACAAGGTTGCAGCCATGGCAAGGGCGAGGGCGATGACAAGGACGGTATTCATAAGATGGTTCTAGGCGCTTGCCAGCCCGATGCCAACCGGAAAGCGCCTGTCCCTTAGGTCAGCGACCAGGCTCGCCGGGTCCATGCCCTGCGCCCGCAAATCCGCCAGCGCAATCGCCCCGCTCCGCTTCGCCAGCCGCTTGCCATTCGCGTCCACCAGCAACGGATGATGGATATAGACAGGGGACGGGAGATCAAGCAAGGCCTGCAACAGCCGATGCACATCGGTTGCGCCCAGCAGATCGTCGCCGCGCAGCACATGGCTCACCCCCATCGCCGCATCGTCCAGCGTGCAGGACAGATGATAACTCGCCGGCGCATCCTTGCGCGCCAGCACGACGTCGCCATGGGCGAGGGGGTAGGCAGTGTGTGAAATCACACCTGTTTCGTCATCCCCGCGAAAGCGGGGACCCATGTTCCACCCTTGCACCTTGGTCAGAGATTGGAAGAAGAGCGCCCGCCATTCCACCACCCCAACCCGCGGCACCGCCTGCCCCATATCGATCCGCCACGCATGAGCCTCCCCCGCGTCCATCCGCCGCGCCCGCTCGACCGCGCCCATCCCCCGGCACGTCCCCGGATACACCGCCCCCTCTGGCCCATGCGGCGCGCTGGCGCTCGCGGCGATATCCGCCCGCGTGCAGAAACAGGGGTAGAGCAGCCCCATGCCCCGCAACCGTTCCAGCGCTGCGTCATATTGGTCCAGCCGTTGCGACTGAAACATGACCTCGCCGTCCCAGCCTATCCCCAACCAGGCCAAATCCTCGATGATCCCCGCAACATGCTCCGCCCGGCTGCGGGTGCCGTCAATATCCTCGATCCGCAGCCGAAACGCGCCGCCCGCCGCCCGCGCCATGTCATGCGCCAGCAGCGCCGACCAGGCGTGGCCGACATGCAGCCGCCCGGTGGGACTGGGGGCAAAGCGGGTCACCATATGCTGTGGTGCGATAGATGGTGTCATACAGGCTCTTGACGGGCGATATTGGTTGATGCTGTCATGCGGATGTCATGTTGCTGATGGATCAGCAGCGTCGGCAAGGGGGTAGAGGCTTTCTATGTACCATCCCGACCTTATACGGCACCCGGAGAATTGTCCGGCACTGGTTTTGAACGCTGATTACACGCCGCTCAGCTATTATCCGCTGAGCCTGTGGCCGTGGCAGACCGCGATCAAGGCGGTCTTTCTCGACCGGGTCGACATCATCGCCTCCTATGCGCGGCAGGTGCATAGCCCCAGCCTGGACATGAAAATCCCCTCGGTCATCGCGCTCAAACATTATGTGAAGCCGTCCGAACATCCCGCCTTCACCCGTTTCAACCTGTTCCTGCGCGACAAATTCAGCTGCCAATATTGCGGCAGCACCAGCGACCTGACCTTCGACCATGTCGTCCCGCGCCGTGCCGGTGGTCGCACCACATGGGAAAATGTCGCGACCGCCTGTTCGCCCTGCAACCTCAAAAAGGGCGGGCGCACCCCAAAGCAAGCGGGGATGCAGCTCCACGTCCAGCCGATCCGCCCGACCAGCTGGCATTTGCAGGAACATGGCCGCGCCTTTCCGCCCGGCTATCTGCACGAAAGCTGGCACGACTGGCTCTATTGGGATGTCGAGTTGCTGGCGTGAGGCTGGCGCTGGCGCTGCTGCTTCTGACGCCCGCACCTCTTGCTGCGCAGGAGGATCATTCGGGCCTCACCCGCGCCAAATATGTCCGCAACTGCCTGATGTGCCACAGCGCCGCCGCGCCGGAGGGGGTGTCACCCGCCATCCTGACCGGCCTCTATCCCAAACCCGGCCTCCATCCCGCCGCCGCCATGCCCGGCCTCACCTGCTGGCGTCGTTGCACCCGCTGTTTCGCGCCGGAACCTGTCAGCGCGCGCAAATAGCCCTCAGCCGACCGGCAACCAGTCCAGATCCATGTCCTTGTGCCGGTTGGTATAATGGCCGATTTCCTCCAGCCGCGCCATCTGGTGCAGCGTAATCCGCCCGTTGGAGCGGCTGATCAGCCCCTCTTGCTCCATCTGGCGGATCATGCGGTTCACATGCACCGATGTCAGGCCGATCGAATCGCCAATCTCCTCCTGCGTCAGCTTCAGGTCGAAACTGTCGATGACGCCGTCGTCGGTCACCCGCAGCCGGTCGAACATATCGAGCAGGAAGGACGCCACCCGCGCCTTGGCCGATGTGCGGCCCAGCGATGCCAGCCGGTCGGTCATCGCCACCCGCTCCGCATTGGACAGCAGGAACAGCAAAGCGGCGACGCGCGGATATTCCTCCAGCAAGCGGCGCAGCGCGTGCTTGTCGAACGGACACACCACCACGTCGGTCAGCGCGACCAGCGATTCGGGCGCCTTGCTGTAAATGGTGCTGGCCGAACCGATAAAGTCGCCGGGGAAGTAGACGCGCAGGATCTGGCGGCTGCCATCGGGCAGGATGACAAAGCTCATCACCCGGCCTTCGCGCAGCACGAACAATTCGGTCACGGTATCATTGACCCGCTGGATCATCGCGCCACGCTTTACCTTGCGCGGATTTTCTTCCAGCCGAGCAAGGGCCGACTTTTCCGCGTCGGACAGCGGCACATGCTTGGCCAGCCTTTCTGCGAAACAACTTGTTGCCACCAATAAACCTCTTAAAAATTCTCGTTACGATGGCAAAACGCCCCACGCGCCTTTTGGCTGCATTTTGGTTGGCCGCACTAAACTCGATCAAGATCACAGCATTTGTTTCGGCTGTTACAATCCGGCGCGACAAATCGCCCGCCGCCCGCCTTGCACGGCGCGCGTTTGCCGCTATTAACCCTGACCAATGGACCGCATCATCATCCGCGGCGGCAAAGCGCTCAATGGCCGCCTTCCCATCTCCGGCGCGAAAAATGCAGCGTTGACGCTGCTGCCCTGCGCCTTGCTGACTGACGAGCCGGTGACGCTGCGCAACCTGCCGCGCCTCGCCGACGTCGACAGTTTCGGTCATCTGCTCAACCAGTTGGGCGTATCGACCATGATCGAGGGGGCAAGGCCGGAGGATTTCGGCCGCGTCATGACGATGCGGGCAGGGCGCGTCACCTCGACCGAAGCCCCCTATGACATTGTGCGCAAGATGCGCGCCTCGATCCTGGTGCTTGGTCCCTTGCTGGCCCGTGCGGGCGAAGCGCGGGTGTCGCTGCCGGGCGGCTGCGCCATCGGCAACCGCCCGATCGACCTGCATTTGAAGGCGCTCGAAGCCTTTGGCGCGATCATCGAGATTGCCGCAGGCTATGTCCGTGCCAGCCTGCCCGATGGCGGCTTGCCCGGCGGCATCTACACCTTCCCGGTGGTCTCGGTCGGCGCGACCGAAAATGCGCTGATGGCCGCGGTGCTGGCCAAAGGCACCTGCATCCTGGAAAATGCCGCGCGCGAACCCGAAATCGTCGACCTGTGCCGCCTGTTGCAGGCGATGGGCGCGGACATTGAAGGCGTCGGCACCGACAAGCTCGTCATCACCGGTCGCGAACGGCTCCATGGCGCGACCTATCGCGTCATGCCCGATCGGATCGAGGCGGGCAGCTATGCCTGCGCCGCGGCGATCACCGGCGGGTCGCTTGACCTGATCGGCGCCAATGGCGAAGATATGCACGCGATCATTGCCGCGCTGCGCGACGCAGGGGTTCAGGTGGACGTCCACAAGGATGGCATCTGTGTCTCCTCCGACGGCAAATTGAAGCCGCTGACCCTCTCGACTGCCCCTTTCCCGGCCTTCCCGACCGACATGCAGGCGCAATTCATGGCGATGCTGACCATGGCCGACGGCGCATCGGTCCTCACTGAAACCATCTTTGAAAATCGCTACATGCATGTGCCTGAACTGGCGCGGATGGGCGCGGACATCGCCGTCAACGGCCGCACCGCTGTCGTGCGCGGCGTGGACAAGCTGGTCGGCGCGCCGGTGATGGCGACCGACCTGCGCGCCTCGATGAGCCTCATCCTGGCGGGCCTGGCTGCCGAGGGCGAAACCCAGGTCAATCGCGTCTATCATCTCGATCGCGGCTATGAACGGCTGGAAGAAAAACTCTCCGCCGTCGGTGCCGATATCGAGCGTGTCAGTGATGGCTAACGGCATCGGCCTGGAAACGGATCGCACGGCGCTGCTGGCGCTCTATGATCTGGATGCCGGTGGCTTCCGTAATCTGGACGAGATTACGGCTTTCGCCTCCACTCTGTGCGATGCGCCGATCGCCCTTGTCAGCATTGTGGAAGAAGCGCGTCAGCGCTTCCTCGCCCGCACTGGCCTTGACGCTGAAGAAACCCCGCGTGACGTGTCCTTCTGCGCGCTGGCGATGCTGGGGGACGATATTTTCGTCGTGCCCGATGCGGGCAATGATCCGCGCTTTGCCGACAATAGCTTGGTCACCGGCCCGCCGCATATCCGTTTCTACGCCGGCGCACCGCTGGTCGATAGCGCGGGCGTGCCACTGGGCGCACTGTGCGTCATTGATACGCAGCCGCGCGCCGATCTGACCCCGATGCAGCGGCAGGGGCTGACCCTGCTGGCCCGCCAGGTGATGGTCGAACTGGAGGGGCGCCGTCGCGACCGCGACGTGATCGCCCGGCAAAACCAGGACGCCGCCGCCATTGCCGACAGCGACCGCATGTTCCGCACGCTGGCCGATACCATGCCGCAAATGGTCTGGTCGACGCTGCCCGACGGCTATCATGATTATTATAACGCGCGCTGGTATGAATATACTGGCGTCCCGGAGGGATCGACTCATGGCGAGGGATGGAACGATATGTTTCATCCCGACGATCAGGAGCGCGCCTGGGGCCGCTGGCGCAACTCGCTGGAAACCGGCGAACCTTATGATATCGAATATCGCCTGCGCCACCATAGCGGCGATTATCGCTGGACGCTGGGCCGCGCCCTGCCGATCCGCGACGGCGCGGGTAACATTCTCCGCTGGATCGGCACCTGCACCGAAATCCACGAACAGAAATTAATGATGGAAGAGCGCGAGATGATCGCGCATGAACTGTCCCACCGGATCAAGAATATCTTTTCGGTGATCGCAGGCCTCATCGGCCTGTCGGCGCGCCAGCACCCCGAAATCAGCGATGTCGCCGACGATCTGCGCGACCGCATCCTGGCGCTGGGCCGCGCCCATGATTTCGTGCGGCCCCACAGCGCGGAATCCGCGCCGCAGGTCGGCCACGGGCAGGGGCTGCTCTGGGGCATATTGGAACAGATTTTCGCGCCCTATAAAGCGGATGATGGCTCCCGCATCGCCTTGTCGGGCGACAATGTCGCGATCGACGATCGTTCGGCGACCCCGCTGGCTTTACTGTTCCACGAACTGGCGACCAATGCCGCCAAATATGGCGCATTATCGACGCCGGAGGGCAGGATTGCCCTGCACATTGTCCGCGAAGGCAAGGATGTCCGCATCGACTGGCGCGAACAGGGCGGACCCGTCGTTCAGGCGGCGCAATCGGATGGCTTTGGCAGCCGCCTCATCACGCTGAGCGTCGAGCGCCAACTGGGCGGACGCATCGTGCGCGACTGGTCCGCCGACGGGCTGAAACTCAGCCTCTGGATTCCAGCCCGCTCGATGAGCCGGTCGGCAGGAACGGAATAAAGCCCGCAATATCGGCAGCGTGCAATTCGGGTTCTTCTTCGGCGGCCAGTTGTAGGGCGGCGGCAATGCTCTGCGCGCGAAACGGCTTTGTAATCACGCCCAGCGCGGCGACCGACGCGGCACCGATCTGTGAAGGGTTGGCGGTGACATAGATGACGCGGATGCCATAGCGGCTGGCCAGCTCCATGCCGATCGTCGGCCCCGTCGGCCCATCGCGCAGGTTCAGATCGACCAGCGCAATGTCGCAGGATTCGGCGCAGGCCAGCGCAGCCTCGCGGTCAGCGGCAATCGCGCTGACGTCGAATCCTGTCTCCTCGACAATCTGTTCAATTTCCAAAGCGACGAAAATCTCGTCCTCGACTATCAATACTTTCTTGCTCATCCTTGGGGCCTGTATGATTCAGGACAAGAAATGCCCCGCTGCCCGCACGGTTCCCGTGACGGCATAAGAATCCTTGGTCGATAGACCAAAATACAGGGTCAATCCTGCACGCTGGTCCACACAGTCTCGAAATTGGTGGCGTCCTTCATCAACAGGACGGACGCGGGATAGCCGCCTTCGCTGGCCTTGCGCGCTGTGTCCGTCGCGCTCCCGATCGCTGCCGCCTGGGTATCGAAGGGGCCATAATAGCTGTTGTTCAAATTGATCTTCCACACGCCCTCATGGGCCAGGACGATGTAGCGGGCGTGGGGGAGTGTAGCGGACATGGTTACAGAACCTCTGTGTTATAATGGTGCCACGCCATGATGGCCACGGCTCCGCGATGCGGACGCCAGGCTTCGGCGAGTTGGCGGGTCATTTTTTCGCTCGGTCGTTCGGGCAGGCCCAATATCCGGCCAACCTCGATCTGCACGGCCAGATCGCCCGCCGGCCAGATGTCGGGCCGCCCTTCGGCGAACAGCAGGTAGATCTCCGCCGACCAGCGGCCAATCCCCTTGATCTGGATGAGCTGCGCAATCGCTGCCTCATCTTCGGCGGGCAGGGCGTTCAGGTCCAACGCGCCGCTTAGAACCATCTCCGCCAGGCTGCGGGCATAGCCCTGTTTCTGGCGCGACAGGCCGCAGGCGCGCAGCGCGTCATAGTCGCGGCTCAGCAGCGCGTCGGGTGCGCAGCCGACGCCCAACTCTGTCTCCAGCTTGCGCCACACCGCCGCGGCCGCCGCGACGCTGACTTGCTGACCCACGATCGTGCGCAGCAGAGTCTCATAGCCCGGCTCCCGCAGGCGCGGCTCAGGATAGCCGACACGGCCCAGCGCCGCGCCAAATCCCGGCTCGATTGCGGCGATGGCGTCCAGGCTGTTGCGTAATGCGTCTGCGGTCGTGACCATAAGTGTTTCCGTCCGCCCCTTGATTTCCCGGCGTCTGTCCGTCAGAGCGGCGAGGATAATTCTAGGGGACTGGATAGATGCCGAAACTGATCGTGGTCAACCGTGCGGGCGAAGAACAGGCTGTCGATGGCGACAATGGCCTGTCGGTGATGGAAGTCATCCGCGACAGCGGCTTTGACGAGCTGCTCGCCTTGTGCGGCGGTTGCAGCTCCTGCGCCACCTGCCATGTCTATGTCGACCCGGCCTTCGCCGATTCGCTCCCGGCGATGACCGAGGATGAAAATGACCTGCTCGACAGCTCCGACCATCGCAACGACACCAGCCGCCTGTCTTGCCAGCTCGTGCTGAACGATACGCTGGACGGCCTGCGCGTCACCATCGCGCCGGAAGACTGATGCTGTTTTGATTTAGACCGCACCGGCCCGCACCCCCACCCGGCCTCCCATTCAGGATATACTGTGGGAGGCCG
>NZ_JBMDKQ010000021.1:0-85245 GCF_057809795.1 Sphingobium sp. FG125
GCGCGCAGGTTTCTCGACTTCGCTCGAAACGAACGGAGGTTGGCGCTTATGCCAAATGTCGCTCGACCAACGCGACATGCAGCCGGATACCCAGACCCAGCACATCATCGTTGAAATCATAATGCGGGTTATGCAGCGGTGCGCCGCCGTCCGGCTTGGCTTGACCCAGCCAGATATAGGCGCCTTTGCACGCTTGCAGCATGAAGGCGAAATCTTCCGACGTGAAGGCCGGGTCGGGGGCGACCTGCGCGATGCCGACGGTCGCCGCGGCATCCAGCGCCTCCTGCGCCGCCTCCGCATCATTGATCGTCGCGGGATAGTAACGCTGGTAATCGACACTCGCGCTTAGCCCGTTCGCCATCGCCACACCGGTCGCAATCTCGCGGATCGACGCTTCTATCTTGTCCTGCACTTGCGCGTCGAACGTCCGCACCGTCCCGCCGATGCGCACTTCGGCTGGGATCACATTATGCGTATGCCCGCCATGGATTTGCGTGATCGACAGCACGGCAGATGCAGTCGGCGCGATCCGGCGCGATAGGATCGCGTTCATCTGCGTCACCAATGTTGCCGCCGCCAAAATCGCGTCCGGCGTATCCTGCGGGATCGCCGCATGGCCGCCGCGCCCTTCCAATATAATTTCGAACTTGTCCGCCGCGCCCATGATCGGGCCGGGGCGGGTTGCGATCGTGCCAGCGGGCAGATCGGGCCAGTTATGCAGGCCAAACACCCGATCGCACGGGAAGCGCTCGAATAGCCCTTCCTTCACCATTTCGCGCGCGCCGCCCTGCCCCTCTTCGGCGGGCTGGAAGAAGAAGTTGACCGTCCCGTCGAAATTACGGCTGCGCGTCAGTTGCTGCGCCGCGCCCAGCAGCATCGCGACATGCCCGTCATGGCCGCAGCCATGGAAGGTGCCGGGCGTCCTGCTGGCCCAGGGCAGGTTGGTTTGCTCCTCGATCGGCAGCGCGTCCATGTCGGCGCGCAGGCCAATGCTGCGCCCCGACGTTCCGTTGCGCAGCACGCCGACAACCCCGGTCCGCCCGATCCCCTCATGCACCTCCAGCCCCAGCGCGCGCAACTGCTCGGCAATGCGGCCCGCTGTGCGATGTTCGCAAAAGCCGAGTTCCGGGTGCGCATGAATGTCGCGGCGGAAGGCGACAAGCGGTTCGATCAGGTCGGTGATGTCGGTCATGAAATTATCGCTGCTCGCCGAACAGATGCTGGATCGGATAATGATGTTTGATGAAGGGCGATTTGATCACGACATAGCTGAAATATTTTTCAATGCCGTAATCGCTTTCCAGCATCCCTTCGATGATCGACTGATAATGGCCGACACCGCGGGTCACGAATTTCAGCAGATAATCATAGCCGCCGCTGACCAGATGACATTCGACGATCTCGTCCAGCTTGCGGATGCGGGTTTCGAACCGGGAATAGTCACCCGACCGATGCTCGCTCAGCGTGACTTCGGTAAAGACGGTCAGAAATTCCCCCAGCTTGTGCAGATTGATATGCGCGCCATAGCCGGTGATATAGCCCGCCTTTTCCAGTCGTTTGACGCGGGTGAGGCAGGGGCTGGGGGACAGGCCGACCGCATCGGCCAGCTCGACATTGGTGATCCGGCCCGACTGCTGAAGTTGCGTCAGGATTTTCAGGTCGATCCTGTCCAGTCTGGGTCCGCCCAACATGCCCTTGTTCCCCCTTATATTTATCCCAGCGCCGCGCGAATATCGGCCTGTTCGAGCAAGCCGTCGAGCGTTTTCCTGATGCGCGCGAATATCTCGTCCATCTCCGCGTCCGTTGCGCATAGCGCCGGGGCGAGGCCGATAATATTGTCGGCAAAGGCGCGGAAGATGACGCCATTGGCATAGCCATCGTTGAACAGACGGTCGGCGACTTTCAGCGCCGGGTCGAATCGCGCCTTCGTCCCCTTGTCCGCGACCAGTTCGATCGCGCCCAGCAGGCCGCGCCCGCGCGTGTCACCGACTAGCGGATGATCGGCAAGCCCCGCGAGGCCCGCGTCGAAGCGCGCCGCGACCTTCTGCCCGTTGGCCAATATCCCGCCCTCGGTATAGAGGCGCAGCACTTCCAGCCCCACTGCTGCGCTCACCGGATGGCCCGAATAGGTCGCGCCATGGCCGATGACGACATCGGCGGCCGCGCCATCGGCAATGCCCTGATAGACTTTATCCGACATCAGCACCGCGCCCATCGGCACATAGCCGGCGGTCAGCCCCTTGGCGACGGTCATCAGGTCAGGCGTCACATCCTCGGCTTCGCAGGCGAACATCGGCCCGGTGCGCCCGAACGCGGTGATGACCTCATCAGCGACCAGCAATATGTCCAGCTCATCGCACGCCTGTCGCATGGCCTTGAGCCAGCCGACCGGCGGCACGATCACCCCGCCCGATCCCTGGATCGGTTCGCAGAAGAAGGCCGCAACATTGTCTGCGCCCAGTTCTGCAACCTTGTCTTTCAACTGCTGCACCGACCGGGCGATGATGGCGGCATCATCGCCCTCCAGATCGCTGCGATAGGGGTAGGGCGATGCGATATGATGCTGCCAGCGGAGCGGCAGGTCGAAATTGCGATGGAAATTGGCCAGCGCCGTCAGCCCCGCGCCGCTGCTGCTCGATCCATGATAGCCCCGCTCCAGTGCGATGCACTGTTTCTTGGTCGGCTTGCCGATCGCATTATAATAATGGGTGATGTAGCGGATCGCCGAGTCCACCGCGTCCGATCCGCCCAGCGTGAAATAGACATGGTCCAGCCCTTCTGGCGACAGGGCGACCAGCCGCTCCGCCAGCCGCGCGGCAGGCTCGCAACCGAAATGGAAATAGCCGGTGGCGTAGGGCAGGCGGCGCATCTGCTCCGCCGCCGCCTCGACAATGCTGTCCTGCCCGTAACCCACATTGACGCACCACAGCCCGGCAAAGGCATCGAGCACCTCGCGCCCGTCCATATCGGTCAGCCACATGCCCTTGCCACTTTGCAGCATGGTCGCGCCGCGCGCTTCATGGGCGCGGAAGGATGTGACCGAATGGATCAAATGATCGCGGTCGATGTCCAGCAGGGAACGGTTGGATTGGTGCATCGTCGGGGTGCTCGCCATGGTGGTTATGGGATGCAGCCTATCCTTGTGCCGCAGCGGGAAAGTCTCAATCTGGCCGGTTGCGGGCCTGTGTCTGGCCGTATTAGCGAAACGGCGCAGCATATTATGCTGCGCCGCGCAGGGTCAGGTCAAGGCGTCAGCAATCGCCTTGCCACATTGCTCGGTATTGGCTTTGCCTTTGAGGTCGCCGGTACGCAAACCGGGTTCTGCCAGCACGGTTTCCACCGCGCGCATAATTGCGGCGGCGGCGTCTGCCTCACCCAGATGCTCCAGCATCATCGCCGCCGACCAGATCTGGCCGACCGGATTGGCAATGCCTTTCCCGGCAATGTCGGGCGCGGAGCCATGAACCGGCTCGAACAGCGACGGATGGGTGCCGTCCGGGTTGATATTGCCCGACGGCGCGACGCCGATGGTGCCGGTGCAGGCCGGGCCAAGGTCCGACAAGATATCGCCGAACAGATTGGACGCGACCACCACGTCGAACCGGTCGGGGTTCAGCACGAACTGAGCGGTCAAAATGTCGATATGATATTTGTCATGGCTGACGGTCGGGTAATTTTTGGCCATCTCCTCCACCCGTTCGTCCCACCAGGGCATGGTGATCGCGATGCCATTGGATTTGGTGGCGGACGTTACATGCTTGCGGTCGCGCGTCGCGGCCAGATCGAACGCATAGCGCAGCACCCGGTCGGTCCCGTGGCGGGTCATCACCGTTTCCTGGATGACGATCTCGCGATCGGTGCCGGGGAACATCTTTCCGCCGACCGAGCTATATTCGCCTTCGGTATTCTCGCGCACGACCCAGAAATCGATATCGCCCGGTTCACGGCCCACCAGCGGGCATGGGACGCCGGGCATCAGCCGGACCGGGCGCAGATTGACATATTGGTCATATTCGCGCCGAAACTGGAGCAGCGATCCCCACAGCGAAACATGATCGGGCACCGTATTGGGCCATCCGACCGCGCCAAAGAAGATCGCATCGGGCTTGCCGATCTGCTCCTTCCAGTCGTCCGGCATCATCTGGCCATGTTTGGCATAATAATCGCAGCAGGCGAAATCCTGCCATTGTTGTGCGATGGTAAAGCCATAGAGGCTCGCCGCCCGCTCCAGCACGCGGATGCCTTCGGGCATCACTTCCTTGCCGATGCCGTCGCCGGGGATAACGGAGATGGTGTAGTTGCGGGTCATAGAAAACTCCCGTTCGGGCTGAGCCTGTCGAAGCCCTGTTCTGTCTTGAAGTGAAATACGACCCTTCGACAGGCTCAGGGCGAACGGAACTTGGGTGCGTTTACAATTTCAGGCCGGCGATATGGAATGCCTTGGTTTCCAGATATTCCTCGATCCCCGCATGGGCACCCTCGCGGCCTAGGCCGGACATCTTGACCCCGCCGAACGGCGCGACCTCCATCGCGATCGACCCGCTGTTGAGCGCCACCATGCCTGCCTCCAGCCGCTCTGCCACGCGGAAAGCACGATGCAGATTTTCGGTGTAGAAATAGCTGGCCAGACCATAGCTGGTCGCATTGGCCAGCTCGATCGCCTCATCCTCATGGGTAAAGCGGAACAGCGGCGCGACCGGCCCAAACGTTTCTTCTTCGGCGAGCCGCATGTCGCGCGTCGCACCGGTCAGCACCACCGGGCGGGCAAAGCGTTCACCGCTCGCGCCCTCCGGTGCCTGCGCAAACAGGGTCGCGCCGTGGGACAATGCGTCGTCAATATGCGCCTTCACCTTGTCGGCGGCGGCGGCATTGATCAGCGGGCCGATCGTGCTGCCCGGCATGTCGCCGGGTGCAACATTTAGCGCCGACACGGCTTTCGCCAGCTTCTCTGCAAACTGGTCATAGATGCTGTCCTGCACCAATATCCGGTTGGCGCAGACGCAGGTTTGCCCCGCATTGCGGAATTTGCTGACCATCGTGCTGGCGACGGCCAAGTCGATATCGGCGTCATCGAACACGATCAGCGGCGCATTGCCGCCCAGCTCGAAGCTGACCCGCTTGATCGTGTCTGCGCACTGCCGCATCAGCAAAGCACCCACGCGGGTCGATCCGGTGAAGGACAATTTGCGCACCACAGGACTGGCGGTCAGCGCCCCGCCGATCGCGGCGGGCAGGCCAGTCACGACGTTGAAAACCCCCGCCGGAAAACCCGCTTCCTCCGCCAGCTTCGCCATGGCCAGCGCGCTATAGGGTGTGAGTTCGGATGGCTTCACCACCACCGGGCAACCGGCGGCCAGCGCAGGCGCGCACTTGCGGGTGATCATCGCGGCGGGGAAATTCCACGGGGTGATCGCGGCGGACACGCCGACCGGTTCCTTCATCACCAATATGCGGCGGTTGGCTTCGGGCGCGGGGATGATGCCACCCTCGATCCGCCGGGCTTCTTCGGCAAACCATTTGATGAAGCTGGCGGCATAGCGAATTTCGCCCTCGGCTTCCGCGATCGGCTTGCCCTGTTCGGCGGTCATGATCCGGCCCAGATCGGCGACGTTGGCCAGCACCAGCGCGTGCCACCGCTCCAGCATGGCCGCGCGATCGCCCGCCGTCCGGGCTTTCCACGCCGGGAAGGCGGCTTCTGCCGCGTCGATCGCCGCCTGCGTATCGGCTGCGCTGCAATCGGGCACGGTGCCGATGATCGCGCCGGTCGCGGGATTGTCCACCGGCACGGTCGCGCCCGACGCCGCGCCGACCCATGCGCCGCCAATAAAGGTGCGCTCGACGAAAAGGGCGGGATTGGAAAGGGAAAGGGTCATCCGAGCGCCTGTGTCGTGAGGGAAAAAACTTTGATCGAAGGGTCGGTCTGTGGCATCGGGCCGCGCACCATGCGCATCACCCGACCAACGCACGGTAGGCCCAGTTCATCGAGCCAACTGCACAGCGCGCTTTCCTCCGGCACGTCGAGCCGACAGAAAATGCCGCTATTGGAACCCAGCCAGTGCGAAATCAGCGCCTTCGCGCCACCGGTGTCGGGCGCGACGGTCGGCCCGACCACATAGCCGCGCCCGAAGCGGCGAAATAGCGCAAAGCCGACCGGTTCGTTGGCGCGTGTCAGCACCACGCCCTGCGCGCCCGGCACCAGCGCATCGAGCAGCGCATCGCGGTTCATGCCGCTGGCCCGCCGCGCCAGCGCATGAAGCGTCGGCATATCCTTGGCCCCCAGCGGTCGCACCCGTTCGTCGGGGATCAGTTCGGCGACCGGCACCGCAAAGGCTGCGCCCTGATGCTGGAACACCGGGCCGATGCTCTCAAAGCCCAGCTTTCGATATAATGGCGCGCCTTCGTCCGTCGCATTGAGCAGGATCGTGCGGTCGCCAAGGTCGGCCATCACCGTTTCCATCAACCGGCGGCCCAGCCCCATGCCCTGGGCGGCGGGCGATACGATCACCATCCCCAGCGTAGCGGCGTTGGTGCCGTACAGCCACGCCATGGCGGTGCCGATGACTTCCCCGTCACGCTCCGCGACATAGCCAAAGCCAAGGCTGAGCAGCATGTCCCAATCCTCGATCCGGTGCGGCCATTTCTGCTCGCTGGAAAGCGTGTGGGCGGCGGTCAGATCATCCACGGTCATTGCCCGCAGGTCCACCATCGCCTCTATGCCTGTCGCCATGCGTCTTGCTCCCCGGCGGAAAAGGGTCGTCCGCCTGCCTTGATTAGGAATCACTTGGGGCAAGCTTAATCGGCGTGTCCAAGCATTGGCTGCTGCCTTCGCGCTGATTTTGGAAGATTATCGCGCAGATTTTCCCGCGCAACTGCAACACATGCCGCGCGCGATCCATATTCTGTCAACCAGCCTGCATGAAGGAGAGCCGCGCCGTGGACATTTTCAACCCCGATCTGATCGCCTTGCCCCAGGGCAGCAATTTTATCGGCGGGCGGCGTGTTACCGGGCGCGGGCGTGCGATCCCCGTGCGCCGTCCCTCCGACGGGCGGGTCTATGCCGATCTCGACAGTGTGGACGACGCGCAGCTGGCGCAAGCGGTCGAAAGCGCACAGCGCGCCTATAAGAGCAGCGGCTGGGCACAGACCGACCCGCGCGGGCGGATGCGGGTGTTGCGCCGCTGGGCCGACCTGATCGAGGCGGACATCGAGGTGCTGGCCCCGCTCGAAGCGCTCGGCTCTACCCGCATGATCCACGAAATCCGCGCCTGGGACGCCAGCTACACGGCGGAAACCGTCCGTTTCTTTGCCGAATGGGCGGACAAGATTGGCGGCGAAGTCGCAGCGACGACGCCCGACAAGCTGGGCCTCACCATCCACGAACCCTATGGCGTGGTCGCGGCGATCGCGCCGTGGAACCTGCCGCTGGTGATGGCCGCATGGAAAATCGCGCCCGCCATCGCGGCGGGGAACAGCATCGTGCTCAAGCCCTCCGAAATGACGCCGTTCAGCATCGTGCGCCTGGCTGAACTGGCGATCGAGGCCGGGCTGCCCGCGGGCATCTTCAATGTCGTGCAGGGGGACGGGCGCAGCGTCGGCGATCCGCTGGTCCGGCGGCCTGAGGTGGCGAAGGTCACCTTCACCGGATCGACCGCCACTGGCGCGGCGATCATGACCGCCTGCGCCCAGACCGGGCCAAAGCCGGTGACGCTGGAACTTGGCGGCAAAAGCCCGCAGATCATCTTTGCCGACGCTGGGCTGGACAAGGCATCGGCCATCGTCGCGCGCGCGATTACGCTGAATGCTGGCCAGGTCTGCGTCGCCGGATCGCGCCTGCTGGTGCAGGACAAGGTCGCCGATCAGGTGATCGACCGCATCATGACGGCCTTCGCCGCGCACAAGGCGGGACCGACCTGGGCCAGCGACAGCACGCTTGGCCCGATCATTTCGGAAGGCCAGCTCGACCGGATCGACGGCATCGTTCAGCGAGCGGTCGCTGATGGCGCGCAAGTGCTGACCGGCGGAACCCGCGCCACCGCGCCGCAGGATGGCAGCTATTTCCAGCCGACTTTGCTGCAAAATGCTGCGCAGCATAGCGAAGCGGTGCAGGGCGAAATTTTCGGACCCGTGCTGACCGTCCAGACCTTCGCCGACGAAGGCGAGGCTTATGCGCTGGCCAATGACAGCGCCTATGGGCTGGCCGCTGGCGTCCATACCAGCGATCTGACCCGCGCCCTGCGCGCCACCCGTGCGCTGGAGGCCGGCACCGTCTGGGTCAACCGCTATGGCCGCAGCAACGACTTCATCCTGCCCACCGGCGGCTTCAAACAATCGGGCATCGGGAAGGATCTGGGCCGCGAAGCCTATGTCGCCAATCTCAAGACCAAGGTGGCGTTGATCGAGTTCTGACTTACCGCGCGGCCAACTGGGCCGTCGCGCGCACGTCGATGACGCCCAGCCGCACCATGCTGCGCGTCTGGCCCAGTTCGACAATCTGCTCGACATGGGGGTGGCGGCCCTGCGCCACTTTCAATCGGTAGCGGCCATAGCGGACCCGCTCGAAACTGAACATGCCGTCAAACTCTGTGCGGGCGCGATAGGCGCTAACCCCGTCCATCGTCAGCAACTCCATCGTCTCCCCCGCCAGCGCCCGCCCGTCCATCGCCAGCCTCCCCTCGACCGCGGCAGAGGGCGACACGCCCAGCTCCACCACTTCGCGCAACCCCGCACGGGGGGTGACGAGAATACCCGGATTGCTCGGTATATCGAACGGATCGGACAGCGATGCTTCGTCGAGCGCGATCTTGACCGGGGTAGCGGGGCTTAGCCCGTCCAACTCGACGTCCCGCTCCGCCTCGTCGCGCAGCCGCGCGGGCATCGGCATGTCGTTCACCAGCACGCCGACCGGATCGGCGAAGGGCGGCTCGCCCGCATCGCGCCGCCCATTGCCGTCCAGATCGTGAAAGGCCCGCACCAGCAGCGCGCCGCCTCGCGCCTGCGACGCCGAACGCACCCGCCCGAACCGCTCATCGCCCCCCGGCCCCACGCTGAAGGTCAGCCCCAGCCCGATCGCCACTGCCCGGCGGCTATCGCCGGACAGGTTCAGCGTCAGGGCCGCCGGGCCGAAATCGCGCGCATAGGCCGCGTCGATCGCAAATTTTCCTTCGCTTGCTGCATAATTGGCGGAAATCTGCACCATGTCTGCCGCGCCCAGCGCCCGGTTCGCGGTCAGCTGCACCCCCATCAGTGCCGGATCGGGCGTCAACCGCCAATGGACTTCGCCACGCAATCTGATCTTGCCCGCCCGCCCGCTGACCAACAGCCCCGCTGTCGCATTGTCGCGCGTGATGCCGTCGCTCGACCGGAAGCGGCTCCATCCGCCGACCAGGCTCGCCGCGACGCTGCGCGATGCCACGGACAGGCGCCCATTCGCCTCCACCCCCTGTCCACTCCGCTGCCGGGTCGATCGCAGGTCGAAATGCAGCGGCAGGATCAGCCCCGCTGCACGAACCGGCCGGTCGAGCGCAACCCCGACCGACGATCGCAACGCCGGGTCCATCCGCTCGGATCGCAGCCCGCGATTATGCACCGCCTCCACCGCGATGCTGGTCTTGAACAGATCACCGACGACCGACGCCCGCATCGCCGATCCGCCGCCCCTACGCCCGGCCCAGGACAACTCCCCCAGCATCCCTGCCAGCCCGCCGCGCATGTTGAGATGGGCGAAATCGGCGCTGCCGTCGGATGAGGGCGCACGCACGACCGCCGCGCCGATCGACGTTCCCCGGCCCAGTCCATGGTCCACCGACATGCTGCCACGCCATCCCGATGCCGGGGTCTGGCGGCTGGCACCGAAACGCAGCAGATCATGATTGCCCTGTACGATAGTGGTGGACCACCAGGTTTCGCCCGGCCCCGGCGATTGCGCCGCGATATTATAGACCCGCCGTTCGCGCCTTACCTGTCCCTGCGGGCCATAGCGCACGACCTCCAGCACATTCACGCCATGGCGCAGGGCGACATCGCGAAAGGCATAGCGACCCGCCGCATCGCCGGGGACCACGCGCAACAACTCCCCGTTGCGATAGAGTTCCGCGTCCCACCCCTGCGGCAACAGGCCGGTCAGCGCCACCTTGTCAAATTCGCCAATGGCATCCAGTGGCCGGTTGGTCAGCGACAGGCCGCGCCCGCTGGCAGAACCGGCGACCAGCGGGACCGCAAAGCTGTCCACATCTCCGACCGCCGCCTGCGTCGCTGCCAGCGGACCCAGCAATTGTCCGTCAGGATCGGCCCGATAGAGCCGTAGCCGCACGCTGTCTGGCATCCCGCGTACATCGGATACCAGCCGCGCTTCAGCCGACGCATAGGCCAGTTCACCCGCCGCCAGCATTTCATAGCGGCTCGTCCGCACCTGCGCGCCCTTGGCGTCGCGCTGCCATCCGGCGGACAGCGACGCATCCAGTGCGGGCATACGCCATAGTCGATAGGGAAAGGCACGCCGTTCCAGCCCGGCCGTCTGGGGTTGCGCCTTGGCCGCCAGTCGTTCCGCCGCCGCTGTCCGGCGCAACGCCGCTTCGATGGGCAGGGGCGCTGGCGATGTGATCGTCAGGATCGCGTTGGTCGTGTCGGCGTCGAACGTGACGTCCAGCCACCGGCCCAGCGCATGGGTGCCAACGCACCACCCCGACCGGCTGTCATATATGTCGCCCGCGCCCAGCCGCATATATTCCGTCCCGAACCGCGCCTCGCCCGTATCGCGGTCTATGGCGATGTGCCGTGCCTCATCAAAGGCCCAGCCTTCCGCCCGGCGCTTGTCCTCGCTCGGCACCAGCGCGATGTTCAACGCGTCTATCACATCGCCCAAATCCAGGCAGATGGCATCCTCGACCGCAAAGCCGCGAATGCCGTTGCCGACCGACAGCGACCCGACCCGCGCGTCGAATAACAGCGCGTCGTCGGGAGACAGCGGCGCGGCCGCCGCCATCGCCGGACCCGCGCGCAACAGTAGCAGGACCAGCAGACATGACAGCAGGACACGCCACAGCCGGGGCTGCGCGTTCATGGGGTCTGAACCCTTGGCTTGGTGTCAGGGCCGCGCCACGGCGGTTTCGCTCACCGCGCCGCCCGCCGCCGGATCGGTCTCCACGAACCGCACCTTGAGCGGCCCGCTCACCCGCGCCAGCGCCGCCTTGTCGATTGGCAGCATGATGTGTCGCTGCGCCACTTCGGGATAGGCGGCGATCCCCTTGATCGTGGCGATCGCCGTCTTGCCATCGGCCTGCATCAATTCCAGCGTACCATAGACGGATCGGTCACCCGCGCGCATCAGGTCCACGTCCAGCTGCGCCTGGCCGTCCTGCACGCTCAGTCGCGCGTTGTTCAGGCTGGCGCTGCCTTTCGGTTCACCCACGCGCACGATGACCGGAATGGTCACGCCATAAATGGGTGTCAGGCTGATCGACATGCCATCGCCCGCGGGCACTGGCGCGGCGGCATCGGCCACGTCAGGCACGGCGCGGAACAGCAGATGCGCGCGATATTCGCCGCCCGGCATGGTCGGCGGCACTCGCACGCCGATCCGCACCGTCTGCGATTGCTGCGGCGCCAGCGTGATCTTGCGCGGGGCGTAGGTGATCAGGTCCAGCGCGGCGGCATCCCGCTGCGACGCGGTCGCTTCATCGACCGATTCGATCGTCCCCTCCGCCGTCATCTTTCGCAGCACCAGCGATATGCGGTAGGTCGTCGCCTTGTCGCCGCTATTATTGACCACCACTTCGCCGCCGCTATTGGCGCTCATGATCAGGCGGGTCGGCGCGACCAGCAGGTCGCCTGCGGCTGCCTGCGCCATGGTCGGCGCAAGGGCTTGGGCAGCGGCCAGCGCCACCGTCATCATCGTCCGTTTCATATTATCACCCCATGTCAGCGGCTTCGTGTCCAGCGGGCCGCAAAGGGCAGGGATGACGAAAATTGGTTAGCAACTCGCTAACCATGCCGGGTGTGGGTCAGAAATATTCGACCATTACCGCATAGCTGCCCGTATATGCGCCTTCGGGCTGTGCCGCTGACAGGGTCAGCGTGCCGCCGACGCTGAACTGATTCTTGCGCTTGCCAGGGTCCAAAACCATCGTCGATTGCGACGCTTTGGGAAGCGCCAACAGGCTATTGCCGCGTCCATTGGTCAGTTGGGCAGGGGCCAGCAATATGCCGACCATATAGTCTTTCGGCCCGGTGACATAGAATAGTCCGGCTCGCTCGCCGCCCAGGCATTGCAGCCCGGAGGAGCATCGTGCCACGCCTGATGGCGTCAGCTCGATCGTGCCGCCGGTCGTGCTGGCTGCCACTATCCCGAAACTGATGTCGGTGGCCGCCTCGACAATCGGCGCGGATTTGCGCGTGTCGGCATGGGCAAGATTGCCGGGCAGGGGGGACAGGCTCAGGGCAATCGCCGCCATGGCGGACATTGCACGCATCACCCTGTCCTCCCTCCGGCATCGGCACGGCATGGGTACGGCGCTTGTGCGCCGCCCCTGCCGACCATGATCTTACTGATAGGAAACCGAGACAGCATATTGGCCCGAATAGGTGCCAGCCGCCTGATTGGCGCCGACATTCAGCGTGCCAGCCACCTTGAAGCTGCCATCACCCGTGCCGGACAGGGTCATCGCCGACGTCGTCGTCGCCAGCGCTACCGCCATGCTGTTCGATCCGCCATCGGTCAGGGTGATCGACGGATTGTCGATCGCGACGGTCACGGTTTCATTCGCCGTGCCGACGACGGCAAAGGCGCCCGCCGTGGTCGTGCCGAAGCAGGACAGGCCGCTGCCGCAGACGCGGCTATTATCTTCGGCGATGGCGACAGTCGCAGCAGCGGCCGACGGCACGATCTTGCCAAAGTCCAGGTCAGACGATTTGGTGACTGTGATGGCGCGAAGGATCTTAACCGTTGCATCGCCGGTGGCGGATGCAGCATGGGCGGGTTCGATCGAGAGCGCAGCGCCTGCAAACAGCATGGCAGTCAGGCCCAGGGCCTGAACGGATTTGTTGGTCATGTCATATACCCCTTGGTTAGCGTCGGCATTCCAGCTCCGACAAGGGCATTGATAGGAAATGTCCGTCTACCTAAGGCTAATGGGCATGGTAAAGCCGCCATTAACCATATGAAGGGTTGAGAGATTCAGTATAAGTTACTGATATTCAAAGCTAATATTATATTGCCCTGCATAGCTGCCCGGCGGCGTTCCTGCCGTCACGATCATCTGCCCGCCCACGGCATAGGGGGTCCCGGTCGGACTCGCCATCGCCACCGGCCCAGACGGCAACAATGTCACCATAAGGCTTGCCGAATCCGGCCCGACCATGGCGACCACCGGGTCAATCGACACCGCCAGTGGCACGTCCGCGCCGGTCAGCCGGAACAATGCAGGCTGTCGCTCACCCAGGCACAGCATGGCGCCGCTACATTCGGTCCCGCCATCAGGCCGTACCGTTACGATTCCGTCCTGCGCCGCAGGAAGAATGCGCCCGAAATCGAGCGATTCTTCCTGGGTCGCCGATAACGATCGTAAGATCGTCACCGCCGCACCGCCGGAGGCGGCATTCGCCGTATGACCCATGGCAAGGCTGGAACAAGCCATGGCTCCGGCGAACAGGATGACCCGCATCAAGGGGTATGAAATGATGCTGCCATCCCGCATATCGCCGTTGTGCCTGCGAATTGGTATAAATACGTAAGCATAAATGCTTACCGCAACGTTAAGCCTGTTGCAGTGCCGGTGACGCGCCATTTTCCGGGTTCAGCGTCGCAAAGCCAGACGCATAGGCCAGCCGCATGACGTCGGTAAAATTGTCCGCACCCAGCTTCAGCATCATTTTGGCGCGATGGGCCTCTGCGGTCCGCACGCTGATCGCCATCTGCTCGGCCGCGTCCTTGTTGGTCATGCCGCTGACCAGCAGGCGCAGCAGCTCGCTTTCCCGATCGGTCAGGCTGGCGATGCGCTGCTGCGCGTCGGCGCTGGCGCTCTGATCATCCAGCACCGTTTTCAGCTGGTCCAGCCCGGCCTTGACCGCCGCATAAAGGGCGTGGGGCTGGCACGGCTTTTCCAGATAGTCGATCGCGCCCATTTTCATCGCCTGCACCGCCTGGCGGATTTCGCCCCGGCCCGACATCATGATGGTGGGAAAATGGCTGTGCTTCGTTTCCAATTTTGCGATCGTCGCAAAACCGTCCAGGCCGGGCATATAGACATCCATCAGCAACAGCCCGCCAGCGACCGGCATGGCGTCCAGGAAATCATTGCCTGATGCAAATATCTCGACATCGACCCCCGGCACGATTTCGAGCATGTCGCGCAACGCGACGCACGTTAGTTCGTCGTCATCGACGACATAAACCTTATGTATCACGCCGACCCCAGCCCTGTTAAACATTTGTTATATACGTGCGCTAACCCAACCGCATCCCGCCATCAAGCGCTCTAAGGGGCAAATCCGGCAGAACATTGTTTCAGGCGGGGACTAAATTCGGCCTACAACCTATGTTAGCGTTACATCACCCGTTCCGCCTGCGCTGCGATCGTGGCGAATCGATCGGCGGCCTCGCGAATCTGTTGCGGCCATTGCGCGTCGGACCAGCTATCCAGTGCCTCGTAAAGCTCTCGCATCGCGCTGGTGGTCGTCACACTCTCGAACAGGCCAGCGGTCCCGGCCAGCTGGTGCATCGCGGTGCGCAGCTGCGCCTTGGCCTCGCTGGTCAGGCCATCGGGCGCGGCGGCGCTGGCAAATTGCGTGGCGATATTGTCAAGCCGTTCGCGATACATGCGCGCCAGCCGGGGTGACGGGGCCAGTGATGGTGTCGGTCCATCCACCACCCGATCGTCGTTACTTGCGCGCAACCATGGCTCCAGCACCGCCTGCAAATCCGCCATCCTGACGGGTTTGGCGACATGGCTCTGCATCCCGGCATCCAGACAGGCGGCGATATCATCGGCATAGGCGTTTGCGCTGATCGCGATGATCGGCAGCTGATCGGCGCTGTGGCCCCGCCTTCGCAACTTGCGCGCTGCGCTCAGTCCATCCATGTGCGGCATACGCAGGTCCATCAGCACCAGCGCATAGGGCAATCCCCGCGCATGGGCATCGCTCACCATGGCGAGTGCCTCGACACCATTGGCTGCGATCGCGACGTCATGGCCCAGCCGCTCCAGCATCTCGGACACCAGCAACTGGTTGATGTCATGATCCTCGACCAACAGGATGCGGCGCGCAATGGCGGCTCTGACCGGTGAGGGCAGGGCAGAGGGAAGCTTTGTTGCCGCTTCACTCGGCGCCGCCACCAAGGGTATTTCAAGCGCGACAATCGTGCCTTCACCCAGATCGCTGCGCAGCAATATGTGCCCGCCCATCAGCCGCGCCAGCTGATCGCATATCGCCAGGCCAAGCCCCGATCCGCCATGGCGCTGCGCCGCCGCCCCATGCGCCTGCACAAACTCCTGAAAGATCGCGGTCTGCCGGTCACGGGCAATGCCGATGCCGGTATCCTCCACCTCTACGCGCAGCATATCGCCGGGCAGCTTGATCGCCCGTATGGTGATATGCCCATCATGGGTGAATTTGATCGCATTGGCCAGCAGGTTGACGATGATCTGGCGCAGCCGCAGCCGGTCGCACAATATCATCTGGGGTATTGCCGGATCGACGATGATGGACACCGGCAGCCCCTTGCGCTCGGCCAGCGCATGAAGCGCGGCAACGCTCGCCTGCAATTTTTTCTGCAGGTTTACCGGTTCGGGTTCCAGCACCATCTGGCCCGCTTCGATCCGTGAAAAATCCAATATGTCGTTCAGCAACTCCATCATCGACTGGCTGGATTCCAGGATCAATTCCAGCTTGGCGCGCTGTGCGTGGCGCGGTTCATCCTGCAACAGCAATTCGGTAAAGCCGATCACACCGTTCATCGGCGTGCGGATTTCATGGCTCATATTCGCCAGGAAAACGGCCTTGGCATTGGCGGCCTGTTCGGCGCGCACCAGCGCGGTTTCATTTTCCTGTTCCAGCTCCTTGCGCCGGCTGATGTCGGTGCCAACCCCGATCAGGCCGATCAGCTGACCCTGTGCATCGACCTCCGGGCCGCAGATCAGGTCGACCCAGCAAATGCCGCCATCGCTGTGGCAAAAGCGTAATTCCACCCGCCATGGCAGCCCCTGCGACATAGCGGACCGCCATTGCGTGCGGATCTTCTCCCGGTCATGGGGATGGATCGCCGCCATCCACCCCACGCCCATCACTGCGTCGCGCGACAGGCCGGTGGTTTTCAGCCAGGCGTCATTGGCGAAATTGCAGAAACCCAGATCGTCGGTGCGGAAAATCCCGGCGGGCGACAGGCTGGCGAGCGCGGAAAAATGCCGCTCGCTTTCTTCCAGCGCGCCGACCGCGCGCTGGAGGCCCGCTTCGCGTTCCATCAACTCGCTGGTCTTGATCTCCACCTGCCGCAGCGCATAGGCCTCGCGCCGGATGTAGGACAGCGCCAATATGCCGAATATCCAGCTGATCGCCAGTCCGCAGACCAGCACCAGCCAGCCTTCGCTGGTCGATACGCTCCCTTCAAACTGCGGCGTGCTGGTCCAGCGCACTGTCCATCTTTGTTCCATCAAAAACAGCGTGCGGGTTACGCTATATCGCGGCTCATGATCGTCTTTGGCGGCGCTGGCATAGATAGTGTCGTCATCGTCCGTCACCGGACCATCGAAAATATGGATGTCCAGCGACCGCCCCTGACTTTGCGTCAACCCTTCCATCAGGCGGCTGGCGATGAACGGCGCATAGACCCATGCGATCAGTCCCTTACGCCGCTGGTCAACACTCGCATGGGGCAGACCAGGCCGATATAGCGGTCGCAACAGCAGGAAGCCGGGGCGCTGCTGCGCATCCTGGACCAATATGATGCGCCGGGTGATCGTTGCCTTGCCGGTGTCGCGCGCGTGCAGAGCGGCGGATCGCCGCCGGGCCTCGGCCAATATGTCCAGTCCCATGGCTGCGCGGTTGGCCGCGATCGGTTCGATCTGGGCGATCACGCCGCGCAAGGTAGCGCCGCTGTCGGGATGGATCCGATAGCCGGGGAAGCGCTGCGCCTGTCCCTGCTGAAACGCTGGCAGCGTCGCTGGCGTCACGGGGCGGATATAGCCAATGCCGTTCAGGCCGGGCAGGAATGCGCCCATATCCAGCGCCGCGACATAGGCACGCCAATCCTCCGGGGTAATGTCGTCGGACGCAGCGAACAGCGCAGCTGCGCCGTCCAGACTGCGGGCATAGGCTTCCAGCCGGTATCGCAATGCCCGCTCATTCTCACGCGCCAGCACAGCGAAGCTGGCCTGATTGCGGTCATGGACAAATTCGGACGTGACCTTCCATGCGGTCAACGTGCCGCCGATCATGACGATCATAACCGCGCTCATCGTGGCGGTGTATTGGGCAATCGGCTCGTCGCGCCACAATATCCGCCATCCCTTCCAGGGACTGAGCATGATGACCGGGGTGACGATAAGCACCCCCAGAAGGTCGCCCGCCCACCATGTCGCCCAGCTTTCACCGATGGCGGCGGCAGGGATGGTTTGGTTCAGGTAGAGCGTGGCGACGCCGACGCTTGGCGCGACTACACAGGCCAGGGGACAGATGAGCGCTGCCAGCAACGCAATATCGTAGGCCGATGTCAGCCGGATTGGCGTCCCGAACCGGACGCGGACGATGCTGCCCGCGATCAGCGCCTGCAATGTTGATCCGATCGCGATGCACAGCGCGTTGGACAGGATCAGCGGCAGGCCCGCAGTCTCCAGTCGCATCATGCCGATCGCGGCATTGACGACGAAGGCGCCGAGCGCAACGCCCGGCCATAGCGCGCGTCCGAAAATCAGGATGGCGGATACGGCTATACCCGACGCTGGCCAGATCAACGTCGCATAGCCGGGCGGGATCGCCATTTTCAGGCCCAGCCACCCGACGACGCAATAGACCAGCGCCAGCCCGGCATTCAGCATCACCGCGCGCGGTGCGAAACGTCCTCCGCGCAGAGTCCTGTCACCTCCGGCCGACGCCCGGCTGCCTTGTTGCTCCATCTTGCCCCCCGGCACAGGCGGGGCGGCGTGGTTCCGGCCCGTCTGGACTCCCGCTTATAGGGGATGGCGCGCAATCGGCAATCGTTGTCAGGTCGGCGTGGCGAAGCGTTCGATGCGATAGGGCGCGATCGGAATGTCGGTCGCCCCCTTGGCGATGATCTCCGCCATTGTTTCGCCCACGCCCGGCCCGATCTGAAATCCCGACCCGGAAAAGCCGAACGCATAATAAAGCCCGCTGGTCGTCGCGCTCGGTCCCATCACCGGCTGGCTGTCGGGCATATAACCCTCGATCCCGGACCAGACGCGGATGATGTTGAGCTTCCCCAACGACGGGGCCAGCCGCCTGATATGCTTCAACTGGCTCAGCGTGTTCTGCGGTTCGACATAGGCGCGATACTGGTCGGGGAAGGATGGTCCCCGCGTGCTGCCGCCCAGAACGATATTGCCGCGCGCAACCTGCCGAAAATAGACGGTCTCCTCTTCCACTGGCGTCATCACACCAACCGCTGGCAAAATCCCGTAAGGCACCGGTTCGGTCACGCTCATGTTCGGGCCTTTGGGCGTGATCGGCACCGGCTCGCCAAATTGCGACGACAGCGCATTGCCCCAGGCGCCTGCCGTCACCAGCAGGATGGGTGCGCGGAACGTCCGCCCGTCTGCGGCGGTGACGATGAAATCCTCGCCCACCTTCTGCGCATCCACGATCTTCGTATTTTCATGGATCACCGCGCCCAGCCGCGCCGCCGCCCGCGCAAAGGCGGGCGCGGCCAGTCGTGGGTTGGCATGGCCGTCACTCGCCGAATAGGAACCGGCCAGTACGTCCGGCCCAAAAAAGGGGAATTTGTCGCGCAGCGCGTTGCCGCTCAGCAATTCCAGCTCCAGCCCCTCCTCGCGCGCCTTGGCGGCATAGTCCTCCATCGACCCCACCAGTTCGGGCCGCTCACGGTAACAGACGCGGATATGGCCGGACTGGAGATATTCGACATCCGCCCCCAGCAATTCGCGCGATTGCCGCCAGATGGCGATAGCGCGATTGGCCAGCGGCAACTGGTGAATAGGCCGCCCCTGCCGCCGCACATTGCCGAAATTGGTGCCGCTCGCCTGCCGCCCGATCAGGTCGGTTTCCAGCAGGGTGACCGACAGGCCATGGCCGCGCAGGAACAAGGCCGCCGATGATCCCATCAGCCCGCCGCCCACGATGATGACGTCGCTGGCCGCGCTCATTGTTCATCCCCAATCGCAATGGTCAGCGGCTTGACCGGCGCCTGTCCGCGCAATCGCCCGACCTGCTCGACCGGCACGCCTGCTTCCGCCGCGATCAGCTCCGCCGCCGCCAGCCCGCAATAGCGCCCCTGGCAGCGTCCCATGCCGACCCGACTGAACGCCTTGGCCCGGTTCGCCTCCTGCGCGCCGGTTTCGCGCATGACGCCGCGCAGGTCGCCCGCCGTCACCCCCTCGCACCGGCACAGAATGGCGTCGTCAGGCAATTGCGATGCTTGTTCTGAAGGCCATGGAAAGGCTGTCGCCAATCCCCGCGCAAATTTGGCATAGGTGCCGACATCGCCGCGCAGCGACGTTATCTCGCCCTTGTCGACGGGCAGCCCCAGATCGCCCAGTGCCGCCAGCGCCGCCAGCCGTCCGCTGGCTTCCGCCGACCGCGCGCCCAATATTTTCGCGCCATCGCCCGCCAGATAGACGCCAGCGACACTCGACCGCCCGTCACCGTCCCGCTCCGGCAGCCATTGCCGCGTTGCAGAATCAAAGGCGAAGGCACAGCGCGCCAGATCGGCCAGCTGGGTTTCCGGCCGTAGATGATGCCCCATCGCCACCGCGTCGCAGGTAATCTCCTGCTCGGCACCCGCCCCCGTGCGAAAACGGACGCCACTCACGCCACTCTCGGCCTGACCGACGATTTCCAATGGCTTGACGCTATTATGCACGGTCACGCCCGCGCGCTTGAGCTTCATGGTCAGCAACACGCCATTCCACAACACGGACGGCACCGCCAGCAGATCGGGCAGCGCCCTGATCCGCGCGCTATAGGGCGCGGTATCCAGCACCGCGACGACGTTCGCGCCCGCCTCGACATATTGGCTGGCGACCAGATACAGCAGCGGTCCCGATCCCATGAACACGACCTTATGTCCGATCGACACCGCCTGCGACTTCAAAGCCACCTGCGATCCGCCTAGGCTATAGCTACCTGCAAATTGCCAGCCCTTGACCGGCATCAACCGGTCGGTCGCCCCGGTGCAGAGCAACAGCGCATCGAACGGCAGCGTGTCCGCATATGTCTGGCTCACTGTCCAGACTTGCCCGCCCGATATGTTCCACACCAATGTTTCAGGCCGATAATCGACCGCGCCCTTCAGCCCGTCGAACGTTTCGTGCAATGCCTGCGCCCGCCCGGCTTCGCTGCCGTAAAGTTTGGCATAGGGCCGGGTGAAATTGTCGGGCTGGCGGCGATAAATCTGCCCGCCATCGCGCCGCCCTTCGTCCAGCACGATCGGGCGAACCCCCGCCTGCACGCACGCTTCCGCCGCGCGGGTGCCGGCTGGTCCGGCACCGACGATGATTATGCGTGGTTCGGCCATGATGCCTCCGGCTGGCTGGTCAGGATGCGCTGGCCCGTTGCGGCCAGTGTCGAACAGGCGCGCAGGCGATCGCCACTTTCGGTCCACACCCAGCAATCCTGGCAGGCGCCCATCAGGCAGAAACCCGCGCGCTTCTCCGGCCCGAACTCCGACTGACGCAGCACGCCGCCGTGGCTCAGCAGCGCGACCATCAACGTGTCACCCTCCAGTGCGTCCACGGGCGCACCATCGACATGCACAGTGATGGCGGGACGATCGGTTTCGCCCAGTCGAACGAAGCGGCTCATAAGGGACACAAGCTTTCATCTCCATGATGGCACAATATCTGGCTGCCCTTGTTCAGCGGGCGGCGGGGCGGGGGGGTGGTGTTGCACAGCCCATCCACCCGCGCGGCGCAACGCGGCAGGAAACGGCACAGGTCAGGATGATCACCTGGCCCCCCAATCGGCGGCGGCGCGGCCCCGGCATGGCTTTCCTCCAGCCAGCCCGCGCGCATTTCCGGCACGGACCCGATCAGCAGGTCGGTGTAAGGATGGAAGGGCGCAACCCCGAAAGCGGCGCGCGGTCCCGTCTCCACCATCGTGCCGGAATAAAGGACGAGGATGTCGTCGCAAATCGCCCGCACCGTCGAAATATCATGGCTGATGAACATGGTCGCGATGCCCAGTTCCCGGCGCAACTCCGCCATCAGCTCCAATATCGCCGCGCCCACTACCGTATCCAGTGCCGACGTTACCTCGTCGCACAGGATCAGTTGCGGATCGGCGGCCAGCGCGCGCGCCAGATTGATCCGTTGCTTCTGCCCGCCCGACAGCCCACCGATCGGCCGGTCGATCAGGGACGCGGGCAGGCGAATAAGGTCCAGCAGTTCCAGCACCCGCATCCGCGCGGCATTGCCTTTCAAGCCATGGTAAAAGGCCAGCGGCCGCGCCAGTATCCGCCCGACGCTATGCGCGGGATTAAGCGCCGTGTCGGCGTTCTGAAATACCAGCTGAACCCGGCGAAACTGATCGCGACTGCGCCCTTGCAACCCCGGCGGCAGCGCTTCGCCATCCAGCAGCACCTGCCCGCTGGCGGGTGGCAGCAGCCCGGCGATGACCCGTGCGATGGTGGATTTGCCCGACCCGCTTTCGCCGATCACGCCCAACGTCGCGCCCCGCTCGATCGTCAGGTTGATGTCGCGCAGTACCGGAATGCGCGGACGGCCATCCTTGCCGATCTTGCCATAGCCCGCCGTCATGCCCCGGATTTCCAGCAGCGGCGCAGCGGGCAGGGCGATTTTTTCGGGCGCTGGGCGGATCGCGGGACGCGCCGCCGCCATCAGCGTTTTGGTATAGTCGTCGGCAGGCGCATGGAGGATCTGCGCTGCCGCCCCGGCCTCGCGGATGCGCCCCTGGCTCAGCACCACAATCTGGTCCGCCATCTGCGCCACAACCGCCAGATCATGCGACACATAGATGGCGGTTGCCCCGCGTTCCAGCACCACCGCCTTGAACGCGCGCAGCACCTCAATCTGTGTCGTCACGTCCAGCGCCGTGGTCGGCTCGTCCAATATCACCAGTTCGGGGTCAGTGATCAGCGCCATCGCCGCCATCAGGCGCTGCAACTGGCCGCCCGACAATTGATGCGGGTAACGCGCGCCGATCGTGTCGGGGGAGGGCAGGGCGAGCGCGCGGAACAGCTCGACCGCCTTGGCCTCCGCCTGCGCGCGCGGCATCAGGTCATGGATCAGCGCGGGTTCGATCACCTGATCCATGATCGTGCGCGACGGGTTGAACGCCGACGCGGCACTTTGCGCGATATAGGCGATGCGATTGCCGCGCAGCTGTGCCAGCGCGCCGCGATCCAGCTTGGTCAGGTCAAGCTCGCCCACGCGGATCGAGCCGCCCGCAATCGTCGCGCCGGGCCGCGCATGGCCCAGCAGGGTCAGCGCGATTGTCGTCTTGCCCGACCCGCTCTCGCCGATCAGCGCCAGCACTTCGCCGCGCTTCAACGCAAAATCAATGCCGCTGACGATAGGGAATATCTCCCCCGCCGCATTGCGCGCGGTGACGGTCAGGCCTTTCACTTCAACATGGGGCACCGCGCTCATCGGCCTTTCCCCTTGCCCGAAAAGCCGATTGCGTCGATCAACAGGTTCACCCCCACGGTCAGTGTCGCAATCGCGATGGCGGGCGCCAAAATCGCCAGCGCCCCTTCGCCCAACCCCGAAATATTCTCCCGCACCAGCGACCCCAGATCGGCGTCGGGCGGCTGGACGCCAAGGCCGAGGAACGACAGCCCCGACAGCAGCAGCACGATGAACACGAAGCGCAGCCCGAAATCAGCCAGCAGCGGGTGGATCATATTGGGCAATATTTCGGCGATGGCGATGTGAAACCGCCCTTCGCCCCGCGCCCGCGCCACCTGCACATAATCCATCTGCGCCAGATTGACCGCCAGCGCCCGTGCGATCCGGTAATTGCCCGGCACATAGGTGAAGGCCGCAATCAGCAGCAGCAATCCCAGCGACGATCCGAACGCCGCGACCAGCACCAGCGAGAATATCTTGGACGGGATCGAAATCAGCATGTCCATGAAGCGGGACAGGGGTTCATCCACCTTCGCCCCGCCTACCGCCGCAGTCAGCGCCAGCGCGGTGCCGGTCGTGCTGGCGAGCAACGCCGCCGCCGCGGCCAGCCCCACAGTATAGCGCGCGCCTGACAGCAACCGGCTCAGCACATCGCGGCCCAGATAGTCGCTACCCAGCCAGTGCTTGGCCGACTGGCCGTCGAACACGTCATAGGCGACGAAAGCGCCGACCGGATAGGGGGCCAGCATCGGCCCGAACAGAGCGACAGCCAGCCAGAAAACGACCAGCGCCAGTCCCACCTTGCCCGACAGCGGGAGCATCTTCATTTGGGCTTTCGCCCGTTGAAAA
This sequence comes from Sphingobium sp. FG125, assembly GCF_057809795.1. Lineage (NCBI taxonomy): Bacteria > Pseudomonadati > Pseudomonadota > Alphaproteobacteria > Sphingomonadales > Sphingobiaceae > Sphingobium > Sphingobium sp. FG125. The sequence goes on from NZ_JBMDKQ010000021.1 coordinate 23,619, forward strand.
GCATTACCCATCATTGCGCCCGCAGCCTGGGGTTGGCCAGGATCGCGGTGACATCCGCGATCAGCATCAGGATGAGATAGGCGGCGCAGAAAATCATCGCGCAGGCCTGTAACAACGGCATGTCGCGGCTGGTGACGGCATTGACCATCAAGCTCGCTAGCCCCGGATAGTTGAAGATGGTTTCCACGATCACCGCCCCGCCCAGCAGGTAGGACAGGCTGAGCGCCATCGCATTGACGATCGGCGCGATGGCGTTGGGCATGATGTGCTTCAGGACGATCCGCACCGGCGCGACGCCTTTCAGCACCGCCATTTCGACATAAGGCCGGTCCATCTGGTCGATCACTGCCGCTCGCGTCATCCGCGCCATTTGGGCAATGACGATGATGCTCAGCGTCAGGATCGGCATCGCCACCCCGCGCAGATAATCGCCCCATCCCATATCGCTCGATGCCATCGCGATCGACGGCAACCAGCGCAGCTTGACCGAAAAAATCAGCACGGCGATCGTCGCCACCAGAAATTCCGGCACCGCAACCATCGATAGGGTGACGATGTTGAGAGCCCGGTCGATCCGTCCGCCCCGGTTCATCGCCGATCCAATGCCGATCGCCAGCGCGACCGGCACCGCGACCAGCGCACTCAGCGCGGCCAGCAAAAGGCTGTTGGGCAGCCGCTCGGCAATCACTTCGGACACCGGCATGTTGGCGACCAGAGACTGGCCCGGATCGCCGCTCGCCATGCCCGCCAACCAGCTGACATAACGGACATGGGCCGGGCGATCGAGACCCATTTCATGGCGCAGCGCCGCGACCTGTTCCGGCGTGGCGCTCTGCCCCAGCGCTTCCTGCGCCGCGTCGCCAGGCAGCAGTTGCGCGATCACGAAGATCGTCAGCGACACCAGCAGCAGCGTCAGCAGCGACGACGCGAAGCGCTTGCCCATCAGGGTAAGCGCGGCCTTCATGCCGCTTTGGGAGGATGCGCCCGCCATCAGCCTTCCCACCACACATGCTCGGCGAACTGATAGCCCATGAGGCCGCCCAGCGAGACGGGATATAGCCCCTTCAACCGCCGGTCATAGCCGTCGATCAGGCTGATGAACACGGGGATGCCGACGCCGCAATGCTGACGGACCAGCCCCTGCATTTCGCCATAAAGCTGCTTGCGCCGTGCCTGATCGGCCTCGCCCCGCGCATCCAGCAACAGCCGGTCGAAACGCGGATTCTTCCATCCGCTTTCGTTCCAGGCTGCGTCGGATTTGTAGAACAGGCTGAACAGCAGGTCGGCGGTCGGACGCGGGTTGGTGTTGCCGAAGCCCAGCGGATGCTTCATCCAGTGGGTCGACCAATATCCATCGCCCGGCACCCGGTTGACCGCCAGCTTCAAACCCACGCGCGACCCATATTCCTGCAATATCGACGCCATGTCGACCGATCCGTCCGCCGCTGGCGACGCATAGACCGGCAGCCGCACGCCGGTCAGGCCTGCCCGCTGCAAATGCCAACGCGCCTTGTCCAGATCGAGCGACGTTTGCGGCAGGTCGGCGCGATAATAGGGGTGGAACGGGGGGATCGGATGATCATTGCCGATCGTCGCATAGCCGCGATACAGCGCCCGCTTGATCAGCGGCCGGTCGAGCAGATATTTCATCGCCGCGACAAAATGCGGATTGCCGGTCGGCAACTGGTCCTGCCGCATGATCAGGTTGGTGTAGAGGCCCGACTGGGTTTCCAGCAGCGCGTGGCCACGCGACGCCATGACCCGCTTGGTCGATCGCGGGTTGACTGCAATCACGAGCTGGACGTCGCCCGACAGCAGGGCATTGACCCGGCTGACCTCGTCGGGAATCCCGATCAGCTCGATCTCGTCCAGATAGGGTCTGCCCGGTTTCCAGAAATTGGGATTGCGCCGCGCCAGCGTCCGCACACCCGGTCGGAACTGCGCGCACATATAGGGACCGGTGCCGTTGGCGGTGCGAAAATCGCGCGTACCCGCCCGCAGGATCAGGAAATGGGACTGCGCCAATATCGTCGGCAGATCGGCATTGGGTCCGGTCAGGCGGATGGTCAGATCATGCCGCCCGGTCGCTTTCACCTGCGCGAACTGCTCGGCGATCTGCGCCATCTTGGACCCGGTGGCCGCATCCTTGTGGCGCAGCAGCGACCAGACCACATCGGCGGCGGTCAGCTCCGCGCCGTTATGGAATGTCACGCCCCTGCGCAACCGCACATGCCAGTTGATCTGGTCCGCGCTCTCCATCCGCTCTGCCAGCGCCGGGCGGGGGACGAGGTTACGATCGAGCTGGGTCAGCCCGCTGTAAAACATATAATGGCGGACATAGTCGGTCGACAGCGCACCCTTGGCCGGATCGAGCGTGTCGGCGGTCGAGCTGGACAGGCTGGCAACACGGATGCGCCCGCCCACGCGCGGCTTGCTGGCCGCCAGCGCGCCATCGGGCAGCAGCAGCCCGGCCCCAAGGCCAAGCCCCGCACCGATCAAGTCCCGGCGGGAAAAGGGCGAAAGCATATCGCTCAATGGATCACATCCTGCCATTTATACCATAGACCCACCAGCGGCAGGAACCAGGGCTTGCCGAAATGACCCGGCACGCTCGGCCAGTCCAGATCGGCCCAGGGATTGGCATCGCGTTCGCCGCTCATCACCCGCGCCATCTGTTGACCCATATGGGTCGCCATCTGCACGCCATGGCCGCTATAGCCCATGGAATAATACAACCCGTCCGTCTCGCCCGCGCGCGGCAGCCGGTCGGCGGTCAGGTCCACCATCCCGCCCCACACATGGCCGACGCCCACGCCCTTCAACGCCGGGAAAATCGCGCCCAGCGTTTCCTCAAGGATGCGTCCACTCTTCCTGTCCGACCGGGGATCGCTGATCGCAAAGCGCGCCCGCCCGCCAAAGATCAGGCGGTTGTCGGGAGCCAGGCGGAAATAATTGCCGATATTCTGGCTGGTCACATAATTGCGCCGCCCCGGCAGCAGGCGCTCGATCAGCGCATCGTCCAACGGCTCGGTCGCGATCACGAAGCTGCCGACCGACACGATCCGGCGACGGAAGAAACCGAACGGCGTAGCCGCAGGCGCACCGCCGGTCGCGACCAGCACCTGCTTGGCATCGACGGTCCCCCGCGATGACGTAACCCGCCAGCCGGCCGGCAACCGATCAAGCCCTGTGACCTCGGCCCCCTCGAAAATTCGCGCGCCAGCCCGCGCCGCCGCCTCGGCCAGCCCGACACCGAACCGAGCGGGATGAATCTGCGCGCTCGTCGTCTGGATCAGCGCGCCGTGAAAAGCGTCGGACCCGACTTCCTCACGGATGCGCTCCGGCGGCAACAACCGGACATTCTCGTCCACTTCGGCGGCCAGCAGGTCATGGGCGCGCACCAGCTTGTCATAATGGGCCGGCTTGGCCGCCAGCTTCACCCGGCCACAGCGCGTGAAATTGCAGTCAATCCCTTCATCTCGCGCCAGCCGCTCGACCGTATCGACCGCATCGCAATGCGCCCGATACCAGGCTTTGGCGACCTTTTGGCCAAACTTGGCCGACAAGGCGCCATAGTCATGCGCGGTGCCATTGTTGCACTGGCCGCCATTGCGCCCGGACGCTTCGCCCACGACTTGTCCGGCCTCCAGCAGCACGACGCTCGCGCCGCGCTTCGCCAGCGCCAGCGCCGCCGACAGGCCGGTAAAGCCGCCGCCGATAATGGCGACATCGGCCGATCCGTCGACCCCGCCCTCCGCCCCGCCGGTAAAGGCCGGGGCGCTGGCGAGCCAGTAGGAGAGGGGGGAGGCGCTCATCGCCTGATCAGAGACCCACGACCGCGGGCAGGCAACCGATATGCGGGATTTCGACATCGCGATAGAAGGCATTGGACGGCTCATGCCCACGCCCCACGAACACGCGGCAGCCAAAATGCAGGTCGGTCGCCGTATTCTGGTCATAACGGAAGCTGGACGATACGTGCATCATATCCTCCGGGTTCGCGCCCAGCTGATCGAACATATATTCAAACGCCTGCATCCGTGGCTTGTAGGCCTGCGCCATTTGCGCGGTATAGACCGCGTGGAACGGCGCGCCCAGCATCCCGACATTATGATGAATCTGGTCGTTCATCGCGTTGGACAGGATGACGAGCGGAATCTTGTCGCCAATCTTGGAAAGGCCACCGGCGACATCGTCATGCGGACCCCAGGTCGGCACGGCGGCATAGACCGCATCGGCGTCCGCCTCATTATAGGCCACGCCCCATTTCTGGCACGTCCGGCGCAGCGAGTTGCGGATGATTTCCTGATAAGGTTCCCATGGCCCCATCACCTGGTCGAAGCGATAGGCGCTCCAGTCCTTGCAAAAGGCGGGCAGTTTTTCCGCGTCGATGCGATCGGCCATGAAGGCGGTCGCCATCTCGGTCATGCGGAAACGGGTGAGCGTGCCATAGCAGTCGAAACTGATATATTTGGGCCGGAAATTGGGCATCGGCGGATCGTCCTTTGCGGGTTCTCAAAAGGTCGGCCTGGTGGCCATGTGACTGGCATATTACGACATGGGCGCACCGGAACATGAAGCCCATTTCTGTGGGCGCGGGCGCATATATGGGGCTTTTATCGCCACCCATTCGGCATAGATTGCCGCGCCCTCAATAGCCACGGTCGCGCGCGACTTCGCCCTCCATCGGCGCGCCGGATTGGTGGCGGCGGATATTGGCGATCAGCGCGCGTGCGGCGCTGTCCGCGCGGGTCATGCTGGCGACATGGGGGGTCATGATGATGCGCGGATGCGCCCAGAATGCATGGCCTTGCGGCAGTGGTTCGGGGTCGAACACGTCCAGCACCGCGCCCGACAGATGCCCTTCGTCCAGCAGCGACAGCAGATCCTGCTCCACCAGATGCCCGCCCCGTCCGACATTGATCAGGCCCGCCCCGCGTGGCAGCTGCGCCAGCACCTCCCGGCACAAAATGCCGCGCGTCTCGTCGGTCAACGGCAACAGGCAAATCAGCATGTCGCAGCCTGACAGGAATTCGGGCAAAGCCGCAGCGCCCGCAAAACATTCCACGCCTTCCACAATGTGGGCCGACCGGCTCCACCCCGACAGCGGAAAACCGAATGGCCGCAATGCCCCCAGCACCGCCTGCCCCAGATTGCCCAGCCCCATCACGCCGATGCGGCGCTGGCTGGCGGGCGTCAGCTTGATCGGCGCCCAGCGCCCCTCGCGCTGCGCGATCCCATGGTCGATCAGATTACGATGCAGCGCCAGCACCGCCATCGTGACATATTCGACCATGCCCTGCGCAATCCCCGGCTCGATCATCCGCACGATGCGGACATGGGGCGGCAGGCGGGACATATCGAACTGGTCGATCCCCGCACCGATCGAAAACAGCACTTCCAGTGCGGGCAATGTCGCGATCAATTCCACCGATGGATTCCACGCCGCCAGATAGCGGATCGTGGCGGGATCAGGGGCGTCCGCCGGATCGGCAAAGCCAATGTCCGCCGCTTCATCAGCGAAAATCCCGCGCCAGATGCGGCCACGTTCGGGATCGGAGGTATAGAGCAGGGTCATGACACAGACTTTCGCGCGGAAGCGGGGCGGCGGGCGCGCTGAGCCTGCCACCACATAAGAGGACCGGAAACGCACAGCGCGGTCAATGCCAGCGCGACGACCAGCAACAGTGCTTTACCAATAGCGCCAAAGGCATCGCCCGCATGAAGCGGCAGAACGGTCATCCATAGCGCCTTGTTATGATCCGCACGGATCGCGCTGACGATGCGCGGCTGCGCCAGCGTCACGATGACACGATGGATCGCACGCGCATTACGCTCCGGCGCATGAAAATTGACGATCAACCGGTCGCCATCGATCCGCAGGTCGCGCAATGCGGCATCGGGAAAGGCGGTCTGCGCCAGCGTCAGGCTACGGTCGATCGCAGCGGCCGATGCGGCGGACGGCGCACTCGCGGCGCCGCTCCCCAATAATTCGGGCACTGCCAGCAACAGGCCCGTCGTCGCCATGAACAGCAGGATCGCACTCAGCACGACGCCTGCCGTGCGATGGCATTGGCGCAGCACCAATCGGGGCGACAATGTCCAGCGTATCGCCAGCGCCTTGCCCATCTTGCCGCGCTTTGGCCACCAATAGGCAAGCCCGCTCACGACCATCGCCAGCAAGGCAATGCCGTTCAGTACGACTACAGCCATGCCCACCTTGCCCGCCATCAACTGATAGTGGATTTGCAGCGCGGCCTCGACCGGAAAGGCAAACACACCGCCGGACCGCGTCACTGCGCCGCCCGCCGGATCGACCGACGCATAGCGTAGCGCGCCGTCGCGATCGCCCAGTTGCGCGAACCAGGTCGCTCCGTCCACATCGGGCGCAAACAGCCGCGTCACCGTAAAGCCCGCCGCCGCTCGGTTTGCTTGCACGACCGCTTCGCCGACTGAAATCTCCGGTCCCGCGCCGCCTCCTGTCATCGCGACCGGATCGATCAGCCGCGCTAACGGCCCGCGATAGACCAGCATCGCCCCGCTCAGCGCCTGCACCAGCAGAAACGCCGCCATGGCCAGGCCGATGATCCGGTGCAGGCGCAACATCAGCGCGCGGTTCATGGGGCATCCCTCAAAAACGAAAAGGGCCGCCAACGACAGGAGGAGGAGTGTCGTTGGCGGCCCGGAATGGAAGGCGCGAACGCCTCCCCGGCACTTGTCCATGGCTCCTCCCCCTTGAGGGGGAGGTTGGGTGGGGGTGTGCTGCCGCCGATGTGGACGCTAGGCTTCGCCTCGCTCCCCGTTCCCCCAACGCCTCCCCGCCGGGGAGGGGAGCCATAAGCATCGCGCCGTGATGTTAGAAGTTGAACGTACCGCGCACCGTGAAGGAACGGGGCGTCCCCGGCTGCACCCACAGTGACGCATAGGAGCTGGCATAATATTTCTTGTCGAACAGATTATCGACATTGGCCGACAGCTTGAACTGGTCATTGATCGTTACCGATCCCAGCAGCTTGGCGATGGTGTAGCTGGGCAGGAAGAATTTTGTCGCCGTTTCGCCCAGACGCTTGCCGACATGGCTGACACCACCACCCAGCATCGCTTCATGATCGCCGATCGAGAAATTCTTGAACAGTAGGATATTGCCCTGATGCTTGGGAATGTTGACCAGCGGATCGCCCTTCAGGATCGGGGCGCCGAAATTGGGATCCAATACGTTGGTGGCCCAGCCCGCATCGGTATAGGCATAGGTCAGGAACAGCTCGAACCCGGCGGGCAGCTTGGCATTCATATCGAATTCGATGCCCTTGCTGTCCGCCCCGCCCACTGGCTTGGAAAAGCCCGCATTGACCGGATCGGTCGACAGCACGTTGGTCTTTTCCATCTTGTAGAGCGACAGGGTGCTGGTGATCTTGCCGTCGGTGGTCACGAACTTCGCACCCACTTCATAGCTTTTGCTGATTTCCGGCGCGAAGGGCTGGCCGTCGAACCCCACGCCGCTGTTGGGGCGGAAGCCCTTGCCATAGCTGGCATAGAGCGAAACGGTGCTGGTCGGCTCAAACACCAGACCTGCCATCGGGCTGAACTTGGTGTAGCTCTTGTTCGGATTGGTGCCGTTCAGGCGCAGGTCGATGTCCTGGCTGAAATGATCGTAGCGGCCACCGAAGCGCACCTTGAACTGCGGCGTGATCTCGATCTGGTCCTGCGCATAAATGCCCCAGGCCTTCTGCACTTCGGTCGAATTCTGGATCACCGCCGTCGGCGTTGGTGCAACGATATTATAGTTGGGCGTGAAAATGTCGATCGCATAGGACTGGTCCGCCGCGCTCGGACGATAGCGGGTCTGGAACGTGTCGATTTCAAACTTGTCCCAATCCGCGCCTATGCGGATATTGTGGATGATCGACCCGGTTTCCAGCTTGCCGCTGACTTCGCCACGGAACACCATGTGCGTCGTACTATAGTCGCGATAGCGACGCTGGCGGGACAGGGTGCGACCGTCATTGTCGATCCGCTGGCGGCTCAGCACCAGCTCAGGATCGCTCGAAAAGCCCTCGAACGTCGTGTCCTTATAGCCCGCGCCCAACATCACGACCCAGTCGTCGCTCAGGTCATGCTGCAACTGCGCCTGATGGCCGAGTACTTCCACCTCGATCGGACCGTCACCGGGATTGCCCAGGAAACGGGTGTTGGGAATCGCGCCCAGCGTATAGCCGCTGATCGTGCCATTGGCCGCCACGGTCGGGATCGCCACGACGCCGCGATCGAACGGCACTTCCTGGTTCACATATTCCAGTTCGTAGGTGAAGATTGTCTTGTCCGACAGCTTCGCCAGGAAGGACGGGTTCAGCACATATTTGCGCGTCTCCACCGTGTCGCGGAAGCTTTCGGCATTTTCGACCGCACCGGTCAGGCGAATGGCGACCGTGTCGGTGATGGGCAGATTATAGTCGCCCTCGACGCGATAAGTGTCCCATTTGCCGCCCGCGACCGAAAAGCTGCCGCCTTCCTTGAAGGTCGGCTTCTTGCTGACGATGTTGACCGTGCCGCCCGGCTCACCACGCCCGAACAGCGCCGAGTTCGGACCCTTGAGCACTTCGATCCGCTCGACGTTCGACGCATCGCGCGGGCCGCCATAGCCGCGACCACCGTTAAAGCCATTGACCAGGAAGCCGCTCGGAAAATTCTCATCCCCGGCAAAGCCGCGGATCGCGAAGCTGTCCCACAGACCACCAAAATTATTCTGCTTGGAAATGCCGCTCGCCAACTCCAGCGCGGTGTCCAGCCGCGTGATGTTCAGATCGTTGAGCAGCTTGCCTTCCAGAAACTGGACCGCCTGCGGGATTTCCTTGACCGGCGTGTCGCCGAAATATTGGCGCTTGAGGCCCGTGACGACGATGTCGCTGGTTTCGGCGGCGGGTGCCTGCGCGATCGCGGCAGTCGGCAACGCGATGGCGGCGGTGCTGGCAATCATCGCCAGACGGAATGTGGATGATGGTCGCATGATGAAATCCCCTTAAAAAATCGCTGTTCCGAACGTCCTGCGAAGCGGGGACCGGCGGGTCTTTTATGTCCGACGCGGACTGTTGTCCTGTCATCGGGTGCCGGGCCACGGGGTGTTTGTGCCACCTCTTCTTGCTGTTCAGGCTAGGATGAGTTCCAGACATATTCCGTCAAACTTGGCGCATAGGACGGCGCAAAATTGTGAATCGATGGTCGTTACGGCATTAAAATGCTGCGCCCGATTTTCGCAGCAAAGATGGCAAAACCGCCGAAAAATGGCCGCCTCCGTAATGGAGACGGCCATATGAACCGGTGTTAGAGATATTTCAGCCACCAGATATCCTTGCGCCGCTGTTTCAGCTGCGCGAACCAGCGGGTCGGAAAGTAAAGCGGCAGGATCAGCAGCGCGACCCAGATCCAAACGGTGGACAGATTATCGACCCCGAACACCGTTCCCTTGGTCGGCCCGTAGAGGACGAGCGCGACATTGTAGATCAGCTTCAAGACGTAGAGATGTAGGATGTAATAGAACATCGGCGCCCCGCCCAGCAGCGCCAGATGCGGCATCACTGTGCTATCCTCATATGTTTCGAACAAGGCCAGCAGCAGGCAGCCAGTGCCCACGGTCGGCATCAGGAACAGCAGGGATGGCGGATATTTGGTCAGCGCCAGAAAGCTCATCACCGTGCGCAGCGGCGTTTCGGCCACGAACCAGGGCTTGTCGCCGTAAAAATTGAGATAGCGGATCGCAACGAAACCCAGGATCAGCCCCAGCCCCAGCGTGACGAGACGGCGGATGCGCCGCTGCGGATCGCTCCCCTTGGCAAACCATGGCCCGCAGGCATAGCCAAGCAGGATGACGCCGATCCACGGCAACACCGGATAGGTGGTCTTGATCGCCGCACCGCCAAATTCAATCAACGACCGCTGGTGCAGGATCGCCCAGGCAACATAGCCCGGCTGATCTGCGGTCAGCCGAATGGGATCGAGCAGATTGTGGAGGCAGACGATCGCCAACCCTACGCCAAATTGCGCGGCGCGCGGCAGATGCAGCAGTGCCGCCAGCGCCACCATGGAAATGCCGATCGCCCAGATCACCTGCAACCAGATCGCCGTCGGCGGGAATGCGGGCGCCTGTGTCGGCCAGGCATAGCCAACCACGGTCATTTCCAGAAAGATCAGGAACAGCCCGCGCTTGAGCAGAAATTCCGAAACCTGACCCTTGCTGTGCGACTGGCCATAGAGCCAGGCCGACAGGCCGGTCAGCGCCACGAAGGTCGGCGCGCAAAAGGTGGATAGCAGCCGGGTGAAGAACAGCCCCGGATCGGTCGTGTTCGCATCGACCGGATCGGTCACCTGCAAATGCAGGAAAAATGTCTCGCGCACATGATCGACCAGCATGAACAGCATGACGAGGCCGCGCAGCGCGTCGATGGCGATCAATCGGGTGCGCGCCTTGGCCGCCGCGACAGGTGAGGCGGCGCTAGGGCTGTAGGCGGTGGGGGGCGCGTGGCCCGCAATGCTGCTCATAATCTGTCCCTCTATCCTCTGCTTCATGCGCCCTTGGGCTGGAAGAGATCCTTGTAGAAACCGGTGGTTTTTACCGTCACGGTCACGGGCGTGTCGCCCTTGTTGCGCCAGTACCAGCCATGGGTGCCGGCAAAAGGCGCGGTGAAACTGCCCTGCGCGCTGGTCTGTTCGCGCTCTTCCCAATAGCTGGTGAATTCACCCTCGGCGGCATCGGGCTTCTCGCCATGCATGTCGACCTTCACCGGCCCGCCGGTGGTGGTCCAGCTAAAGACGAAACTGTCGCCAGCCTGCATATGCGCCTTCACCTCCTGTCCGCTATGCGGCTCCAGGGTGATGGTCATGGTGTCCTGCCGCAGCGTGCCTGCGCGCGCGATGCTGGCCCCGGTCGGCATCGCCTGCGCGGCTGCAACGGGCGCGACAGCAGCTTGCGGCGTATCCGCCTTGACTGCGACCATGCCCGTCAACCCTAGCGCGGCGCCGACTCCCGTAGGGTCAATGCCATATTCGGCAGGCAGCACGAAAAGAGTCAGGATCGTCACGGCGGCGATCGCCGCGCCGCCGGTCGCCTTGGCCAGCGTGGCAGGCGACGGGGTGATGCGGGTGGGAAGCGCAGATGCTGTCATGTCATGCCCCTTGCGTAAAATAACCGGCCAGCTGGAAGCCGACCAGGACGAAGCCCGCCGTCATCAGCGCGGCATTGGCGAAAATGGCCGAGCGCTGGAAGTGCCCGCTCATCCGCCACAGGTTCATCAGCAACAGGATGACCGCCAGCGCAATGAACTGGCCCAGCTCGACCCCGACGTTGAAGCTAATGAGATTATATATCATTCCGTCTTTGGCCAGTGTCAACTCCTGCAATTTCGTCGCCAGACCAAAGCCATGGAAGAAACCGAAGATCAGCACCGCCGCCTTGGGATTGGGCGAAATGCCAAACCAGGTGCGGAATCCGTCCAGATTGTCGATCGCCTTATACACCACCGACAGGCCGATGATCGCGTCGATCAGAAAGGGGTTGGCGCGCATGTCGAGCAATACGCCCAGCAGCAGAGTCGTGCTGTGGCCGGTCGCGAACAAGGTGACGTAAACGCCGACATCCTTCATCCGGTAGAGGAAGAAAATCACCCCCGCCAAGAACAGCAGATGGTCATAGCCGGTGACCATATGTTTGGCCCCCAGATACATATAGGGGATGATATTGACGCCCGACGCGCCCTCGATGAAGGCCTTGTCATTCTCATCGACGCCATGCGCCAGCGCCGCCTGACTGAGCAGCGCAAACAATAGCGCTACCAGTAGCAGCGCGACCCGCCGCACGCCCAGAGAGAAAGACGGGGGGAGGGCCGCGCTGCGCATCGCCTGTTCCTTATTTCGCCACGAAGGTTGCGAAAATCTTGGCACCGCTCTTGTCGACCAGCGCGACGACCAGCTTGGCTCCCTTGGCGGTCTTGAATCCCGGCGCGGACAGCTTGTTGCCGCCTGCGGGCTTCAGCGCCGCCTCGGTCTTGGCCCCGGCGACGCTCTGGGTCAGCTTGGCGGTATAGCCTGCCGCTGCCAGTGGTTCATCCTCCTCGCTCAGATAGACGTCGACGCCCTTTGGCCCTGCGACCAGTTCCATCATCGTCTCACCCGACATCTGGACGAGGCCGCCATGCTGCGGCTTCATGCTGCCATGAGCGTGCAGCATCGCAGGTGCAGCAATCAGGGCGAGGGCGGCGAGGCCAGTACGGAAAAATGCGCTGTTCATGGGATCAAACTCCTCGGCAAATCGGATTATTCGGGCAGATGCGGCATGACGAACGACAGTGACGCGCGATATTCGACATGGTCGACCTTCGTCTTGTCGTCCGCCGGGCCGACATAGATGCCCATCAAGACGTTCAACCCCTGATTGCGCAGCGTGATGGTCGCCGTGCCGTCAGCACCCGTCTTGACGGCGGCTTCATCGGGGTCGTTGACATAATCGGTCATGACGGTGACGCCCGCCATCGGCTTGCCCTGATAGAGGGCGCGCACCTTCATTGGCTGTCCCATTTTCTGCGGGATGGATGGATCGACCGGAACGATCTGGAGCATATGGCCTGGGATCATCGGCAGCGCCTTGGTAGGCACCTGCGTCAAATGGACGGCATATTTCCAATTATGTTCGGCCAGTGCCGCCGTCGGCACCTCGTCACGGCCCTTATTATGCCATTCGCCATCGGGCGTCCGGCTCCACAGGCCATAATCCATGACTGCCGCGACGATCGTGACAGGCTCGTCGCTGTCCACGACTGGAATTGCGCCAGCCGCACGCAGCGACGTCGTCACCGGTGCGCCATCGGCATCATAACCGGTAACGGACTTGATCATCGGCAGCCGCTTGACTGCATCCAGATCGTCCGCGCCAACGCCATAGACCAGCGCGATCTGCCGCGCGCGCTGGGCGAACCAGATGCCATGGGCGGTTGCGGGGACGGCGGTGGCGATCAGGGTGGCAGCGGTAACGGCGGCAGTCACCATAGGAGCGAAACGCATAGGGAAGTTCCTCGACAAAGGGGGCCAATTCCTGGGTCGAGGCTATGATGACCGCGCGAACGAAAATTCCGAATACGTCATATGGGCGACGCGAAAATGTCAAAAAGAAAGGGCCGGAGGAGCGATCTGCTTCTCCGGCCCTTTTTACGCCCTATCAGGATAAAAGATCAGGCGTCGGCAAATTCCACCGAATTGACGATATGCGCCTGAGTATATTCCAGCAGCCCCGCTTCGCCCAGTTCCGCGCCAAGGCCGGACTGTTTCACGCCCCGGAACGGGATATTGGCGTCGATAGCCAGATGCTGGTTGACCCACACCGTGCCACTGTCGATCTTCATCGCGACCGCCGTGGCGCGGGCCAGATCCTTGCCCCACACCGTGCCGCCCAGCCCATATTCGCTATCATTCGCGCGCGCGATCACATCGTCGATATCGTCATATTTCAGCACCGGCAGCACCGGCCCGAACTGCTCTTCACGCACCAGCGGTGCATCATCGTCCAGATCGCGCACGATCGTGGGGGCAATGAAATAACCCGCCCGGTCGAGCGGCGCGCCACCGGTCATCACCGTGCCGCGGGTGCGGGCGTCCTCGATCAGGGCGTTGACCTTGTCGAACTGCATCTTGTTCTGCACCGGGCCGATCGTCGTCCCCTGCTTGGCCCCGTCATCGACGATCGCTTCATTGGCGAGCTTGGCCAGCTCATCGCAAAATTCGTCATACATGGGGGTGGGCACATAGGCGCGCTTGATCGCCACACAGATCTGCCCGGCATTGGTCATCGCGCCCTGATAGACTTTTTTTGCCGCTTGCTTGGCATCGACATCGTCCATCACGATCGCCGCGTCATTGCCGCCCAGTTCCAGCGTCACCCGCTTCACTGTGCCGGCCGACGATGCCATCACCTTCTTGCCGGTCGCGGTCGATCCGGTGAAGGCGACCTTGGCAATGTCAGGATGGCCGGTGATCAGCGCGCCCAGCTCATTCTGGTCGCACACGATGTTGAGCACGCCCGCCGGCAGGATCGCCTGCGCCAGTTCACCGAACAATAGCGTGGTCAGCGGCGTCGTCGGCGCGGGCTTGGCGATCATCGTGTTGCCGGTGACGAGGGCCGGACCCAGCTTGTTCATCAGCAGGATCAGCGGGAAATTCCACGGCGTGATCGACGCGACGACGCCCAGCGGGGTGCGATGTTCGACAACGCGGTTGCCGCCTTCGTCCTTCAGCACCTTGGGTTCGATGCGCATCGCGGCAAAACCGCGTAGCGTGAACACGCTGCCCATAATCTCATAGCCGGCCTGATCCAGCGGCTTGCCCTGTTCGGTGGTCAGCAGGCTGGCAAATTCCCCGATTCGCGCTTCCAGCGCGTCGGCGAGCTTATTGACCAGTGCGGCCCGTTCATCGACTGGCAGCGCTGACCATGCGGGCAGCGCACGCTTGGCGGCGGCCACAGCGCGCTCCAGCAGCGCCTCGTCGGCCTTGGGCGCGGATGCGAAGGCAGCGCCCGTCGCCGGGTTCACCACATCGAACATGCTGACGCCCGGCACCAGTTCGCCGTCGATCAACAGGCGGTATTCATGATCCATTATCGCTCTCCTTGACTGCAAGTCCTGATTCGGAACGGCTTTGGCTATCGCTTTGTGCGATGCTAGCCTGTAGCATGTATTTGTGCGCCTGTGATACAATTTTGGCAAGAGGATAAAGGCAGCGATGAAACAGGGGGCGGATCTTCGTGGGCTGGTAGGCTACCAAGTCCAGCGTGCGCATCTGGTGATCGACACGGATGCGCGCGCGGCAATGGCAGAGCACGATCTGTCCCCGGCCAAGCTGACCGCGCTCATCCTGATCCGCGACAATCCGGGCTGCGACCAGACCGCCCTGGGTCGGGCGCTCAGCATCAACCGGTCCAGCGCGATGAAGCTGGTCAACATATTGGCAGAGCGCGGCCTGGTCGAGCGGCGGCCTGGTCGCGACTTGCGCACCAACGCGCTGTGGCTGACGCCCGGTGGAGAGGCGCAGGTGCCGGTCATGGTGGATGCGCTGCGGAAGTCTGATGCTTGTATGACGGCACGGCTGAGCGCAGAGGAAGTCCGCACGCTCAATGCTCTGCTGCGTAAACTTGGCCCGGCGACGCGCGCCGCCAGCACCGACTAAAGGACAGGCAGGCGCAAAATCGGTTGCGTAAATTGTATCACAGGCGCACAATATGGGCATGAAAGAGCGGCTGATTCGACCCGCTCCCATGACCTGAATTCTGGGGAGAGATACGCTTGACCGACATGATCGACCTCGACCGGCCCGCATCGCCAACGGCCGCGCCGTCGCTCGACCGGTTGCTGCGGCCCCGCTCGGTTGCGATCGTCGGCGCGTCCGACAAGCCGGGCGCGCTGGGCGCATCGGTACTGGCCAACCTGGTGCGGCAGGGCTTTGCCGGGGCCATCCATCTGGTCAATCCCAAGCGTTCCGAGATTGGCGGTCGCCCCTGCGTCGCCTCGGTCGATGACCTGCCCGAAGGCGTCGATGTCGCTGTCCTTGCCATCCCGCGTGCAGGCGTGCTGGATACGATGCGCGGCCTTGCCCGTCGCCATGTCGGCGCGGCGGTGATTTTCTCCGCGGGCTTTGCCGAGGACGGGCCGCAGGGGCTGGCCGACCAGCAGGAAATCGCCCGCATCGCCCGTGACGCCGGGATGGTGGTCGAAGGGCCAAATTGCCTGGGCCTTGTCAATTTCCGCGACAATGTCTCGCTGACCTTCATCGAAATGCCGGAGGCAAAGGCGCAGGGCGACCGCCGGGTCGGCATCGTCTCGCAATCGGGCGCGATGGCCGCGGTGCTGGCGACGACGATGATTCATCGCGACGTGCCATTGAGCTGCTACATCTCCACCGGCAATGAAGCCGCCAGCGGGATCGAGGATTATCTGACCCATCTGGTCGATGAACCTGAAACCATGGTCATCGCCATGATCGCCGAACATATACGCGACCCCGCCCGCTTCCTCGCCGCCGCCCGCGCCGCCCGCGCGGCGGGCAAGCAGGTCGTACTGCTCCATCCCGGCCGCAGCGCGGCGGGCGCGGCCAGCGCCGCCACCCACACCGGTGCGATGGCGGGCGATCATGCCGTCATGGCCGTCCATGTCGAACGGGCCGGCGTGATCCTGGTCGACTCGCTCGAAGAATTGGGCGACGTCGCCGAAATGCTGACCCGCAATGCCGCGATCGGCGGGGGTGGCACTGGCGTCATCGCCGAATCCGGCGCGTTCAAGGCGATGATGCTCGACCTGTCCGAAGCGGTCGCGCTCGACCTGCCGACCCTGACCGACGCCGACAGCCCGGCCCTGCGCGCGGCGCTCCCCGATTTCGTCCCCGTCACCAACCCGCTCGACGTCACCGCGCAGGGGCTGGTTGATCCCGGTCTCTACGGTCGCACCCTGGCCGCGCTGGTCGATGATCCGCGCATCGCCACTATCCTGCTGACCTTGATCCAGACCGACACCGGCACCTCCCACATCAAATTTGCCGCCGTGCTGGATGCGCTTGCCAGCCTGCGCCCCGACAAGCCGATCATCGTTGGCGGCGTGGACGAAGGCGGCGCGGTGTTCGCCGACGACCTTGCCGCCCTGCGTCAGGCAGGCGTCACCTATCTGCCTACCGCCGAACGTGCCGTTCGCGCGCTCGCCCGGATCAGCGCCGCTGCCGCGCGTGACTTTGCCACAGCCCCACTTGATGCCGCCCCGGTCGCCGATCTGGCGCAGGTCGGCCACTCCATCCCCGAATATCGGTCGAAGGCGATTATGGCCGCCCACGGCATCGCCTTCCCCCGCTTCGCCATGGCGCAGAGCGTGGACGAGGCGATCGCCGCCGCCGATACGCTCGGCTATCCCGTCGTTCTCAAGGCCCAATCGCCCGACCTGCCGCACAAAAGCGACGCGGGCGGTGTCATCATCAACCTCAAAAATAGCGATGAACTGGCCGAGGGCTGGCACCGCCTCGCCGCCAATATCGCCGCCTCCCGCCCCGGCCTGGTGCTGGATGGGGTGCTGGTCGAGGGGATGGCTGACAAGGGTGTCGAACTCATTGTCGGTGCGCGCAACGATCCGCATTGGGGCGCGACCATCCTGGTCGGCTTTGGCGGCGTTGCGGCGGAATTGCTGCACGACGTTTGTCTGCTCCCCGCCGACCTGCCGCGCGACGCCATCATCGCGCGCATCCGCTCCTTGCGGATGGCCCCGCTACTCGACGGCTTCCGTGGCGCGCCGGTCATGGACATCGGCGCAGTGGCCGATGTCGTCCAGCGCCTCGGCCGCATGGTCGCCGCCACCCCCGACATCCGCGAGGTCGATCTCAACCCGGTGATCGTCTATCCCGAAGGGAAAGGTGCGCTGGCGCTGGACGCGCTGATCTCGCTCTGAATGACAGCGTGCTCCCGCCTGCGCGAGAGCACGCCGCCCATTTACGTCAGCGCATAATAGCGCAGCACATTGCCGTCCGCTCGCCGCTCGCCCACGCCGATGAACACATGCTTGGTCAGCCAGTCATGCTTGCCGACGGGACATTCAAAGGTCGGATTGCCGCGCAGATAATAATCCTGCTGCTCCACCGGCTGTCCCTCGCCAAAGGCCCAATCGCGCAACTTCGCCATCGTGTCGGGCTTGCGCCCCCACAGGAAGCCGCGATTGTTGAGCAGGATCAGCGTGCCATCCTCCTCCTCCAGCATATAGCGCGCGTCGAATACGGCGACATCGTCGGGCCGGAAATAGGCATAGTCGCCGCCTGATCCCGGCACCGCCTTGCCCCTGATCCGTGGTCCCTCGAACGTGCCGCCATCGACATAGACCGCACTGCGATTGCCCCCCATCGGCGTATTCACGATGGTCTGCACCCGCGGAAATTGCAGCCGCACCTCCATCGCAAATTCCAGCCGCGGATTATCCAGCGTCGAAAACAGATTGTCCATTATCCAAGCTCCCCAATCATCCCAATTCCAGTGTTCCACCGTCGACAAACAGATTTGCCGCCGTGATAAAACTCGCCTCGTCCGATGCCAGGAACAGCACCGCGCGCGCCACTTCTTCTGCCCGTCCCATGCGCTTCATCGGCACAGCCTCGATCATGACCTCGCGCATCGCCGCGACATCCGCATCGCTCATCCCCGGATTGCGATGCAGTAGCGGGGTCTCAATCGGGCCGGGGCTGACCAGGTTGACGCGGATATCCTCGCCCACCAACTCGCCAGCAATGACCTTCATCGCCGCATATAGCCCGCCCTTGGCCGCCGCATAGGCTGTGTTGCCCGGCACGAAGGCATGGCCGCCGATCGATCCCGTCGCGACGATCGACCCGCCCCGGCGCATCAGCTTCAACGCCTTCTGGATCGTAAACACACATCCACGCAGATTGACGCCATGAACATGGTCCCAGTCTGCGGGCGTCAGGTCGCGGAGCGGCGCAAAGCCGCCGACGCCCGCATTGACGAACAAGGTGTCGATCCGCCCGTCCTGCGCCGCCATGTCGGCCATGACCGCGTCCATCGCGTCCAGATCGGCAATATCCGCGCGATAGCCTTTCGCGCCGGGGATGGACGCCACTGCCGTGTCAATCGTCGCCTGATCCCGCCCGGTCAGCCGCACGATCGCGCCTTCGGCGGCAAAGGCCTGCGCACTGGCAAGGCCAATCCCGCTATTGCCACCGACGACCAGAACGACCTTGTCGCTGAACCGCATGTCTCTCTCCGTCAAAAGGGGGAATTGGGATTGGGGCTGTCGGTCGGCACATCCTGCACCACGTCCCAATGTTCGGCGATCAGGCCGTTTTCGACGCGGAAAATGTCGATCACGGCAAAGCCCGGATCGTCGGGCCGCCGCCGGACATGATAATGGACGATTACATGATCCCCGTCGGCAAAGCAGCGCTTGATGTCATGCACGGCGTCGGGGGTCTGCCCACGCACCTGCCGTAAAAACGCCTTGAGCGGCTCGGTCCCGGTATCCACCCACTGATTATGCTGGATATAATCGGGGGCCAGATAACGGTCCACCGCGTTCGCATCCATGGGCTTTAGCACATGGTCGAACATCGCCAAGACCAGTTTGAGATTATGCTCTTCCTGCTCGGTGCGGGCCATATCATCCTCTTCCATCTTTTCCGCTGGCGTTTGATCGCCCTTTGACCTTACGATAACGATCGTTATTAATAAGGCAAGCTGGCAGGGGGAAAATTGCCGCCCGCACAGCAGGAGAGGCCAATATGAACCGCACTGATTATGCGCGTTACGCGCACGCCTTCAACAATCGCGATTATGACACGGTGTTCGATTTCTATGCACCGGGCGCAACCATCCAATTCTTCGGCGTCGATCTTGGCACGCGCGAGGCGTTCAAGCGCTTCTACGGCTTTCTCCACGCCCATGTCATCGAAACCCTGACGATCGAGCGCTTCGCCGCCAGCGACGAGTTGGTCGCGCTCGAAGGCATCATCCGGGTCGAGGCAACCCGCGACCTCACCGCGCAAGCCCTGCGCGAACAGGGGCTGGATCAATTCACCCCGATCAAAAAAGGCGAAGTGCAGGAGATGCGCCAATATATCCATTATCACGTCGCGAACGGCCGCTTCACCAGCGTTGGCTGCGTGATCATTCCCCTCGCCTGAACCTGTATTCCCCCACGCCCGGCTTGACTTGAGGCTAGGCAAATGTCCTATCGGAAAGCCATGTCGAACAGTATTGCGCCCAAAAGCCCGACCGCGCCACGCAAGTCGCCCCGGTCCCGTGCTGACGAAGTCAGCCAGTCCGATACGCTGCACCGCATATTGCGGCTGGCCAATAAATTGATGGCGCCCTTCTCCACCTATCTGGAGCATCGCTACAAGATCAGCCTCAACGAATTTCGCCTGCTGATGCTGATCGGCCGCTTCCCCAATTCCGCCAGTCACGAACTGGCGGAAATGACGGGCGTGAACCCGATGAGCGTCTCGCGCGCCGTTGCCGCGCTGCAAAAACATGGCCGCATCACGGTAGAGCGTGACGCCAGCAATAAACGGCGCAAAACGCTCGTGCTGACCGAGGAAGGCCGGCGCCTCTATCTGTTGATGCGCCCCCAGACGGACAAGGTCGCCGACTATCTGGTGTCCGGGCTGGAAGCCGCGCAGGTCGATACGCTCAACCATTTCCTCGACACGCTGGTCGACACGCTCGAAGCCAAGGACGAGGCAGGCAATAGCCGCTTCCTCGAATCCACCCGCCCCGACGACGCGGACGCCTAATCATTGTGGAGTAATGGCTAATCAGGGCGAGCAGTGCTTCCAGTTCGCGCCCCGATCGCCATGCCCGTCACCCACATGATGACGAACGCCCCCCCCAACACGCCGACCAGCGGTAGCACCGTGAAGGACGGCAACAGCGACACAACCCCGCTCGCCACCGCCGTGATCGCCAGTTGCAGCGTACCCAGCAATCCCGCCGCCGCGCCCGCCCCGCCCGCCGCCGCATCCAGCGCCGAAATCGCCGCCGGGGTCAGGATCAGGCCTGCAATCGCGAACAACAGCATCGAATAAAGCTGGAACAGCAGCAACGGCATAGCCTGCCGCGCCGCTACCAGCGCAATCACCGCTGTCGCGGCAATCGCAACGCTCGCGACGCTCAGCACCAGCCGCCGCGCGCCCAGCCGCTGCATCAGGCCCGGCGCAAATTGGGTCGCGATGATGGACGTCACGGCGTTCAGCGCCAGCAACAGACTATATTCATGCGCGCTCAGGGCAAAGCCGATGCTGAACACAAAGGGGGCGGCGGTCACGAAGGCAAAGGGGATGGTCGTCGCCAATCCCGCCACCAGTGTCCAGCCGACAAAGGCCGGGGTCGCCAGCAGGTGCCCGTAGGATATCAGCATCGACTGACGCACCACCCGCCGCTCCGGCGGCAGCGATTCTGGCAGGAACAGCAGCACCGCCACGATCGCCACCAGACCGCCGCCAGCCAGCAACCCGAACAGCCCGCGCCAGCTTGTCAGCTGCAATAAGTAGCTCCCTGCCAGCGGGGCCAGCACCGGCGAAATGCCGATCACCAGAAAGGTGAACGCCATCAACTGCGCTGCGCGATGCCCGCTATGCCGGTCGCGGATCATGGCCCGCACGC
Organism: Sphingobium sp. FG125; assembly: GCF_057809795.1. Classification (NCBI taxonomy): domain Bacteria; kingdom Pseudomonadati; phylum Pseudomonadota; class Alphaproteobacteria; order Sphingomonadales; family Sphingobiaceae; genus Sphingobium; species Sphingobium sp. FG125. The sequence continues at coordinate 44,791 of NZ_JBMDKQ010000021.1, forward strand.
TCGACGTCCCCGCGCACGCGCCCATCCCCTGGAGGAAGCGAAACGCGATCAACTGCTCCAGACTGGTCGCCAGCGCGCAGGCAGTAGATGCGACGATGAACAGCATCAGCCCGCCAATGAGCGGCCAGCGTCGCCCAAACCGGTCGCCCAGCGTGCCGAGCGGAATCTGCGCCAGTGCCAGCCCCAGGAAAAAGGCAGACAAGGTCCGCTGCACTGCGCCGCTATCGGCTGCCAGCTCGCGCGCCATACCCGGCATGGCGGGCAGATAGAGGTCGATCGCCAGGGGACCAAGCGATGACAGAAAGCCAAAGCCGATCCCCAGCAGCAGGCTGGGCTGCGTGCTTTCCCTGGCCGTTATCCGGCTCGCATCGGTCATAAATATCCGCACCCTCTACCCATTTAATAACGATCGTTACATTTATCATGGGGCTGGCGCAAGCGGGCAGGATCGCCTAATTGTGTCATCAGCATACAATATCGCCATAGCGACTGCACGGCGTGACAGGAGAGGATGAATATGGCCATCGCCACCCTGCCAGCGGATGACCCGCGCAGCATCATGGCCAACAGTCCGATGCGCCTGCCGCAGATTGTCGCGATCGCTGTCTGCTTTCTCTTAAACGCGCTCGATGGCTTCGACGTGCTGGCTGTCACCTTTGCTGCGCCCGGCATTGCGAAGGACTGGGCGATCGGACCCGGCGCGATCGGTATCATTGTCTCGACAGGCCTTGTTGGCATGGTCGTCGGATCGCTAACCTTGGGCCAACTGGCCGACCGTATCGGCCGTCGCCGCCAGATTTTGCTTTGTCTTGCCATCATGACGGTCGGCATGTTCGCGTCGGCCTTTGCCACTGGCGTGGTGTCGCTCGGCCTGCTCCGAGCGCTCACCGGACTGGGGCTAGGGGCGATGCTGGCGGCGATCAACGCCATGTCGGCGGAATTTGCCAACCGCCGCCGCCGCGACCTGGCGGTCAGCATCATGGCGGCTGGCTATCCGGTCGGCGGCATCATCGGCGGCTGGGGCGCGGCGCAATTATTGCGGACGCAGGGGTGGGAGGCGATATTCCTGTTCGGCGGCGTGGCCACGCTGGTCATGGTGCCGCTGGTGCTGGCCTGCCTGCCCGAATCGATCGGCTGGCTGGCGACGCGCGGCGGGCCGGACGCACTCGCGCGGATCAACGCGATATTGCGACGGCTTGGCCAGCCGCAGGCGGCGCAACTGGTGGCGCTCAACGAACCCAAAGCATCAATGCGGTCACTGTTTGCCGACCGCTACCGCGTCACCACCATTGCGCTGATCGTCATGTACGGCCTGCACATGATGACCTTCTATTATGCGCTTGGCTGGGCACCCTCGCTGGTCGTGGCGCTGGGGTTCGATCCGTCGCGGGCTACGATCGTGTCCGTATTCATGAATTCGGGCGGCGCGATCGGCGGGCTGATGCTCGGCCTGCTGTCGCCCCGCCTCGGCCTGCGCCCACTCGTCATCTTCGGCCTCGCCGGTGCCGCAGTGGCAGTCGCCGCCTTCGGTGCCGTCCCGCCCGAACTGGTCCTGCTTCAGGGCGCGGCATTCATCCTGGGCTTCCTGTCCAACGGCTCGGTGGTCGGCCTCTACGCGCTGATCGCTAACGTTTATCCCACCACCCTGCGCGCGACGGGTACTGGCGCTGTCATCGGCTTCGGCCGCTTCGGCGCGGCCTTCGGGCCCTTCGCGGCGGGTCAACTGTTGGCCGCCGGGGCCGGGCGAGGCACCACATCGCTGTTGCTGGCGCTGGGCTCAGCTATCGCCGCGCTGGTCCTGCTGGCCTCGCGCATCCGCCCCTCGGACGAAAATTAGTCCCGCCGCACCGTCACCTCGACCCCCGCCAGCCCGCGGGTTAGCGCGAACGGCTTGTCCACGCTGATCCGCGCCTCGACCACGCAGGCAAAGTCCAGGCACCGTTCGCCCAATTTCTGTGCAAATGTCTCGATCAGCGGGATATGGACCAAAGCCAGATCTTCGGCTGCCTGCGCGACCTTGCGATAATCGACCGTGTCGCCAATCCCGTCCACCCGGTCGGCGGACAGGAGCAGATCGACCGAGATCACCAGAGGCTGGCGACGACCGATCTCGTCGGGGTTGATGCCGATGTCGGCCAACAAGGGCAGGTCGCGCACCTTCACGCGGGTGGTGCAGATTGTCTCAGGCATTTTGGCTCCTTTCGGCCGCCAACACGGTATTGCTGAGCAGGCAGGCGATGGTCATCGGCCCAACCCCGCCCGGCACCGGCGTCACCGCCTTGGCATGGTCGAGTTCGTGGGTAGCGCAATCGCCGATGATGCGCGTGCTATTGTCGGCCTCTGTAATGCGATTGATGCCGACGTCGATCACAATCGCGCCCGGCCGGACCCAATAGCCTCGCACCAGATGCGGCGCCCCTGCGGCCGCGACGATGATGTCGGCCTTGCGCGCAATATCGGGCAGGTGCAGCGTTTCGATGTGGGTGACGGTCACCGTCGCCTCCCGCTCCAGCAACAGCATTGCGACGGGCTTGCCCACGATATTGGACTTGCCGATCACTACCGCGTTCAAGCCTCGATAATCGTCGATCACGCTGTCGAGCAGTTTCATGATCCCCAGCGGGGTACAGGGCACCAGCCCGCCAGTCCCGGTGGACAATCGCCCGACATTGACCGGATGGAATCCGTCCACATCTTTGGCCGGGTCGATCCGGTCCAGCACCAGCGCCGCGTCGATCCCTGCAGGCAGCGGCAGCTGGATCAATATGCCATGCACCGCCGCATCCGCGTTCAGCGCGTCGATCAGCGCCAGCAACTCTGCCTGCGGGCAATCGACCGGCAGCCGATGCTCGATCGAGGTAATCCCAACGCGCCGACATTCGCTGATCTTGCGCCGCACATAAACATGGCTCGCCGGATCGTCGCCGACCAGCACCACCGCCAGCGCGGGCGGCTGGCCGGTCCGTTCGACCAGCGTCGCCACCCGCGCGGCGGTCTCGTCCGACAGGGCGCGCGCCATCGCGCGTCCGTCAATGATCTGCGCCATGGTCAGGCCTTGAAGACGACGGTGCGCGCGCCGTTCAGGAACACCCGGCCCTGCAAATGATGCTGGACTGCTGTCGCCAGCACCCGTCGTTCAATGTCGCGGCCCTTGCGTACCAGATCGTCGGGCGTGTCGGCATGGCCGATCGCCTCGACATCCTGGTGGATGATCGGCCCTTCATCCAGGTCCGCGGTCACATAATGCGCCGTCGCACCGATCATCTTCACCCCGCGCTCATGCGCCTGATGATAGGGCTTGGCGCCCTTGAAGCCGGGCAGGAAGCTGTGATGGATATTGATGCACCGGCCGGACACGAACCCGGCCAGATCGTCGCTCAAAATCTGCATGTAGCGCGCCAGCACAATGAGGTCCGCGCCCGTCTCGTCAACGATTGCCTTGATCCGCGCCTCCTGCTCGGCCTTTGTGTCCTTCGTCACTGGCAGATGGTGGAAGGGGACATTGCCGATCAGAGATATGGTCAGCGCCTCGCGCGGATGGTTGCAGATGATGCCCACCACATCCATGTCCAGCTCACCGATCCGCCAGCGATACAGCAGGTCGCCCAGGCAATGGTCGAACTTGCTGACCAGCAGCAGCACCTTCTGCCTTTCGCTGCGGCGACGCAGGCTCCATTCCATGCCACGCTTCTGCGCCACATTGGTAAAGGCCGCGCGCAGCCCGTCGACGCTGTCGTCCGCCGCCTCAAACTCCACCCGCATGAAGAAACGGTCGGTCAGCTTGTCGTTAAACTGCTGGGCGTCGGTAATATTGCCGCCCTGCTGCGCCAGAAAGCCGGCGACATCGGCCACCAGGCCGGGCCGGTCGTCGCATTGCAGGGTCAGGGTGCAAATCTCGGTCACATCGCTTCTCCGCTCAAGTCGCGCCGCCTTTAGCGGCTTGTTGTATAATCGTTGATCCATTCGACCGTGCGGGCGAGGCCGCCAAATGGATAGAAATGCAGTCGCACCTTGCCATGCTGGCTTCCCAGCCCTTTGCCAAGAGCGTCGACCAGCTTGTCGGGACCGGCGGTGCCGATCAGCTTGGTGATCGAAATGCCATATTTGGTCAGCACCGACGCCGAAGCGCCCACGCCACAGCGTGCGGCAAAGCGCATCAGCGTCTTGATCCCGGCAGGGCCGGGAATGCCGATCCGAACCGGCGCATGGATGCCGCGTTCGCGCAATTCTGCCAGCCAGGACAGCACCGGCGCTGCGTCGAAACTGAACTGGGTGACGATCAGCGGGGCCATGCCGCGCGCTTCAATCTCCGCGCATTTGGCGATCAGCACATCAAAACACTGGTCCGGGGTCATATTGGGATGGCCTTCGGGATGCCCTCCGACGCCAATTGCCTTGATCCCCGCCCGCTCGAACGCCCCGGTGCGAATCAGCGACATGCTGTCTGTATAGGGACCGGCGGCTTCGGGCGGATCGCCCGCAATGATGAAGCAGCGGGTAACGCCCGCTTCGCGCACCACGGCGGCCAAATAGGTCTCGAAATCATCGCCCGACTCCAGGCGGCGGGCGGAAAAATGCGGCATCGGTTCAAAACCCAGCGCCCGCACCGTCCGCGCCGCCTCGATCCGCGCCTCCAGCGATTCGCCCGGCAGGAAGGTGACGGCGACCGGGGTTTCAGGGGCCATGGCGGGCGCGGCCTCGCGCAGGGCGTCAATGTCTTTCGCCGTGATTTCCAGCGAATAGCCATCGGTCATGCCCTTTGGCGGCAAATCCCAGTTCGGATGGATCGACGGCAGGCTCATGTCTCTCTCCCGGTAGCGTTCGATCAGGGGCGGCGCGCTGGATGAATGCGGCGTGCCTCTCCCTGACGCATTTTTCCCCTAGCCTATCCGTAAACATTCGTATAGATGAAAACTTCATGGATACGAAAACATCTGATCAGGGCAGCCAGGCTGCGCCGCTCATCATCCTTCCGGGGTTGATGTGCGATTCGCGCATGTTCGCTGAACTGGTCGCTGCTTTCCCCGCAGCCCAGGTGATTGACGGCTTTTACGCTGGGTGCGACCGGATCGAAGCGATGGCTGACTATGCGCTCGCCCGGATGCCCGCGCGCGTGTCGCTGCTCGGTCACTCCATGGGCGCGCGCATTGCGCTGGAGCTTGTGCGCAAGGCACCCGAACGGGTCGAGCGACTCGCGCTGGTCGACACCGGCGTCCACAGCCCCAAGTCCGGCGAACGCGAAGCGCGCTATGCGCTGCGCGACATTGGTCGCGAACAGGGCATGGCCGCGCTGGTTGCACGCTGGCTGCCGCCGATGGTTGGCTTTGCGGGTCTGCGCAACGAACCCCTGATGGACAGCCTCTACGCCATGGCCGTCTCGGCGGGGCTTTCAACGTTTGAGGCGCAGATCGAGGCGCTGCTCAACCGCCCTTCGGTCGATGCGCTGCTGCCGACCATCGCCTGCCCGACGATCGCAATGGTCGGACGCCAGGATCAATGGTCCCCTGTCGCCCAGCATGAGGCGATCGTCGCTGCCATTCCCGGCGCGCAACTACGCGTCGTCGAAGGCGCAGGCCATATGATGCCGGCCGAAGCGCCACAGGCGTTCAACAGGTTGGTCGGGGAATGGCTCACCATCCCCGCTGCACCCGATTTCCCTAACATTTCCAATCATGCCAAAGGAGAGGTTTGAATGACCGACAAGTCCCTGCAACAACTGCTCGATGAAAAGGGCGACATCGTCGAATTCCTGCGCAACCAGCAGGTCGGGCCCAACGCCTATCCGGGCGTTCCGGGCGAATATAGCAACTGGCGCGACGAACAGCGCAGCTGGGCGGAAAGCTCGGTCCTGTTCAACCAGAGCTTCCACATGGTCGACCTGCTCGTCACCGGTCCCGGCGCGTTCGATATGCTGTCCTACCTCGCCCCCAACAGCTTCAAGGGCTTTGTGCCGAACCGCGCCAAGCAGTTCGCCCCCGTCACGCCCGAAGGCTTTGTCATCGGCGACGTCATCCTCTTCTATCTGGAAGAAGAAAAGTTCGAGCTGGTCGGCCGCGCGCCCTCGATCGAATGGGTCGAATATTGGGCCTCGACCGGCAAGTGGGACGTGAAGGTCGAACGCGACGAGCGCACCGCCGCCCGCCCGCTGGACCAGCAGGGTTACCGCCGCAACTATCGCTTCCAGCTGCAGGGGCCAAACGCCATGCCCGTGCTGGAAAAGGCGATGGGCCAGACCCCGCCGGACCTTAAATTCTTCCACATGGCGCCGATCATGATCGCGGGCGTCGAAGTGCGCGCGCTGCGCCACGGCATGGCCGGCCAGCCGGGTTATGAGCTGTTTGGCCCGTGGAAGGATTATGACACCGTCCGCAACGCGCTGATCGAAGCGGGCAAGGATCATGGCCTGACCCTGTGCGGTGGCCGTACCTATTCGTCGAACACGCTGGAATCCGGCTGGATCCCGTCGCCGCTGCCCGCCACCTATACCGGCGAAGGTTCCAAGGCGTTCCGCGAATGGCTGCCCGCCAAATCCTATGAAGGCATGTGCTCGCTCGGCGGCAGCTTCGTTTCCGACAAGATCGAGGATTATTACCTCAACCCGTGGGAGCTGGGCTATGGCATCATGGTCAAGTTCGACCATGACTTTATCGGCCGCGAAGCGCTCGAAAAGGTCAAGGATCAGCCGCACCGCCAGAAGGTGACGCTGGCCCTCGACAATGAGGACATCGTCCGCGTCATGAGTTCGATGCTCCAGACCGGCGACAAGGCCAAGTTCCTGGAATTCCCCAGCGCGGTCTATTGTATGCACCCCTATGACGCGGTGCTCAAGGACGGCAAGACCATCGGCCTGTCCACCTGGATCGGCTACACCATCAATGCCGGTCGCTTCCTGGCGCTGGCGATGGTCGATGCGGAGTTCGCCGAACCCGGCACCGAAGTGACGCTGCTGTGGGGCGAACCCAATGGCGGCACGTCCAAGCCGACCGTCGAACCCCACGTCCAGACCGAAATCAAGGCGATCGTCTCCTCGGTCCCTTACTCGGAAGCCGCCCGCGACAATTACGCCGACGGCTGGCGCACCAAGAAAGCCTGATCAGACTCTCTGAGCGGGAGGAACGGGGGACACCGAAAGGCGTCCCCCGTTTTCGTTTGGGGTTGCTGCAAATATGGGGCCGCGCTAAACTGCACCAATAATATGATTATCGGTAGCACTGTCTGGAGGTCCACCATGGCGACCGTTCGCAAGACCATCACGCTTACCGTGCAGCAGGATGCCTGGATCGCTGCGCAGATCGAGGCGGGTAGCTACACCAATGACAGCGAAGCCATCCGCGATCTCATCCGCCGCGAACAGGAACGCAGTTTTGCCGCCGAAACGATCCGCCAGGCCCTGATCGAGGGTGAACAAAGCGGCGAAGCCGAGCCGTTCGATTTCGCCGCATTCAAGCAGCGCAAATCCGCCCAGCATGGCTGAATATCGTTTCAGTCCGCGCGCCCAGCGCGATCTGGAAGGTATATTTGATTTACACGGTCGCGAAATGGGGCCTCCCCCAGGCCCTGCACTATATCGATCTCATCGAAACCATCTGCGCCGAGCTGGCTGAAGCGCCGCAACACTCCCAAAATTGCGCCAACATCCGCCCCGGCTACCGGCGCCGCAATGTCGAGCGGCACATCCTCTATTTTCGACCGACAAGTTACGGCATCGCCATCATTCGCATCCTGCACCAACGCATGGACGCCATCCGCCATCTTTAGGGCGGACTGAACTGCAGTTGGTAGGCGATCAAAATCATGCGTCGCCATATCCGTCACTCCGTCCCCACCTCAGCCGCCGCGAACAGCCCGACCGCCTGTTCCAGCCGCGCCACCGCACGCGCTTCCAGTTCCGCCGTGAAGCGGGGCAGGGGGATGGCGACGGCGAACGCGCCGACCGCGACGCCATCGACCATCGCCGCCATGCCCAGCCCACAAATGCCCGGCGTATATTCTTCCCGCGTGCGCCCCACGCCCGACCCGCGGATCGCCGCCAACTCTGCCCGCAATGCGCGCACATCGGTGACGCTCTGCGGCGTGAACGGCTCCAGCGGCACCTGCGCAAAATAGGCGTCGATCTCGTCGTCCGCCAGCGTCGCCAGCAGCGCCTTGCCCGCTGCCAGGCTGTGCATCGGAATCCGCGTCCCCACGCTGATCGAATAGCGCAGCGACTGTTCCGCCGTCTCGGTGACGATCGCCTCCAGCTGCCACCCGTCGCGCACGAAGAAGGAGGCGGTCTCGTTGGTCTGGGTCCGCAGCGATTTGACCAGCGGCCGCACCTTGTCCGCCAGCGACAGCGCCATGCGCGGCGACGCCAGCCGGGCCAGCGCCGGGCCGGGCAAATAGCGCCGCCCCTCCCGCGCCAGATAATGCCGCTCCACCAGCGTTGCGAGCAGATAGGACAGGCTGCTGACTGGAATGGTCAGGCCCGCCGCAATCTCCTGCGCCACCACGCCAGCGGGCCGCGCGACGACATATTCGATGATGTCGATGGTCCGCATTGCCGATTTGACGGTGGACGGCGTGGTGCCATTCATGGCCTGCGAACTCCCCTAGAAAATCAGGCTGCCCCGCCGCTCGGCAAAGCGCCATCCAGCCGCGCTCAGGACGAAGCGGTCGTGGAACGACCCGACCTTAGGCGCGCCATCGCCGGTGAACAACAGCATCGCCGATTCGCCCACGGCTTCGCTGGCGCTCACCACGTCGATCACGACATTGGAACAGATATGCCGCGTCACCCGCGCCGGGCGGGCGAGGAACGCCGCCAGTATCGCCTCACGCCCCTGCACCCAATCGTCAGGTGCCGTCGGGCGCGCCATCCGCCCGTCGGGCGCATAAAGGTCCGCCACACCCTGCCAGTCGCCCGCATCGTTCAAATTAGCATAGAGCGCCACCAGCCGAGCGCAATCCGCCTCGATAGCGCGCCGTTCCTCCGCCGTCACAGCCGCGCGTCCGCCAGATCCGCGCCCGCACGGAGCGACCGCAGCTTCTTCCAAGTCACCGCAGGGTCGATCTTGCCATAGCCCGCGAACGTCCCGAACCCGCAATCGGTGCTGCCGATCACCCGCTCCTTGCCGACGATCCGCGCAAAGCGCTCGATCCGCTGGGCGATCAGTTCGGGATGCTCGACATAGTTGGAACAGGTATCGATCAGGCCGGGGGCCAGGATTTTATGATCGGGAATGGCCGCGTCGCGCCATACCGTCCATTCATGCTCGTGGCAGGGGTTCGCCCCCTCGAACAAGACGGTCGCGGGCCGCGCGGGCAGGATGATGTCGATCACCTTTTCCAGTGGAATGTCATGATCATGCGGCCCTTCATAATTGCCCCAGCAAATATGCATCCGCATCCGTTCGGGCGGAATATTGGCGGTCGCGGCATTGAGCGCCTCGATGTTGGCCGCGGCGATCTTGAGAAACTCCTCCTCGCTCGCATCCTGATAGCCGGTGTGCCGCGACATCGCCAAATCGGGGCAATCTAGTTGCAGGTCGAACCCCGCCGCCACGATCGTCTCATATTCCTCGCGCATCGCATCGACCAGATCGGCCAGATAGGCTTCATGGCTGGGATAATGGCGATTGACCTGGAACGCCGTGATCAGCCCCGGCGACGCGGCGTTCATGAACGCCCGGACCCCCTCGCCATGCGGAGCCAGTGCCGCCTTGAACCGCCGAATATCGTCATGCAGCGGCTCCAGCGTCACCTTCCGCACCGGGCCAATGCAGGACGCGCGGGTGAAATCCTGGCTGCCCATGATTGCCGCGAGCTTCTGCCGCAGTTCCGGCAGGGGCGCGAGATCGGCGGCGGGCCTGCGGTCGGTATGCCCGCCAAAGCCCGACAGCCGCTCGATCATGTAGGTGGAGTAACCCACCTTCCCCAATTCGCCATCGCTGACGATCGACACGCCCGCCTCGATCTGCGCTGTCACGGCCTCCGATACGGCGGCTTGCACCAATGTATCGAACGCCTCGGCATCATAAGGCTCGCCCTTGTCGCGGGCCAGCAGCAGCGGCGTCAGCGCGTCGCCGCGCGGCAGGCTGCCGACATGGGTGGTGGCAATGGGCATGAAGATCCTCCTCCTGTTTGGAGCATCCTGCCACAGTTTCGCGGATATGGATATATCGCGGATATGAAAAAACAGGCGCCGAATCCTGTCCGGCGCCTGTCGGGAGGGATAGCAGAATCAGGCGTCGCTGTCAGCCTTCGCCTTGGACAGGTCATAGCTGCCCAGACCCGGCTTGTAGCTCTTCTCGTCGATGAACTGGCGGATGCCTTCCTTGCGACCTTCGGTCTTGTCGTGGAAATTGGCCGCTTCCTGCATCCGCACCAGATAATCCTCGGCCTCGTCATAGGTCATGGTGCTGACGCGACGCACGGCATCCTTGGCGAATTTGAGCGCGACCGGGTTTTTGGCCAGCAGCTTGTCGGCAACCGCGCGGGTGCGGTCCTTCAACTGGTCGAGTGGCACGCTTTCATTGACCAGCCGCATGGTCGCGGCCTGCTTGCCGTCGATCAGGTCGCCGGTCAGCGTCAGCCACATGGCGTCGCGCATCGACAGCAGGTCGACCACCACCTTGGTCACGCCGCCGCCGGGCAGGATGCCCCAGTTGATTTCGGACAGGCCGAACTGCGCTTCATCGGCGCAGATTGCCAGGTCGCAGGCGAACAATGGGCCAAAACCGCCGCCAAAGCACCAGCCATTGACCATCGCGATAGTCGGCTTCTGGAACCAGCGTAGGCGGCGGAACCAGCCATAGCTTTCGCGCTGCGACTTGCGCACGCCGCGCAGGCCGTCAGCCTCGGTCTCGCGGAAATATTCCTTCAGGTCCATGCCCGCCGACCAGGCAGTGCCTTCGCCACCCAGCACCAGCACGCCAACATCGTCGCGAAATTCCAGTTCATCCAGCACATCCATCATGCGCCGGTTGAGCGTCGGGCTCATCGCGTTGCGCTTGGCGGGGCGGGCGAAATTTACCCAGGCGATCCGGTCCTCGACATGCACCGACACGACGTCTTTTTCGTTTTCCATCATCCTGCTCCCTGGCTGGTCCTGTGAAAGGCGGGCCGGGGGCGGCCTCACCGAATATGTATGCTAGGGATACAATATCGGAGGCGGAATTGGCAAGTGAATTTTATGATGGCGTCAAATGCTGGACATAGCGCTGGCTTGACAACGCCATCGCACCATTAGATGATAACGATCGTTATTAAAAATGTCGGCGCGACCGGCGGAGTGAGGCGGGATGGATGTGAAGGGCAAAGTGGCGCTCGTGACCGGCGGCGCATCGGGTCTGGGCGAAGCGGTGGCGCTGGCCCTGCGCGACGCCGGGGCGCGGGTCGTGGTGCTGGACCGGCAGCTGGCCACACTGACAGACATCGAGTCGATCCCGTGCGACATCACCGATGAAGCGGCCCTTGCAGCCATTGTTACCGCCATTGTAGATCGCCATGGCCCGATCGCTATCCTCGCCAATATGGCGGGCATCGGCGGCATTGGTCCCATTGCAACGCCCGCCGGTCCGGGCGACGTTGCCGCTTTTCGCCAGGTGATCGACGTCAATCTGATCGGCGCGCTCGCCGTCACCGCCCATGTCGCCCACGCCATGATCGCCAATGCGCCCGACGGCGCGGATGGCGAACGCGGCGTCATCCTCAATGCCTGCTCGATCGCCTCGTTCGAGGGGCAGGAGGGGATGGGCGCTTATGGCGCGTCGAAGGCGGCGTTGGCTGCACTGACGCTGATCTGGGCGCGTGACCTGTCGCGCCATGCGATCCGCTGCGTCGGGATAGCGCCGGGCTTTTTTGCCACGCCGATGACGGCACATATGCCAAGCGCGTTGGTTGATGAGCTGATCGACGGGATGGAATTTCCCCGCCGCGCTGGCACCGCGCAGGAATTTGCCGACGCCGCCATGTTCCTGATCCGCAGCCCGATGATCAACGCCGAAGTGCTGCGGCTCGACGGCGGCGCACGTCCCCCGGCGCGCACCCGCTGGACGGCGGCGGCCTGAACCCCTTTCCAAGCACAAGGCATATTAGCAGCATGGCCCAACCCCTCCCGCCCGCCACCATCGCCGCCTTCGCCGCGATCGTCGGCAAGGATCATGTGTTTTTCGATGAGGCGGACCAGCTTGCCTATCAGGACAAGTTCGCCATCGACGATGCGCTGCATCACCCCGCCGGTGCGGTCGCCCCCGCCACGGTGGAGCAGGTGCAGGCGATCGTCCGGGTCGCGGCGGAACGCGGCCTGTCGCTCTGGCCGATCAGCCGGGGCAAAAATCTGGGCTATGGCGGCTCCGCCCCACTGCTGGCGGGATCGGTCGTGCTTGACATGAGCCGGATGAAGAAGATCGACTATGACGAGGCAAACGGCACGGTGCTGCTGGAGCCGGGGGTCGGCTTCTACGATCTTTATGATTTCCTGAAGTCCAGGGGCATGAAGCATTGGCTGTCGGTGCCGGGCAACAGCTGGGGATCGGTCGTCGGTAATGCGCTCGACCGGGGCGTCGGCTATACCCCCTATGGCGAACATGCGGCGCGTATCTGCGGTATCGAAGCGGTGATGGCCGATGGGCTGGTCGTGCGCACCGGCATGGGCGCGCTGGACGGCGCACCGACGTGGCAGCTCTATCGCTTCGGCTTTGGTCCCAGTTGGGACCAGATGTTCGTCCAGTCCAATTTCGGCATCGTCACCAAAATGGGCCTGTGGCTGATGCCTGCGCCCGAATCGCTGATGGGCATGGATCTGGAATTTGACCGGCCGGAGGATCTGGGACCGTTGATCGACGCCATCGCTCCCTTGCGACGCGAAGGGCTGTTGCAGCAGTCGCCCACCATCGGCAACTGGCTGCGCGCCGCCGCCGTGGTGACGACGCGCGACCAGTGGACCGACAAGCCCGGCGCCCTCGCCGATGATGTGATCGCGGCGATCCGCAAGAAATTCAATGTCGGCTGGTGGGGCGTCAGCCTGCGCCTCTATGGTCGCGAGTCCGTGAACAAGGCGGCCTATGCGGTGCTGGAACAGGCGATGGGCGCGCTTAAACCCATGGCGATGCGCCCGACGACATGGAAGGCGGGCGAACCGATGGAGGCGAGCGGCTGGACCGGCACGCCGCTGACCATGCCGATGCAGAACGCCAACTGGCATGGCGGACGCGGCGGCCATGTCGGCTTCTCGCCCATATTGCCGCAATCGGGCGCGGCGGCGATGGCGCAGTTCCAGCGCACCTATGCCCGCTACAAGGAATTTGGCATGGACTATCAGGCCAGCTTTGCGTTCGGCGAACGCCATCTCATCAACGTGAACGCCGTGCTGATCAACAAGGATGATCCCGCGCTGATGGGCCGGGTCGATCCCTTCCTCAAGCAATTGATCGCCGATGCCAAGGTCCAGGGCTATGGCGAATATCGCACCCATCTCGACTATATGGATGCGGTCGCCGGCACCTATGATTTCAACAAGGGGGCGCTCTGGCAGATCAACCGCAAGGTCAAGGATGCGCTCGATCCCAACGGTGTGATCGCGCCGGGCAAGAGCGGCATCTGGCCCACCCGCAAAGCAGGAGGCCGGGCATGAGGCGGCGGGGATGGATCGCGCTGGCAGCGTCCGCTCTGGTGCTGGCCGGGGCAGCGTGCGGCCGGGCGAGTGAAAACGCTCCGGCTCCGGCGCAGGCTGCCAAGGGACCGCCTCCCTTGCCAGCGCCTGAAACCCTCTCGTCTCGGCCCCAGGCGGGACCGGGCGAGCGGCTCTATCTGGAAAAATGCGCCATGTGCCATGGGCCGGGCGGCATGGGGACGGGACTGCTGGCGCGCCGGACGGAACAGCCGCTGCTGGAAAAGCGCACCGACCTGACCGTCGATTATGTGGTGCAGGCCGCGCGCATGGGGATCGGCAACATGCCCGCCATTCCGCGCGGCGAGGTGAGCGACGCGGACATGGACCTGATCGCGAAACATCTGGCGCGGGCCGGGGAGGCGGGACAATGACCGTCGTGACACGGCGCGGCTTTCTGGCCAGTGCGACGGTGGCGTCCGCCCTCGCCGGATTAGGCGGCGCGGTGGCAGCGCGACCGGGCGGGGCGCTGTTGCTGCATGATCCAGGGCTTGGCGCAGGACAGCGCTTTGCCGCGCGGGCCGGCGCGCTGGGCGGCGCTTCTGTGGCGCTGGAGGGAGACCGGGTGCGGCAGCTACGTGGCCTGCTGGCGCACGAACCGGCACCACTGTTCGGCGTCACCCGGCGCAGCGACGAATTGCTGATCGGCGAAATTGCGGCAGAAGCAGGTTATCGCCGCGTCGCGCTGGTCCTGCATCGCGCCGTGGGCGTAATGGTGCCGATCTGCACGCCCGATGGCGCAACCATCGCCACGCTGGCGCGCCTTGCAGGCGCACGCTGGCCCGAAGCCTTCGCCGAACTGGCGCTGGGCGGCGTGGAGCAGTGCGAGGTTGCGCCGGTCACGGGAGCAGCGGAACCAGCGCTCAGTTGGGTGCTGGTACGGTCCCGCTGATCGCGCCTACCTTTTGATGATCAGCGACTCCGGCCGCTTGCGCGGCACCCATTCGCCCCGACCGGGGAATTTGCTCAGCACTTGCCCGTCCCACAGCCGCACGGTGCGGCGGCGGAAACGCCACTGGCCGTCATCGCCCTTGACCGCATGATCGTCATACCAGCCTGTAAAGCGTAGCAGATAGGGCGGCTCGCCCTCACATTCCGTGACGAAGGCGAAGGACCGCATGGTGCAGCTGCCATCCTCCTGCGGCATATATTGAACCTGGGTCACATGATGCTGGCGACCCGGAAAGCCCGGCGCGTTGCGATAATGTTCGGCAATCCCGCGAATCCCCTCATGCCCTTCCCAGATGTCGGGTTCGTCGAACACCTCCTCCACCATGCGCGCGTCGGGCGTGAAGCAGGCGACCAGCGCATCGACATCGCCCGTATCCAGCGCCCAGCTGTAGGCGGCAATCAGATCCTGTAGTGCGATCCGGTCCTCGATGGGCAGGCTGGGCATGATGGTCACTCTCCTGTTTTCACTCTCTTGACGCAACAATAACATTCGTTACTATTATGCGCAACTGGCGATAAGAATGATAGGCGAGAGGGTGCATGGGAAAGATCATCATTTCAGGGGCTTCCGGCGCATTTGGTCGCGCCGCCGCAGCCCTGCTGCTGGACAAGGTCACGCCGCAGGACGTCATCCTGCTATCGCGCACTCCTGCTAAGTTAGCCGACTTTGCCGCCAAGGGCGCCGACGTTCGCTTCGCCGATTTCGATGATCCCGCGACCCTTCCCGCCGCCATGGAAGGGGGCGAACGGATGCTGCTGATCAGCACCGCCCGCGTTGGCACCCGCGTCGCCCAGCATCGCAATGCGGTGGGAGCGGCGGTCGGCCAAGGGGTGCGCCATATCGTCTACACCTCGATCATTGCCGCCGACGAACCGGGCAATCCCGCCATCGTCAAACATGATCATCGCGCGACCGAGGAAATCATCGAGGCGTCGGGCGCGGCCTGGACCCATTTGCGCGACAGCCAATATGCCGAAGCGGTCGCCGCCGCGATGGTCATCCCCGCGCTGATCGCCGGGACCAAGCCCGACAATTGCGCCGATGGCCCGGTCGCCTTCGTCAGCCGCGACGATTGCGTCGCCACCGCCGTAGGCGTGCTGACCCAGCCGGGTCACGAAAATAAGGCCTACACCCTGACCGGCCCGGACCTCATCACCATTCCGCAAGCCATGGCGATGGCCAGCGACATTGCGGGCAAGCCGATCATGGTCGAACCGGTCGATGATGACGCCATGTTTGCCTATTTCGATTCGCTCGGCATCCCCCGCCATGCGTCCGACATCGCGCCCGATGGCCCCATTCCCTGGTCGAGCGATGACATGGTCACCTTCGGCCAGTCGATCCGCGAAGGCTATTTTGCGCAGGCCACGGATTGCGTCGAACGGATCACGGGCCGGAAGCCCAAATCGCTGCACGATGTCATGCTGGCGCACAAGGGGAGCTGGCCGCTATGAGAGGCGCGATTCTGGCTTTGCTGTTACTGGCGGGTTGCGCAGCGGGTGACAAAGGCGGCGCGGGCGACGACTGGCCTTTTACCGGGGGCGATGTCGGCGGCAGCCATTTTTCGCGGCTGACCGATATCGATGCAGGCAATGTCGAACGGCTCGGCCTCGCCTGGTCGCATGATCTGGGCACCAACCGGGTGCAGGAAGCCACACCGGTAGTGGTCGATGGCGTGATGTACACCAGCGGCAATCTCGGCCGGGTCTATGCGCTGGACGCCGCGACCGGCGCGTCGCTCTGGACCTTCGAGCCGGAGGTTGACATGCAGGCCAACCGTTCAGCCTGTTGCGATCAGGCCAATCGCGGCGTGGCCGTGACAGACGGCAAGGTGATGGTCGGCGCGCTTGACGGGATGCTCTATGCACTGGACGCAAAGACCGGCGCAGTGCGGTGGAAGGTCGATACAATCACCGACCACAGCCGCGGCTACACCAGCACGGGTGCGCCCGAAGTCGCGGGTGACCTTGTCATCATCGGCAATGCAGGCGCTGAATATGACGCACGCGGCTATGTCACCGCCTATCGCATTGCCGATGGCAAACAGGCGTGGCGCTTCTTCACAGTGCCGCATGATCCCAAATCCGGCCCGCAGGAAAATCCCGCGCTCGATGCCGCGCTCAAGAGCTGGGACAAGGACAGCCGCTGGGACATTGGCGGCGGTGGAACGGTGTGGGACGCGATCAACTATGATCCAGCCTTCGACACTGTCTATATCGGTGTCGGTAATGGCGGACCCTATGCGATAAAGACGCGCTCGCCCAAGGGCGGGACCAATCTCTATCTCTCCTCCATCGTCGCGCTCGATCGCAAGACCGGTGCAGTCAAATGGCATTATCAGGAAACGCCCGGCGACAGCTGGGATTTTACCGCGACCCAGCCGATGGTGCTGGCCGATGTCGAGGTGGACGGAAAGGTCCGCCCCGCCATTCTCCATTCGCCCAAGAACGGCTATCTGTTCGTAATCGACCGGGAAACCGGCAAGCCGTTACGGATCAACCCGCTTGTCCGCACCAACTGGACCAAGGGGTTCGACAAGGACGGCGTCGCGCAGATGACGCCCAAAAATGTCGATTACTGGAACGGCCCGCGCATCGTCTATCCAGCCTCGGCAGGCGCGCGCAACTGGTATCCGGCGGCTTATGATCCAACGCGCAAACTCTATTTCGCGCATGTGCTGGACATGGGCAACCTCATGTTCGGCCCGCCACCCGGCACGCCGGAACAGGCCCGCCGGGCCAAGGCGCTGAACGTCCAGACGACGCTGATCTTCACGCCGATGTTGCAACAGGTGCTGCCGACGCTGCCCGCTGCGATCCGCGACCAGGTGGAAAAGCTGCCCGAAATGCAATGGGTGAAGGACAAGCCCTATAGTTCCGAACTGCGCGCGATCGATCCACTGACCGGCAAGGCGAAATGGGCGGTGCCGACGCAGGGGTGGCAGGACCGGATGGGGACGCTGGCCACTGCATCGGGGCTGGTGTTTCACGGCTCGATCGGCGGCAAGCTGATGGTGCGGGACGCAGACACCGGGAAGGTTCTCAAAGAGATTGATACCGGCAGTTCGATCATGGCCGCGCCGTTGACCTATCGGGTCAAGGGCGTGCAATATGTGGCGGTGGCGACCGGCTTTGGCGGCGGCGGCTGGGGCTACGTCCCTGAATATTCCGCGGCCTATCGCTATGGCAATGCCAACCGGTTGTTGGTGTTCAAGCTGGATGGTGGCCCGGTGAAGATGCCCGACCCGCTGCCGCCGCTGGAGGTCGCATCCGCACCGCCCGCGCAAAAGCCTGGCGTTACCCTCGCAATGATCGCGCAGGGGCAGGGGCTGTTCTTCCAGAATTGCGCCATCTGCCACAGCAACCAGTTGCGTTCGACCGCGCCCGACCTGCGCCGGATGCAGCCTGCGACCCATGAGATGTTCGGCGCGATCGTGCGTGATGGCTTGCTGTTACCGGGCGGGATGCCGCGCTGGGACGATCTGCTGTCGGTGCAGGATGTCGATGCGATCCACGCCTGGCTGATCGCCGAG
Source organism: Sphingobium sp. FG125 (assembly GCF_057809795.1). Lineage (NCBI taxonomy): Bacteria > Pseudomonadati > Pseudomonadota > Alphaproteobacteria > Sphingomonadales > Sphingobiaceae > Sphingobium > Sphingobium sp. FG125. Next base: position 62,923 of record NZ_JBMDKQ010000021.1, read on the forward strand.
CAGGGTGCGCTGCGGGCGCGCGAGACGAAGCTCAAGGCGGCGGGCAAACCGCTCGATGCACCCAGCATCGCCGTTATGTCGAATTTTTAGGATCATCCATGGAAGATACCGACATCATCGTCGTGGGCGGCGGATCGGCCGGGGCCGCGATGACCGGGCGGCTGGCCGAAGCCGGGCTGGCCGTCACCCTGATCGAAGCGGGCAAGACCGACCGGCATATGCGCTCGCGCGTGCCTGCGCTGACCAGCGCGATCGTGCAGAACCCGGACTATGACTGGTGCTATCAAGTCGAACCGGACCCGACGCTGGGCGGGCGGGCGGACATCTGGCCGGCGGGCAAGCTGCTGGGCGGGGGGAGCGCGCTCAACGGCATGATGTTCATTCGCGGCCATTGCTGGGACTATGACCAGTGGGCGGCGATGGGCGCAGAGGGCTGGGACTATGCGTCGGTGCTGCCTTATTTCCGGCGGATGGAGGATAATGAGCGTGGCGCGGACGCCTGGCGCGGGACTGGCGGTCCAATCGCCGTGTCGGAAGGACGCGCGCGCTATCCGATCACCGACCAGTGGATCGCGGCAGCGCAACAGGCGGGCATTGCCCGCTCGACTGATCTGAACGGTGAGAGCGCCGAGGGCGTCGATTATGTCCAGGTGTCGCAGCGCAACGGCACGCGCTGTTCAGCGGCGCGCGGCTATCTGCACGAACGGCGCGGCGGCAAGGCACCGACCGTTCTGCTGGAGGCGCAATTGCTCCGGCTGCTGATCGAGGATCAGCGCGCGGTCGGGATCGTCTATCGTCAGGATGGAATCGAGAAAATCCTGCGGGCGCGCCATGGTGTCGTGCTGTCGGCAGGCGCGATGAATACGCCGCGACTGCTGATGCTGTCGGGCATCGGCCCGGCCGATCATCTGGCGGATATGGGCATAGAAGTGGCGCGCGACCTGCCTGGCGTCGGCCGCAATTTGCAGGATCATGTCGGCACCCATGTCGTCAACGAAGTCGATGGCGCGACGCTGAACAGTGATGCGCAGGGGTTGCGCGGGGCGTGGCAAGTGCTGCGCTATGCTTTGGCGAAACGCGGCGCGCTGACCACCGCGATCGGTCATGCGCAGGCGTTCGTCAAAAGCCGGGCGGATTTGCCCGCGCCCAATCTCCAGATCAGCTTTGCTGCCTTCGCCTTCGACTTTGACGAGCGAGGCCGGTTGATGCTGCGGAAAAATCCTTCCGTGTCGACGCTGGTCGGACTGATGCGGCCTAGCCATCGCGGGCGGATCACACTTCGCTCACCCGATCCGCTGGCCCCGCCGGTCATCGCGCACCGGCAACTCGACAGTGAGTTGGACATAGAGCAGATCGTCGAAGGCATCGGCATCGCCCGTAATATCCTGCGCCAATCGGCCATTGCGGCGCATGTGAAATCGGAACTGCGCCCCGGCGCGGCGCTCACAGATGCGGCGCAGTTGCGCGACTATGTGAAGATGGCGTCGATCCCGCTCTATCACCCGGTCGGCACCGCGCGTATCGGGCATCGCGATGATCCGGCTGCGGTGGTCGACGCGGATTTGCGCGTCATCGGTGTGGACGGGCTTTGGGTCGCCGATGCGTCGGTGATGCCGTCGCTACCCGCGGGCAACACCAATGCGACCGCGATCATGATCGGCGACAAGGGGGCGGATCATGTTCTCAAGACGCTGCGCCGTAACGCGCAGGCGGCGGCATAAAGGTTGCCCCGGCATACATTCTGCGCTTGCAATAATAGTAACGAATGTTAGTATAAGTCCCAGGAGAGAATAAGGAACCAAGGGCGATGCCAAGCTATCCCCAGACCATCCATTTCATCGGGCTGAACGCACCCGTGGGCATCGAATGGTCCGCGCGCAATCTGGACGTGATCGGCACTATCCCTGCCGAGATTGACGGCGCTTTCTTCCGTGCCGTGCCGGACCCTGCCCATCCGCCGATGTTCGATGATGACATTGTGCTGTCGGGCGACGGCATGGTCGCGAAATTCGCCATTCATGACGGCAAGGTGGATTATGCGATCCGCTATGTCGAAACCGAGCGCTATCAGTTGGAGAAGGACGCGCGGCGCGCGCTGTTCGGCCAGTATCGCAACCCCTTTACAGACGATCCCAGCGTTGCGGGGCGCGACCGCACTGTCGCCAATACCACGCCGGTTTGGCACGGCGGGCGGCTGTTCATGACCAAGGAGGATGGCCTTGGCTATCAGGTCGATCCCGACACGCTGGAGACGCTGGGGCGCTGGGACTATTATGGCGCGCTTAGATCCCAGACCTTCACTGCCCATCCGCGCGTGGACCCGGAAACCGGCGAAATGTTCTTCTTCGGCTATGAGGCCGACGGGCTATGTTCGACCAAAATATCCTATGCGATCGCCGATCGCGACGGCAAATTGATATCCGAACAATGGTTCGACCAGCCCTATTGCTCGACCATCCATGATTTCGCGATCACCCAAAATTACGCGATCTTCCCGATCTTCCCGACCACCGCCGATCTCGACCGGCTGAAGGCGGGCGGAGCGCATTGGGCGCACCAGCAGGATCTGGAAAGCTGGGTCGGCATCATGCCGCGCTATGGCAAGGTGGAGGAGATGCGCTGGTTCAAGGGACGCAAGGGCGTGTCGGCCTTCCATCTGGTAAACGCCTTTGAAGAGGATGGCTTCGTCCATCTGGACCTGTGCCTGTCGGATACCAATGCGTTCGGTTTCATGCGCGAGGCGGGTGGCATCCAGCGCGACCAGCGTGAGATTCAGGGCGGGTTGACCCGCTGGACCTTCGACCTGTCGAAGGAGGGTGAGACGTTCGAGGAACGGCTGGTCGGCCCGCCCGGCGACATGCCGCGCTTGCGCGATGCGGATCAGGGGCGGCCCTATCGGGCGGCCTGGTATCTGTCGATGAACCCGCAGGGCGGGCCACCGTTGCCCGGTGGGCCGGTGGGTTTCGCGTTCAACGCGCTGCTGCGGATCGAGCCGGGCAATGGGCGCATCGATATGATGGGGCTGGAGCCGGGCATGGCGATCAGCGAACCGGTGCATGTGCCTGCAGCGCAGGAAGGGCATGACGGTTGGCTGCTTATGGTCGTCGATCGGCAGGCGGGCGAGGCGGATTTCAAGTCGGAACTCTGGGTGGTGGAGGCCGGTGCGATTGCCGCCGGGCCGATCGCTCGCGTGCCGATGCCATTGCCGATGCGGGCGCAGGTTCACGGTGCCTGGGTATCGGCAAAGCAGCTTGCGGACGCCGCTTGACAAATAGTAACGATCGTTATTTAATGACGGAGAGGGCAGGATCATGAAGGTCTCATCCCCCTCCAAAAATACTGGCAAAGCAGCACAGTCTGACGAGCAGGACCAGAGGATGGCAGCAAAGGCAGACGCATAAGCGTCGCCCGGACCGGAATCGCCCCAAGGGTGGTACGGTGTCGTCCTCCCCATGCTCAGCGGGCTGACAATAGGGAGGAAAAATAATGACATATATCTGGAAATCCGCGTTCAACGGCAGCGCCGCCAGCCTGGCGCTGGTCGCCGCGATGATCGCGACACCCGCCCTGGCACAGGATGCAGCTGCGCCGGCACAGGCCGCCGATCAGTCGGGCCAGCCCGCCGACATCATCGTCACCGCACAGTTCCGCGCACAGAATTTGCAGGACACACCGATCGCGATCACGGCCGTGTCGAGCGAAACGCTCGCCGCGCGCAGCCAGACCAGCGTCACCGACCTTGGCCAGTTCGCCCCCAACGTGGCGTTGGCGCCAGCAACGAGCCTTCAGGGCAATTCGGTCGCCGCCTTCATTCGCGGCGTGGGTCAGCTCGATTCCAGTTTCGCGCTGGAGCCGGGCGTGGGCATCTATATCGACGATATCTATTATGGCACCACCTATGGCGCGGTGATGGACCTCACCGATCTGGAGCGGGTCGAGGTGCTGCGCGGGCCGCAAGGGACGCTGGCGGGCAAGAACAGCGTCGGCGGCGCGGTCAAGCTGTTCAGCAAGAAGCCCGACGCCACGGCGGGCGGCTTTATCGAGGCGACCTATGGCAGCTATGACAAGCTGGAACTCCGCGGCAGCGCCAATATCCCGCTGACCGACAGCCTGTTCCTGCGCGTGTCGGGCGTATCGAAAAATGTCGATGGCTATATGAAGCTGCTCGATTATGGCTGCGTCAATCCCGCGTCGGGCATTGCGCCCACCGGCACCAATGACAAGGGATGCCAGGTCGGCACCGAAGGCGGCATCGACGTCATGGCCCTGCGCGCCGCGCTGCGTTATGCGCCTGCCGGATCGCCGTTGGAAATCAACATCGTCGCTGATGTGTCGAAGGATAATAGCGAAGCGGTCGCAACCAAATTGCTTTACGCCGACAACCCGCTGGTGCGCAGCTATGTGCCGGGCAATCCAGTCGCAGGCATCCCGTTCGACAGCCGGTTCATCACCGCGTCCAAAAGCTATACCTCCTATGCCAACTATGCCACGGGCGGCAATTATACGACCGTGTTCGGCATCCCGACCCAGGTTGCGCCCGGCGGTTTCACCGCCAGCCCGACCAGTTCGGTCAAAAGCTGGGGCATTGCCGGGACGATCGACTATGATCTGTCCGACATGCTCAAGCTTAAATCGATCACCGGCTATCGCAAGGCGGACGGCACCAGCGCGATCGACATCGATGGATCACCGCTCACCATCCTGTTGCAGCAGTTCAACTATGGCCATGAACAATTCACGCAGGAATTGCGCCTGAGCGCCAATTTCAACGATGCGGTCGATCTGACCGTGGGCGGTTTCTATTACAAGGCGACCGATCTGCTGACGGGCCGCAGCGCCATCCCGACGCTGCTGTTCGATTTCCTGGTCGACGACGTCGTCAAAAATCGCAGCGCATCGGCCTTCGCCCATGCCGAATTCCATGTCAGTGATGCGTTCAACGTGATTGCAGGCCTGCGCTACACCGACGACAAGAAAACCTATGATTATTCACGTCGGAATGTCGACGGCACCTTGCCGAGCGGGGCCTTCTTCGCCCCCAATTTCCTCCTCGCGGGGCTGGACGGCCTGTCCGGCACGTTCAAGGGCAGCCGTCTCGATTATCGTCTGGGGGTCAATTATCGCTGGAGTGACCAGTTGATGACCTATGCGCAGGTTTCGACCGGCTTCAAGGGCGGCGGCATCAATCCGCGCCCGTCTGCGCCCGATCAGGTGCAGACATTCGGCCCGGAAAAGCTGACCACCTATGAAGCCGGGTTCAAGGCGGACCTGATGGGCCGCATGATACGCCTCAACGGCGCTGTGTTCCTGAATGATTATAAGGATATGCAGCTCGTCCGCTATCAGTGCCCGGAAAGCGTGGTATTTTCCTGCTCGGTGCCGTCCAACGCTGGCGACGCCCGCGTGTTCGGCTGGGAACTGGAAGCCTCGCTCCATCCCACCGACGGCCTGTCGATCGACGCATCGGCCGGTTATCTGGACTTTGATTATAAGAAGATCACCAACCCCGCGACGCTGGTGACCAAGGATATGATCGCCCCCTTCATCAGCAAATGGCAGCTGTCGGCGGGTATCCAATATGAAGCGGATCTGGGCGGGTCTGGCACGCTGACCCCGCGGATCGACTGGTCCTGGCGTTCCAACTATTTTTACAACGCGATCAACAACCCGTTCAACCAGATCAACGCGCCCCATCTGGTCAATGCGCGCCTGACCTATCAGGGACCGGACAAGGACTGGTCGCTCAGCCTTGGCGTCACCAACCTGCTCGACAGCTATTATTATGCGGGCAAGGCAGAAAATGTCGGCAGCTTTGGTGTCGTGACCGGTGTGGTCGGGCGGCCGCGCGAATGGTCGCTCACCGCGAAAAAGAGCTTCTGACGCGCCACTAAAAAATGGCCAGTTGCCGTGCAGGGCAACTGGCCATCAGGGCGCTCCGCTTTCAGGAAGGGCGGGTTAGAAGGCGTAGCGCATACCGAAGTTGAACTGGCGACCGCTATGGGTCAGCACGTTCAGACGATTGGTTTCATCGACAAACTGGTCGTTCTTCGTGTCTGTCAGGTTGATCGCCTCGATGCTCAGCTTCATCTTTTCGGTGATGTTGTAGCTGGCCTGCGCATCGACGTTGATGGTGCGGTTGGTGCCATTATAGGCATTGCCTTCCGTCCCCGGCACGGCGGTCAGATATTTGGACCGATAGGCCACGGACCCGCGAATCTGGAACTTCTTGGTTTCATAATAGAGCGTGGCGTTGGCGGCGTGCCGGGACAGGCCGACCAGCGGCGCTGTCACCGACGTGCTGCCATTAGCGGCGGTCAGATATTCGATGTCCGACTTCACGAATGTATAGTTGGCCAGCACACCGAAATTGGCCAATGCGCCCGGCAGGAAGCTGAAGGGCTGCTGGATATTGACCTCAAACCCCTTGAGAATGCCGCCCGACGAATTGACCGGCTGGCTGACGATGAAGATATCGGTCGTTGGTATATTCGTGCCGGCCAGCAACGAATCGGGAAGGCCAAGGCTGCTGTAGGGTAGGCCGACGCTCAACGTCTGGACGAAGGTGCCGATATCCTTGCGGAAGGCGGCCAGCGCATAGATCGCCCCTTGCGTCGGATACCATTCGATCGACACGTCCAGATTCTTCGACGATGTGGGCTTGAGGTCCGGGTTGCCGGACGAAAAGCTGCGGTTACCACCCGATATGTTCAGATTTCCACCCGGTGTCAGCGACGCAATCCCGGCGCGGGCCAGCGTCTTGGCAGCGGCAAAGCGGACTTGCAGGTCTTCGGTGATATTGCCGACCAGGTTGATCGACGGCAACCAGCGCTTGTAGGTGCGATCCGCCGTGACGAGATCGATCCGGCTCCCCTGACTGCGATAGCCGGTCGAGAACTGGTCGGTCTTGACGTAACGCACGCCTACATCGCCACGGATCGGCAGGCCCGCGGCGGCAAGATTGAATTGGGCCATGCCCCATACGCCCAGATCCTTTTCCGTCACGGTGATATAGGAACCGCGCGCGGTCGCATTCTCGACACCGCCAGTGGCGTAGATCGGATTGCCGTAAATATTGCCCTGGCTGATGAAGGCATCCAGATTGGGTATGATCCATGCGGTGGGCGTGCCGGCCGGGATACTCAGCCCCTTGCCGAAGCCGTCGAACAGGGTGGTCATACCTGCCAGTTGCGCGGCGGTCAGCGGGGCGACAATGGTTTCAGCCGACAGGCGGCGACGCTCGGTCGAATCATATTCAAACTTGCGCCAGTCGGCACCCGCTTTCAGGGTCACCATGTCATTGGCTTCCCATTCGACAAAGCCCTTGGCGGTGGTGAAGGCGTTGTCCACCGTCTGGGGACGGATGCGCACTTCCGACGTGCCGCTCACGAAGCTCCAGGTCGATGCGCTGGCGACATCGACGCCCGGCGCGATGGTGGGGAAGCGGCTGGTAAAATCATATTGGAAATTGCCGGTATTGGCCGCGTCGATCGTCACCGTGGTCTGGATCGGATTCTTGAATTCCGATTTGGCGTGACCGCCCATGATGTTGATCTTCACCCGGTCGCCCAGCTGCTGGTCGATCGATCCGTTGACCTGATAAAATTCGGTCTTGAGGACGTCGTAGCGGGCTTGCGATCGCATATCGACATTGTCGAACGTGCCGCTGATGATGTTGTTATCGCCATCGACCGCGCCATCGCGGATGATCGTCTGCGGCTTGCCGCTGCCCGACCGGCTGAAGCTGATCGCCTGAAGCTGGGCTTCCTTGCGGGTGCCGTCCAGCCTTGAATAGAGGCTGTCGATCGAAATCGTCGTGCGGTCGGTCGGCTTGAACTGGATGGACCCTGCCGCGCCCAGACGCTTTTGGCGGATGTCGTAGCTGACCAGACCGGGGATGCGCGGATGGAACAGCGCAGTGTTCGGGTTGGTGTCGTTGATCTGCGCGATCGTCTTGCCGGGCAGGGTCGATGCCGGATTGAAACCGCCGCTGGTGGGATTGCTCGGAACGATGTTGAACCCGCCATAGGTCCAGCGCGTGATGTTCGCGCCTTCCTCGACAATCTTGCGCTCTTCATAGGCGACTGACAGCAGCACGCCGAAGCGGCCATCGTTGGTCTGGGTCGCGACCAGCCCGGACAGGCGCGGCGTCGTCTTGCCGCTCAGATCATTATAGCTGGCGGCGGCGGACAGGACGGCGGTAGGTTTCTTGTAGTCGAGCGGACGCGCGGTTTGGAGGTCGACGACGCCGCCCAGCGACCCTTCTTCCACATCGGCGGTCGCGGTCTTGCGCACCGACAGGTTGCTGAACAGGTCGGACGAGAAGATGTTGAAGTCGAAACCACGGCCACGATTGACGCCGCCCGAATTGTCGGTGCCGCCGGTGGTGCCGATCGCTTCCATGCCGTTGATGCGGACGCGGGTATATTCGGGGCCAAGGCCGCGCACCGTGACGTTGCGGCCTTCGCCGTTGACGCGGCTGATGGCGACGCCGGGAATACGCTGGAGCGATTCGGCAAGGTTCAGGTCCGGGAATTCCGCGATGTCCTCCGCCTTGATCGCGTCGATCGAGGCGGTTTCGTTGCGCTTGACGTTCAGCGCGCTGTTCAGGCTGGCGCGGAATCCGGTAACGACGATGTCGGCGGCGGCAGGCTCGTCCTGCGGCAGGGCGGTGGCTGGCGATGCAGTCCCCGCATCGCTCTGCGCCAGCGCTATCGGTGCCAGGGCAATCGTTGCGATTGCGCTGGACAGGCTCAGCATCGCTTTGGTTCGACGGGTGGCGTTCATGGCCTTTTCACTCCCCTGATATGCGCGGCTTGCGCTTATGATGTCCGGCATTGATCACCGGATTGGTTCCACTTCGATAGCGCTGGAACGGGATAATATGCCAATCCCAATGCCGCATGGATCAATGCACGGCTTGCACTGATCGCTGGCGGCCTTGCGGAGCCGCTCCAGCATCAAGCCAAGATGGGACTGGATCATGGCGGATTTCGGCTTGGACCGGCCCGGCCTGTCCCGCTAGCGTCACTCCTTGCCATTGCGACCGTTCCGACAGATGGACGGCACCGTTGAGGAGAGCCATTCGTGATCCGCCCTGCCACCACGACTGCCGTTGCCGCTGATCGGCCCAGCTATGTGCGCTATCGCATCATTGCGCTGATCTTCCTGATCACGTCGATCAACTATGCCGACCGCGCAACCTTTTCGATCGCGGGCAATGCGGCGTCGGGGGAACTCGGCATCTCCCCGGTGCAGACGGGTTTCATCCTTTCCGCCTTCGCCTGGGCCTATGTATTGGGACAGATACCGGGCGGCGCGCTGCTCGATCGCTTCGGCACCAAGCGCATTTATGCCGGGGCCATAGCACTCTGGTCGATCTTCACGGCGATGCAGGGCACAGTCGGGCTGATCGCGGGGCTGCCGGTGGTGGCGACATTGTTTGCCATGCGCTTCATGGTCGGCTTTGCTGAATCGCCGTCCTTTCCCGGCAATGCCCGTCTGGTCGCGGCCTGGTTTCCCGGCGCTGAGCGCGGCACGGCGTCCGCCATCTTCAACAGCGCGCAATATTTCTCGCTCGTCGCCTTCGCCCCGCTGATGGGCTGGCTGGTCCATAGTTTCGGCTGGCGCGCGGTATTCTGGGTCATGGGCGCACTGGGGCTGGTGGCGGCTGCCCTGTTCCTGCGCTATATCCACAGCCCGGACCGGCATCCGTCGATCAACGCGGCGGAACTGGCGCATATCGAGGCGGGCGGTGGCCTCATCCATATGGAGGATGGCGCGGCGCAGGCGGCACGCGCGCCGACCTTTACCTGGACCAATATCCGCCAATTGCTGGCCAACCGCATGATGCTGGGCATTTATCTCGGCCAATATTGCATCAATGTGCTGACCTATTTCTTCGTCACCTGGTTCCCCATCTATCTGGTCAAGGAACGCGGCCTCAACATCATGGAAGCGGGCTTTGCCGCCGCCGTGCCCGCCTTGTGCGGCTTTGTCGGCGGACTGGCCGGCGGCTATGGCTCCGACCTCATCCTGCGCCGCACCGGATCGCTCGATCTGGCGCGCAAGACGCCGTTGGTCGCCGGGATGCTGCTTGCCACGCTCATCATCGCCTGCGTCTGGGCGGAATCGGAAACATGGGTCATCATCTTCATGGCGCTGGCTTTCTTCGGCAAGGGCGTGGCCTCGCTCGGCTGGGCGATCATGGCTGACGTTGCGCCCAAGCAACTGGCCGGGCTGTCGGGCGGGGTATTCAACATGTTCGGCAATATCGCCGGTATCGTGACGCCGATCGTCGTCGGCTTCATTGTCGCGGCGACCGGATCGTTCGACTGGGCGCTGATCTTCGTGGGCGCGCATTGCCTGCTCACCATCTTCGCCTTCCTGGTGATCGTCGGCCCGATCCGCAGGCTGGAGCTGGCCTGATGCGGATCGGCCGTCGCGCTTTTGTAGCGGGTGCCGCTGCGCTCGCCTTGCCCGCCCAGGCCCACACCCGCGAAACCCTCGTCGCCAGCACGCCGATGCCACCGCCGCGCTGGGCCGTGCTACAACGCCAGTTGCTCGCCGCCAATGAAGCCGCTTGCGTCGATTTCTACGCCAAATATGTCGACCGGCGCGACCGGCTGCGCGTGTTCGAGCGCTGGGGCGCCAATGACGGGCCGGACGACGCGGCAGAGGCGACCAACGACTGGTTCCTGCTCCACGCGTTGGGCGGGGGCGACCGCATCCGCGACCTCGCCGCCCGATTCTGGGAAGGGCATCTGCGTCAGTTCACCGCCGCCCGGACCGTTGATGTGCCGATCGCGCGGCAGGGCATGTATCATCGCGAATTTCCGGTGCAGATGGACTGGCAGCATAATGCCGAAGGGCTGACCAGCTTCAACGTCATGGGCCTGTCCATGCCCCGCGACACGGCGCTGCGCGCGCGCACCGCGCGCTACGCTGATTTCTACACCGGGCGCGATTCTTCCACGCCCAATTATGATCCGAAATTGCGGATGATGCGCAGCATGATGAACGGCAGTCGCGGCCCGATGTTGCGCCCCGCCACCCCGCTCGACTGGGCAGGCGATCCGTTCGACCCGACGCCGTTCCATATGGAACATGGCGAAACCACTTACCAGGAAACGCTCGACCATTATGCCGAATATGGCGATGTGGCGGGTGATAATCCGCTGAACCTGCAAGCCACGACCTTGGGTCTCAACGCCTATGCACTGGGCGGCGGGGAGCGCTTTCGCCGCTGGGCGCTCGATTATCTCGATGCCTGGGTCGAACGTGCCGCGCGCAACGGCGACATATTGCCCAGCCATGTCCGTCCCGACGGCACCGTCGGCAAGGATTGGTGGACGGGCGTCTATGGCTGGGGCTTTTCCCCCCGCGTGCCGCAAACCGGCGTACGCGAAAATCGCAACCGCGTCCCCCGCTCCATCACCGCCTTCATGGGCGCGCTGCTGATGAGCGGCGACCAGCTTTATATCGACCTGTGGCGGCGACAGAATGCGCGGATCAACGCCGCTGCGCGCACCATTGACGGCGTGGCGCACACGCCGACCATGTATGGCGCGGACGGCTGGTATGGCTGGAAGCCCCGACCCTACCGCACCAACGGCTTTGAAATCTGGTATATGTCGCAGCGCGCCGAGGATCGCGCCGCCGCTGGCGATCACCCCTGGATCGGCTTTCTGGAAGGGCGCGATCCGTCTTACGCCGAACGTGCGATCGAAGCGGACCTCAAGCGCGTGGCCGACCGCGTCGCCCTGCGCGAAGCCGACACCACCACGCCGCAGACCCGTCTGGCTGACTGGCCGATTGGCATCAACCCGGCCAGCGTCACCAGTCTGGTCCAGTTGATGACGGGCGGCCTGCACATCGCCCGCCCGCCCTGGTCGAAAACATCACCGCCACAGGGCGGCGTGCCGCTCCATTGCCGCCTGCGTTATTTCGATCCCGCCGCGCGTCGCGCCGGGGTGCCGCCGCAGGTTGCCGCGCTGGTCCACAGCCTCTCCGACAATGCGACGGAGGTGACGCTGGTCAATCTCGACCCCAAAAGTGCGCGCAGCGTCACCGTGCAGGGCGGCGCCTATGGCGAACATCGCATCGACAGCGTGACGATCGACGGGCGCACGATTGCTGCTGGCGGGCGCGATGTGACCGTGCGGCTGGGGCCGGGCTGCGGCGTGCGCTTGCGTCTGGCGATGACCCGCTACGCCTTGCGCCCGACGCTCAGCTTCCCGTGGGACCGGGTATAGAGCGAAGTACATGCCCTGATCCGTTCGTTTCGAGCGAAGTCGAGAAACGTCATGCGCAGGTTTCTCGACTTCGCTCGAAACGAACGGATGTTGGAGATTTAACTGGAAGTCATGGGGTCTAACCGCCCGGCTTGATATAGGGCGCGACCGAGAACAGCAGCCTTTCCTCCCGGCGCGGATCATGCTCGATCCGCACGTTGCGGTCGAAGATCATCGTGGGCCGCTGCGCCAGATCAAAGTGCGGCCAGTGCGGTAGCGCCCCGCCATTAGGATCGCCCGTCCGCGCCAGCGCGATGAAGGCGTCCGCCATCACCCCTGCCAGCCGCCGCGCTGCCGCGCTCACCCCCGTCCGCGCGCCCGGCGCATCGACATTGTCGAACACCAGCGGAATGTCGAGCGTATGGAACGCGCCCAATATCCCGCCGGCGTCGGGGCATGGGAAATCGAGCTGATACATCCATGTGGGCGCACCGATTCGCGCCCGCTCCTCCGCCTGGATCAGATGTCCCGGCCAGGAGCGCCCGGCGGTGGAAGCGGCCAGTAAAATCTGCCCCGGCGTCCGGTCGGGATATAATTGGCGATAGCGCGCGATCACATGGTCGGGGGCCATATCCTTGACCATCTGCCGCGCCAGCCGGTCGGGCAGGTTGTCCCATGTCGTATCCCCGGCACGCAATGTCTTTTCGATCCACAGTGCGGTTTCGTCGTGGGTATTGCCGATGATCAGCGGAATATGCGCCGCCTCGCGCGGGGCGTCCGGCACGAAGGGGTGCCGCGTCAGCACATGATGATCCAGCGTGGAAGTGAAACTAATCTCGCCCTTGCCCTCCAGCGGATCGGTCATCGCCATCGCCGCGACCAGCCGGTCGATCGGCAGCCGGGCCAGCGTCGCCACGTCCGCTGCGCCAGCCTTCGCCATCCAAGCCTTCGCCCGCGCCGTCGCATGGTTCGGCCCGGCGGCGGTGACATGCTGCCCGCTCATCGTCGCGGCGGCGTGGAACAAGGGCCGCGCTTCCGCCATCGCCATCAGTGTCACGACCTTCGCGCCGCCGCCCGACTGGCCGAAGATCATGACCCGCCCCGGATCGCCGCCGAACCCGGCAATATTATCGCGCACCCATTGCAACGCCAATATGATGTCCAGATTGCCGACATTGCCCGATTCCCTGGGGCCGCCCAACTGCGCCAGATAGGCATAGCCCAGCGCCGCCAGCCGATGGTTGAGCGTCACCACCACCACATCGCCGCGCCGCACCAGATTGCCGCCATCATATAGCAGATCGCTGCCCGACCCATGGGCGTGCGCCCCGCCGTGCAGATAGACCATGACCGGCCGCCGCCCCTTGTCCAGCGCAGGCGTCCATACGTTGAGGAACAGGCAATCCTCCGACGTCGGCTCCTCCGGCTTGGTTTGTGGTGCGGAAGGGCCGTAGCGGGTGGCGTCGGCAATGCCCCGCCATGGCGCAGGCGGCAAAGCCCGCTGAAACCGGCGCGGGGCAGTATCGGCACCATAGCGGATGCCGCGAAACGCCAGCACGTTCCGCTCGACCGTCCCGCGCACCCGTCCATAGCGTGTCGTCGCAACCGGACTGGCGGGTGCCCGCGCCGCCACGACCAGCGGCGCGGCGGCCAGTCCGCCGATCAGCGCGCGCCGGTTGATCCCGCTCATCCGGTCGCCTCTTCGCACAGCTGCCGCATCGCGGGCAGCGCCGGATTAGCATTGTCGCGCCGCCACGCCATGTGCAGTTCGACCGGCTTGTCGATCGGCGTCATCAGGCGGCGGAACTGCACGTCCATCATATGCAGCCCGGTCGCGCTTTCCGGCACGATCGCCGCGGCGACCCCGGCATGGACCAGCCCAAGCATCGAATGGATCTGCGTCACATGCTGGACATAGAGGGGGGCGACCTGGGCCTCGTCGAACAGCCGCACCAGCATATTGTGGAAATAGCTCGCCCCCTGGCGCGAATACATGATCAGCGGCTGGCCATCGAAATCGCCCGGTTCCAGCGCCGCTTTCGACTGGCGCGGATCGCCCGGCGGCAGGGCGACGAACAGGGGCTCGTGCAGCACGCAACTCGTTTCAAACTCATGCCGGTCGATCGGCGGGCGGACGAAGCCGATGTCGATCAGGCCGGTGAGCAGCGCATCGACCTGTTCGCTCGACACCATCTCACGCAATTCCAGCTCGATATTGGGCAAAGCCGCACGCGCCTGCGCGACGATGCGCGGCACGACATTATAGCCCGATACGGCGGTGAAACCCAGCGCTACGCGCCCGGCATCCCCCTTCGCCACGCGCCGCGCGGACAGGGCAGCGCTGTCGGACAGGCGCACGATCCGCCGCGCCTCGATCAGGAACACGCTGCCCGCAGGCGTCAGGCTGACTTGCCGACTGGTGCGTTCCAGCAATTGCACGTCCAATATGCGTTCGAGCAGCTGGATCTGCCGACTGAGTGGCGATTGCGTCATGTTGAGGCGCTGCGCCGCGCGGCCGAAGTGGAGTTCTTCGGCAGCGGCGACGAAGCAGCGGAGCTGGCTGAGTTCAAACATCATCACAAACTAGCCCCGCCTTTCGCCCAAGTCACGCGGCGGCGGACAAGGCCCCCGGCGATACCGCCTCGATCAACACACGCAGTTCGGCTTCCTCGGCTGCCGACAGGTCGGTCAGCGGGGAGCGCACCGGCCCGGCATCGCGCCCGATGATGCGCATCCCTGATTTGACGATCGACACGGCATAGCCCTGTCCCTTGTTGCGCAGGGCGATATAAGGCAGCACGAACCGGCGCAGTCCGTCCATGACATGGGCATGATCGCCCGCGCGCACCGCCTTGTAAAAGGCCAGCGCCCATTCGGGCATGAAGTTGAAGATCGCCGACGAGTAAGTGGTGACGCCCATGGTGAGGTATGGCGTGGCGAAGGTTTCCGCCGTTGGCAGCCCACCAATATAGGTCAGCCGGTCGCCCATCCGCGCATAGATGCGCGTCATCAGTTCGATGTCGCCCACGCCATCCTTGAATCCGACCAGATTGGCGTTGCGCTCGCACAGGCGGGCGAGGGTTTCATCGTTGATGACGGCATTGTCGCGATTATAGACGATGACGCCCAGGCCGGTTGAACGGCACACCGCCTCGATATGGTCGGCCAGCCCTTCCTGCTTGGCGTGCATCAGATAAGGGGGCAGCAGCAGCAGGCCGTCCGCGCCCGCCTTCTCCGCGTCGCGGGCAATGCCGGTGGCGATGGCGGTGCCATAGCCGCAGCCGGAGATAACCGGCGTCTTGCCGCCGCCTTCCGCTACGGCTGCCGCGACGACCGTGGCAACTTCTGCCGGGGTGAGGGAAAAAAATTCGCCGGTGCCGCCCGCTGCGAACAGGCCGGTCAGTTCATGACCCAGCATCCAGGCGCAATGTTCGCGATAGGGGCCTTCCAAAAATGCGCCATCGGCATCGAAGTGGGTGACCGGAAAGGACAACAGCCCTTCGCCCAGATGCCGGGCCATATCGGTGGGGCTGTAATGGCTCATATGCGCTGCTCTCCTCTCCACGGTGGGACATTCCACGCCCGTGCTTGGGGAGAGGAAATAGGCGCTTTCGGGGTCATGCGTCCAAACCAAAGACGCGCATGAACGATGCAGAAGCTGGCATGATCGGCCAATGTCGTGACGGGCGGCTGTTTGTGTGGGTGCAGCAGAATATGCTGCTGCCGTGCCACTAAAAGCAATGTGGGACCGCGGATTGCGATGGACAGATACTTGTGTCGTTACGTTCGCTTGGATAGGCTCC
This sequence comes from Sphingobium sp. FG125, assembly GCF_057809795.1. Taxonomy (NCBI): domain Bacteria; kingdom Pseudomonadati; phylum Pseudomonadota; class Alphaproteobacteria; order Sphingomonadales; family Sphingobiaceae; genus Sphingobium; species Sphingobium sp. FG125. The sequence goes on from NZ_JBMDKQ010000021.1 coordinate 78,956, forward strand.
GCCGATGTCCGCGTTGCGCCCCTCCCCGTATTTTCGCCTGGGCGCATGGCTGTGCATTGCGCTGCTGGCGCTTTTTGCGGGCATGAGCCTGTCGCGGATGATCGATCAGGTCCAGCACGCGCCCGGTATGACCCAAGGCCATGGGCATCTGCTGTTCAGCGCATTGTCCGTGGAAGAAGCCCACGACGCCGACCATGATGTGCGCGGCGAAAAGCAGGACGGCCAGCCCGATCGCCTGCCCGACAGCCATCACCATCATGGCGACAGCGGGGCAGGCGTCATCCTGCTCGGACAGGCGGGGCTTGCCATGTCATCATCGCGCTCTGCGCCACCCATTATAGGGGTTGATCGGGTGGAGCCGGACTCCGTCTCGCAGGGGCCAGAGCGCCCACCCAGGCTGATCGCACTTCGCGTCTGAACCTGCGGCCGCCATGCGGCGCGGGTTGGTCCGTGTCGCATAGCGAAAGCCTGTTTTCATGTTTCCATCTGTTCGTCCGCGCGCTTTTCCGCGCCTGACCATAGCGCTGCTTGTCAGCGCTTTCTTCCCCGCCCTGCCTTTGGGGGCGCAGGGGCTGACGCTCCCTGACGCCCTGTCGCGTGTCGCGCAGGCCGATCCCGGCGTGGCTGTGACCGCTGCCCAGCGTGACGCGGCCACCGCCGCCATGCGCCAGGCGGAGGTACGCCCGCAGGATGTCGTCACCGTCGATCTGGAGGACCTCGCCCGCACTGGTCCCTACACGCCGATCGCCAGTACCCAGACCACCGCCTGGTATGAGCGGACATGGGAGCGGGGCGGGAAGCGGGAGGCGCGGGTCGGCGTGGCCCGGCTCAGCCGCGACGTGACGCAGCAGCGCGGCCGCCTGCGCCAGCTCGACATATTGGCGCAGGCGCAGGCGGCGTGGGTTGAGGCGCTGGCCGCCGAGGCCGAAATTCCCGTCGCGCTGGAACGTTTGACGCTTGCCCAACGGCTGGAACGTGAAGTGGCGCGCAGGGTTGGGCGTGCGCTAGACCCGCTGTTCGCGCTGGAACGCGCCCGCACCGTCGTGGCGCAGGCGCGCATCGCTCATGAACAGGCGATCGAGGCCGCCCGCATCGCGCGCCTGTCATTGGCCGCATGGTGGGGCGCGGACGGCGATGTGCAGATCGACACCAGCAGCTTCTCCCGCCTCGCGCCCGACCCGGCAGCCGACGCGCAACCCATAGATGTGGCGCTGCTCGACGCAGAACGCGACGCAGCGGCAGCACGGGCGCGGCTGGCGGAAGCGAACAGTGCGACCGATCCGACCCTGCGCGCAGGGCTTCGCCATTATGGCCAGGGCAATGATGTCAGCATCGTGGTCGGCGGCTCTATCCCGCTTGGCGGTCGTCGCGCCCAGCGCGGCAATGTCGAGCAGGCCGAAGCCGAACGCCGCGTCGCCGAAGCCGAGATCGCGGTGCTGCGGGTGCAGGTCAAGCGCGACATGGACCGGCTGCTGGCCCAGCGCGCGGCGATTGTGCGTGAAATCAACAAGATCGACAATGCCGTGTTGCCGAGCGCCGAGCGCGCGGTGCTGCTGGTGCGCGAGGGCTATAATCGCGGTGGCACCGCCTTCACCTTCCTGGAAGTCACGCAGGCACAGGAAGCGATGATCGATGCCTATGATCGCCGCATCGCCCTGCTCAAATCCTATCATCTCGACGGCGCACTGCTCGACCGACTGACCGGTCGCCACGCCTCCTTTCTCGCCAGCGCGGAGAATCGCTGATGTCCCCTTATCTCAAATTGGCAGCCTTGCTGTTTGTCCCCGCCCTGTTCGCCGGTTGCAGCGAAACCCCGCCCGCCGACGATCATGCGGAACATGGCGCGGCGGAGGCCGAGGAAGAACGCGGCCCCCATCGCGGCCGGATGCTGCGAGACGGCAATTTCGCGGTCGAGATCACCATCTTTGAAGATGGCGTCGAACCCGAATTCCACATCTACGCCTATCGCGACGACAAGCCGGTCGCGCCGCAAGATGTTCAGCTTAGTGTCGAGCTTGTCCGCCTGGGCGGCAAGATCGATCGCTTTGCCTTCACCCCGCAGGAGGATTATCTGCGTGGTGGCGGTGTCGTCACAGAACCGCACAGTTTCGACGTGAAGGTCAAAGCGGTCGAAGGGGGGCGCACCCACACATGGAGCTACGCCTCCTATGAAGGCCGCACCACCATCGCCGCCGACGCGGCGCGGGCGGGCGGGGTGCGATCCGAACGGGCAGGGCCAGCGTCGATCGCCGAACTGATCGACATGTCCGGCCGCATCGAAATCACGCCGGAGGGCAAGGCCGATGTGCGCGCGCGCCTGCCCGGCCAGATCCTGTCGATGACCGGTGAGCTGGGGCAGGTCGTACGGCGTGGCCAGACGCTGCTGCGGGTCGAATCCAGCCATTCGCTCCAGACCTACACCGTCACCGCGCCGATCAGCGGCACCATCGTCGAAAAGAACGCCAATGTGGGGGACATGACCGGCGATCGCGCGCTGTTCGTGATCGCCGACCCGACCAAGCTGCACGCCGAATTTTTCGTCTATCCCCGCGACGCTGAACGGGTGCGGGTGGGCCAGAAGGTCGCGCTGCGCAGCCTGTCGGGCGCGGCGCGGCTGACCGGCGCGGTGGAGGCAATCCTGCCGACCGCCGATCTTGCCAGCCAGACCCTGCTCGCCCATGTCCATCTGCCTGAATCCGCAGCGGAACAATTCCGCCCTGGCATGGGGGTAGAAGGTGCCTTCGCGGTTGCCGAGACGCAGGCACCGCTGGCGGTGCGGACCAAGGCGATTCAGCGCTTCCGCGACTTTGATGTCGTCTATGCCAAGGTCGGCAACAGCTATGAGGTGCGGATGCTGGAACTGGGCCGCAAGACGCCCGAATGGACGGAGGTGCTGGGCGGACTGGAGCCGGGGACGGAATATGTCACCGATGGCGCTTTCCTGATCCGCGCCGACATCGACAAGTCGGGAGCCAGCCATGACCATTGAGGCCATATCCGATACGCAACCCGCATTGCTTGAACGCATCATTGCCGCCGCCATTCGCCTGCGCTGGGCGGTGCTGGCCGCCGTGCTGCTGCTCTGCGCGCTTGGCATCTGCAGCTTTCAGCGCCTGCCTATCGACGCCACGCCTGACATCACCAATGTCCAGGTGCAGATCAACAGCGAGGCGGTCGGTTTCTCCCCGCTGGAGGCGGAACAGCGCGTGACCTTCCCGGTCGAAACCGCGATCGCGGGCCTGCCGGGGCTGGACTATACCCGCTCCATCTCCCGCTATGGCCTGTCGCAGGTCACAGCCGTCTTCGCCGATGGCACCGACATTTATTTCGCGCGCCAGTTGATCAACGAACGGTTGCAGACCGCGCGATCGCAATTGCCGCCCGGCGTCGAACCGGAAATGGGACCAATCGCCACCGGCCTTGGCGAAATCTTCATGTACACGCTGGAGGCCAAGCCCGGCGCGCGCAAGGCGGACGGCACACCCTATAATGCCGAAGATCTGCGCACCTTGCAGGATTGGGTGATCCGCCCGCAACTGCGCAACACGCCCGGCGTCACCGAAGTCAACAGCATCGGCGGCTATGAACGGCAATATCATGTCACGCCCCTGCCGGACAGGATGGCGGCCTATGGGCTGGCGCTGGACGATGTGGTCGATGCGCTGGGCCGCAACAATGCCAATGTCGGCGCGGGCTATGTCGAGCGCTATGGCGAACAATATCTCGTCCGGGTGCCGGGGCAGGCGGGGGGCGTCGATGATCTGAAATCGATCATCGTCACCAATCGCGGCGGCGTGCCGATCCGCATCAATGACGTGGCCGATGTCGGCATGGGTCAGGAATTGCGCACCGGGGCCGCGACTGAGAACGGTCAGGAGGTGGTGCTGGGCACCGTCGTCATGCTGGCGGGCGAAAACAGCCGTATCGTCGCTCGCGCGGCAGCGGAGCGGCTGGAAGAGGCGGCCAAGGCATTACCCTCAGGCGTCGAAGCCGTCGCTATCTATGATCGCACCGATCTGGTCGAACGAGCAATCTGGACGGTCGAGAAGAATCTGCTCGAAGGCGCCTTGCTCGTCATCGTCGTGCTGTTCCTGCTGCTGGGCAATGTCCGCGCCGCGCTCATCACCGCCGCCGTCATCCCGATTGCGATGCTGATGACCATCACCGGCATGGTGCAGGCAGGCGTATCGGGCAATCTCATGAGCCTGGGTGCGCTCGATTTCGGCCTGATCGTCGATGGCGCGGTCATCATCGTGGAAAATTGCCTGCGCCGCTATGGCGAGGCGCAGCATGGTTTGGGTCGCTTGCTGGATCGCGACGAGCGCTTTGCCCTTGCGGCTTCGGCCACCTCTGAGGTGATCCGTCCGTCGCTGTTCGGCGTCCTCATCATCGCGCTGGTCTATGTGCCGATCTTTGCCCTGACCGGGGTGGAGGGCAAGATGTTCCACCCCATGGCGATCACGGTCGTCATGGCGCTGACCGCTGCGCTCATCCTCTCGCTCAGCTTCGTGCCCGCCGCCATCGCCCTGTTCGTTACCGGCAAGGTCGAGGAAAAGGAGAGCCGCCTCATGCTCTGGGCGCGGCAGGTCTATGAACCGGCGCTGGAAAAGGCGTTGCGATTGCGCAAAGTCATTGTCGCACTCGCTGTCGGCCTGGTGCTGGTCGCAGGTTTCGCCGCCAGCCGGATGGGATCGGAATTCGTCCCCAACCTCGACGAAGGCGACATCGCCATGCACGCCCTGCGCATCCCCGGCACCAGCCTGACGCAGGCGATCGGGATGCAGAAAACGGTCGAGGCGCGGCTCAAACGCTTCCCCGAAGTCGAGCGCGTCGTCGCCAAAATCGGCACGGCGGAAGTCGCGACCGACCCGATGCCGCCATCGGTCGCCGACACATTCATCATGCTCAAGGACCGCAAGGACTGGCCCGACCCGCGCAAACCGCGCACCCAACTGGTTGCCGAAATGCAGGCGGCGGTCGAACAGATACCGGGCAATAATTACGAGTTCACCCAGCCGATCCAGATGCGCTTTAACGAGCTTCTGTCTGGCGTCCGCGCCGATGTGGCGATCAAGATATTCGGCGACGATCTCGACGAATTGCTCCGCATCGGTCAGTCGGTCGAGCAGGTCGTTGGCGGCATAAACGGCGCAGCCGATGTCGGCGTCGAGCAGGTCACGGGTCTCCCGGTGCTGCAAATCACCCCGGACCGCGCCGCGCTGGCGCGCCTCGGCCTCAATGTCGGCGACGTGCAGAATGTCGTCGCCATCTCGATCGGCGGCAAGGAAGCGGGCGAGATGTTCGAGGGCGACCGCCGCTTCCCGGTGATCGTTCGTCTGCCGGAGGATATCCGCCGCAAGGTGGACGAAATTGGTCGCCTGCGCATCCCCTTGCCCGGCAATGGAGACGGTCCACGCGGCTTCGTACCGGTGCAGGACGTCGCCAAGGTCGAAGTCATTATCGGTCCCAACCAGATCAGCCGCGAAGATGGCAAGCGCCGTGTCGTAGTGACCGCCAACGTCAGGGGCCGTGACCTTGGCAGCTTCGTGCAGGAATTGCGCGAGAGGGTGGACCGGGACGTGGAGCCACCGGCAGGCTACTGGATCAGCTATGGCGGAACGTTCGAGCAGCTGATCTCCGCCGCCGAGCGTCTGCGGCTTGTGGTCCCGGCGGCGCTGTTGCTGATCTTTGGCCTGCTCTACGGCCTGTTCCGCTCGGTCAAGGACGCCACCATCGTTTTTTCCGGCGTGCCGCTGGCGCTGACCGGAGGGGTTGCGGCGTTGCTGTTACGGGACTTGCCGCTGTCCATTTCGGCGGGGATCGGGTTCATCGCCTTGTCCGGCGTCGCGGTGCTGAACGGGGTGGTGATGCTCAGCTTCATCCGCACGCTGCTGACAGAGGGACGACCGCTGGAGGACGCGATCCGCGAAGGTGCGCTCACCCGACTGCGACCCGTGTTGATGACGGCACTGGTCGCGAGCCTGGGTTTCGTGCCGATGGCGTTCAACGTCGGGGCCGGGGCAGAGGTGCAGCGTCCGTTGGCCACCGTGGTGATCGGGGGAATCGTCTCATCGACATTGCTGACTTTGCTGGTGCTGCCCGTCCTTTTTCGGCTGATGCATGGGCGACGCCGAGAAGGGATGCAGCCTTGAAGTCCCATTTTTCGGGACTTCTGCACCAACTTCCATCAAAAAAAGTCATTGGTGTGAAAAACCCTGTTGACCGAATCTGTGGGCTTACCTAGAGGGCTGTTCACCGGACGGGGCGCTGCCTAATGGGAGCGTTCGGTA
>NZ_JBMDKQ010000022.1:0-72857 GCF_057809795.1 Sphingobium sp. FG125
AGTAATCTCAAATAAAGCCTGCATCAAACCCGTCAGGAGTTGTGCAACAAAGCCATCCTCCTGGATCCTCCTCAGCGTCTCGTGCTCATGCGGGGTAACAAGCTGCAGATCGTCTTTTGCCGTATCTAGTAGTTCACGTTCCAGCGCTTGCATCTGCACGATGTTTTTGTGTTCAATCGCATTGTCGAGCTTCCCAACAAAAGCGATCGATGCCGCATCTCCCTGACCGGCCAATTCCCGCCCCTTCGAGAAGATGTCGTGCACGACTGCGATCCAAACCGACATAATTGCGGAGCGGAGCGCTCCTCCGCGATAGGCGGTAATCGCTTCCTCAACCAGTCGACGAGACTCTCGGTCCCGAACCGCGAGCGCTAAGACATCGATGTCCGTGACAGCTTGGATGGACATGGACTTCACTCCACCACAAAGCGAAGTTTGGTCGTGTCCTTGCCCTTACAGCGCTCATTCAGGAAGGTTTCGAAGCGCTTGCGCAGATCGTCTGGCGTTGCCGGCGACCCTCCTTGCAGCAGCGCTTGCCTTATGTCTGCGCCGCTCACGTTGATCTTCTCCAGCCCAGACAGCGCCTCCTGAACGGCGGCGACAAAATCGGGCGTCACAGGGTCCGGCAGAGCCTTCGACGAAATGAAGCCATCGACGATGGAGCGGGCAGCAGGCATCAGGAGATCAAAGTTCTCCTGGATGATCGGATCGTCGAGGTTGTCGAGCAGGGTCTGCGCCCAGCCACCGATCAATCTGTCGAGCTCGTCGTCGAGCTGCTTCAGGATGTTTGAAGCCGGAAGTAGGTCGCCTTGCTCGTTCGCCGGCCGGAAGCCGCAGTGCGGGCACCAAGGGCTCGCCAACAGCTCGGACTCCACGAGGGATGCGCAGCTCTTCAATTTGTCCAGCTTCTCCTCGAAACTCGTCAGCTGGCTGGTCGGCATCAACGAGATACCAGCCAGAGCCCGCATTGCGACGAGCCGCGGATCTTTGCGAAGCGCCGACTTCGTGTTCTCTTCCGTGACCCCAAGGCGTGCCTTGCTGTGCAGCCCGACATAGGCGGTGATGTAATCCTTCTTCAGCTTGGCCAGCGCCTGCCGATATTCCACCGCGTTCTGCGCAGTTCGGTCGGCCGCGAGCTTTTCGAGGACTTTCTTGCGCTCATCCTGCGCCAGTCGAACCCAATCATGGTCTGCGGTCAGGACCATCTCGGCCTGCGACAGATAGCTGGCCGTGGTGCCGAGCTCGGCGACCAGCTCCAGCATCCCCTCAACAGCTTGCAGGATTTCGAGGTTCTTAGTCTGCGCCGCAATATCGTCGGAGCCGATGCGAAGATTCTTTAGCTTACCGACCGTATTGTAAGGCGCCAGGCTCTCTGAGAAGGCTTTGAGCGCATCAAGCTTGGTGCGCCAGTCCCGGATCTCTTCTTCCCGCAGCAGCGACTGCCCCCAGAAGCTCAGTCGACCAGACATATCCGTGGCGGCGCTGAGCACGCGCCGCGTCAGCTTCCCGACCTCCTCCTGAAGCAGTTTAACTGGTTCGTCCGAGCCCTGCGTAGCCTGCTGCGCGAGCCCGGGCGGCAAGCCCAACATCTCGAACAGCGAGCGGAGGACTGCGACGTTGATCTCCTTCGGCGCCTCGACGTGCTTGAACTGCTTCAACTCTTCGAGCGGCCGCTCGGCGAGCAGCGTGATCTTTCCAGAGTCGACCTTGTCGCCCGTGACCGCCAGAACGATGTCGCCCGAGTAAACAAGTCCACCCAACACCGCGACCATGAGGTCGGGTTCAAGGCGGAATTTGGTCGGTGCAAAATACTCGACTTCGGCTTCGCCGCTGACGAGCTCTGACCGGTTCAGGACCTGGCCATGCCCCTTAGCTTTCAGCCGGGCGAGGACCTCTTTCGCATACCGAGAATGGGTCGGATCGATGCGATCGCCGTCGAGCATCTCGAGACCGTCGAGGATGACGACGGCATCCTTCGTTCGATTTCCACCTGCCAGGGCGCGCAGCGCATTTCCGATCAACTGCTTGCGGTTGGCTTCAGTGACCAGCGCCGAGAAGGTGGGGTATTCAGGCGCAACCTCGGCAAACTGATTGTTCAGCGCCAAGCCGGCAATGACATTCACGACGTCACGGAAATTGATGCGCTCGTCAGGCCCCAGGCGCGCTTTGTCACGCAGCGAGACACCCTTGGTCCACTCCTGCAGGGTCTTGCTCTTGCCCTGATAGGTGACCTCATAGGCCGCCATCTGCTTTTCCTGCAGCCACTTGCTCATGTCCCGCAGGGCGTCTTTGGCCTTATCGAGGTACACTGTCTTCGCACCGCCGCTGGCGGTCGAAGCGAGCTCCTGCGCCGCAGCGTAGAAGGAGAGATGTCGCTTGATCGCCTCATCCAGGCCCTTCAAGCGGAAGAAGACCTCATCCCCCTTGGTGTCATCCCTGAACCGCGGAGGTTCGAAAGGCTGGATGAAATAGATATAAAAATCGCGCTCAGGCTGGGCAGTGGGTCGATCGTTTGGGGCACCGAAGAAGAGATACCCGCTGCGTTCGACACGGCGTTCTTGCCATTCGATCTGGTATTGCCAAATCTGATGCCCGGTTACGTAGGCAGTGTCGTCAGTACGCTCCATAAGCTGACGGATCGCGCTGTAGTAAGCACGATCAAGGGCATCGTCTGACAGCGCCTCCGCACGCTTCTCGATCTGGGCATCGTAGTCGACGTCCTTTTTCAGATCGAGATAGTACTGTTCGGTATCGGCCGCCTTGGAGATGAATTGGCCGTTGACCGTCTTTAGCGTCTCCCTCAGCACAGTCTGCACTAGGGAAAGGAGGTCTGCTTCTGGCTCGCCCCCCATGTCTTCGATACCGGGCTGGAACAGGCACAGCGTATCGCGAAGCTCTTCAGCCGTCGGACCGACCGGAACATAAATGTCTCCGCCGGTCGTCAGCCTGTGGACTGACAAACCATCGATGATGCGCAAAGCCATCGGCTTGTACGCAGGCCTCGTAAATGCCTTCGAGACACGCTCCGAAAGCACTTCGGAGACTTTCAGGACGGGCCCAATGTTCGGGTCTGCCCGCAGAACCGAATTGGATGTCACGGTTTCCCAGAACTTGTCGTAGCCGATCAGACCCGGTCGGTCTTCCGGCACCTGATCCTTCAGGATGGCCTGGATCTGATCGCGGAGCGTGACAAGGGCGCCGCGCTTCTCGGTGAAGACCAAACGCTCAAAGGTTCCGATGTAGTCTGGGTGGACCGGGAAGAGCCGGACATACTCGTCCATGCGCTCATTCATGGACCCATAGAATTTCGCAAATGGGGTCAGGTAGGAGCGAATTTTGTCCTGCTGGTCTGTGGTCTTCTTGAGAAGACGCTCAGCGACCACGAAACTCACGTCCTGCCGGGCCAGCAAGATCTGGGTGAAGCGATCCTTCACACGCCGCAAACTGTCGGCGACGTGCTGAAAGCGACTGCTATCGAAGATGGCTTCTTGGACGCCCGCCACGAAGCGAAAGCGCAGATGTTTCGCAACCTCGCCAATCTCGCGCAGGAAGGAAAGATCCAGAACGAGGTCGTGATCCTTGCGCGATCGCAGATATTCGAGGAACTCGTCGACCACCAGCAGCACGCCGTGGTTGGGATGGACCTCGGCGAAGGCCGCCATCATCTCCTCGAAAGCGGCCTTGTTGTTGATGACCTTGTCCGCAGCAGGGAAGGAGAAGCTAACCCCCTGCTTTTCGAGAAATGCTTCCAGCTGCTGCGTGATGATATCGCGCAGCGACATCTGGCTCGAAATCTCGATCCGGTGCACTTTGAACTTGCCTGCGATCGCGCTGGCCGCCTCGGCCACCTTGGGGTGGCGGATCATGGATACATATCCGGCATCTTCAGCGACTAGCGAGAGCACGGACATCAGGTGCGACTTACCGGTCCCGTAGTTCCCGACCACGAGGACGCCCTTGTGATCGACAGCCTCATCGAACGAGAGCTGGGGGATCATCTGCATGGCGATCCGCTCAGCCATGTCATCCGAAATGACGTAGGTCGAAACGAGCTTCTTTGCCTCGTCCGGGCGATTGGCATCCAGAAGCTGGATAACTGACTCAATCGGCTCAAACTGAATGAGATCGCCATACCGCATGGTCATCTCGGAAATTCCCCTCAAAGCTCAATTTAACTCGAATACGACGGCACCATCGATTGGCGCCTCGCAGTGCTCTCGATGCCCGGTCCGGGCATAGGTCAGTCGGCCATCCCGGAAACTTCCTGGCCAGGCCGCCACTAGGGGGCGAGCATGGGCAAGCTTTTTCAGAACATCGACCGGACTAATGTGAAGATCTTCCTCGAAAAGGATCTCGATATTATCGAGAACCACACACTTTTCACAATCCGTCTGATCGATCAAATCCCGCAGTAAAGGCATAACTTCGACACTTCTCTGCATCGCCGGAATTGACAAAAGCTTACGCGACAATTCGCGGCCGACATTGATCAAGGGCGCCCCTTCGCTCTCGGCAAAGCGAGACAGGATGTCTGTCTTCCCACCGCCAGCGTTCGCAACCACAAGGATCAGCTTGCTGTTCAATGTTGCAGCGTCTTCAGTAAGCTGCCGCAATCGCTCAAGCATATTGCGCCCCCTCTGCCTCAGACGTGCCCCCCGCTCGTTCCCCCGAACGAATTTCGGCTGCATTCAGCAGCACGATCTGCTGATCCTGGGGCCTACGCGCGGCGGGGTCCGTGTCTAATCCGAGCCGCTTGAGCGCGTAATAGAGGAGCGCCCGCCGGACCGTGATGGTCGTCACGCCAGCTTCCATGCCGTAGTCGAGCTCGATCGCCTTGCGCTGGCCAGCGCTCAGTTCGGGATGGGGCGCAATCTTTAGCTCAACCTGCTCCTCCCACTCGCGATCGGCTGATCCAGCGGCTTCAGTCGACTTGGATGCGCGCGTTTCGGCGATGCGAGAAAGTACAAAATCCTTGAAGGCACCGCTGCGTGGACAATGCGCGCGTGCATGCCATCGGAACCCGTCAAACACCAATGCATGGGGTTCGATCCACCGCCAGGCCGGTTCGGGGGATGACATGGATTGGTAGAAAACCTCGATCGCCTCGTGCCGCTTGATCGCAGTCACCGTCGCCCGAAGAATTTTGGGCGAAACACCCCGAGCGGGGGTCGGCGCACATGCAAAACTCGGCAGGCTTCCTATCCAGCCATCGTCGGCGGCGATGACTCCATCCGAGAGCGATCTGAGCTGGGCAAGATACTGCCCAGCATCCGGCTTGAGGAAAACCGGACTGAAAGATGAGCTGCGAACATAGGTCCGGGCGCTCTTGTCGTAGACCATGTTCGCTTCAGCCAGGCCGAGATACCTGTTCAGATCTGTCGAAGCCTGGTTGATCGAAACGCCGAAAACCTCGACTAGGTCACTTCGGTTGACATGGCCCTCCCAGAAGAGCCTGAATTCGATGAATTCGAGGCGACTTTCGACTCCGCGTCGCAATCCCAATTCTCTGTCCATGCCCGCCCCCCAAGAAACTAGTCTAAACCAGTTTCTGTACGGGTAGACCTACTGGATGCTCAGCGCCGATGCAATGGGATTCGAAGCCGATGAAGAGCCTGCTGGGCCTATCTACCCCCGGTTAACTCTTTCTGACGCTGCGAGAAAATCGGAGACTTTTTGGCAAGTTTTCCGCCTTGGTTTACGCCCTTCCCGAAGGTCATGAACAAAGCGAGGATCAGCGACGACGTGTCGACCGAAGGTGCTCGGCGACGTCCGGGTTCGCGCCAGATATTCCTCGATCTGCTCCAGAAGCCCCATGATTCAAGACTCGCTTTGCACTTGTGTTCTTATTATGTTCCTACTAGGAAAGGTTCCTAGAGTCTAGGATCGATTTTCCTAGGCACCCGCGATAGGACTGGCAGTCATGGACGACGCACGCAGAGCCTTGGACGAACTGATCCAGCAACGAGGCTGCAATTATTCCTCGGTTTCGCGACTGCTCGGGCGCAACGCAGCCTATATCCAGCAGTACATTCGCCGCGGCAGCCCGAGACACCTGGACGAGCAGGATCGCTCGGTGCTCGCCCGCTTTTTCGGGGTGGACGAGAAGGTGCTTGGTGCCCCTGCCCGTCGCTCAGGTCCGGTCGTCGAACTGGTCCATGTGCCCGTTCTCAATGTCGAGGCATCGGCTGGCCACGGCGCTCTGGCCGAAATGGAATCCAAATCCGCGCAATTCGGCTTCGATGAGAAGTGGCTACGCCGGCTGACCGCCAGCAAGGCATCGAGCCTGTCGATCATCGCCGTGCATGGCGACTCGATGGAGCCTACCCTCCACGATGGTGACGAGGTCATGGTCGATCTTGCAGATGGCCAGGCGCGTCTGAGAGACGGGATCTATGTCCTGCGGATGGATGACATGCTGAGCGTCAAGCGGATTGCCCTCGAACCGCAGGGCAAGCGCGCTTCGGTTCTGAGCGACAACCCGGCCTATCCGAGCTGGCGCGGCCTGGAAAAGCGGACGCTCAACATCGTCGGACGGGTTCTCTGGTTCGGACGGGCGCTTTAAGGAGGTCATCTTATGCTTGCCCTCCTTGCCGCCTCGATCGTCGCCTCCAGTCAGACCTTCACCTGCACACCAACCCATGTCTGGGATGGCGATGGCCCGGTATGGTGTGCGGAAGGGCCCCGCATTCGCATCGCTGGCATCGCTGCCCGGGAAATGGATGGCAGCTGCCGCACCAATCAGCCCTGCCCCGATGCCACGGCGATTGAGGCACGCGATGCGCTCGTCCAGCTGATGGGCGGCGCGCGCGGGACGATCCAGACCGGTCACATTGTGGTTCGAGGTCCGCGGCTGTCGTGCCGCTCGGAAGGTTCTGCAGGCGGAAGCCGCACGGCTGCCTGGTGCCGCCTGCCCTCCGGCGCAGATCTCTCCTGCGCAATGATCCGTACGCGAACGGTGCTGCGATGGGACCGTTACTGGAAAGGGCCAGCGTGCCGGTAAGCCCCGACCTACACCTTCGTGGGGAGCTCGTCGAAGGGCCGCTTGGCCTCTTGCTCCAGGCAGGCGGCGGCCACTGGGAACTGGATGCGCCGAGGTCAGCTCGACGCCTTGTCGGCCGCGAGGTCGAGGTCACTGGCCACCGTGCGGGCTTCAACGGCTTGATCTGCAAGCAGGTCTGGCCGGCAGGGACAGCCCAACCTCGCCGAATGCAGCTTCCAATCGAACGCCTGCTCGTTGGTGGTTTCGTGATTTACGGACTTCTGGCGACCCTGGCCGGCCTTGCGGGGCAGCTTTCTTGATGCTCAGCGATTGGGAACTCTGGGCCTGTGCCAACCATGTCCTGCGAACCCATGGCGACAAGGCACCGTTGCACGTCGCCGAACAGATTGGCGCTCTCGCTCTCGCGGGCGATCAGGCAGGAATTCGTGCGTGGCAGGCCATCGCTGAGCGGATTGTCCAGCTGACCTCAAACCGTGATGGCGCCCGGCTGCAGTAGCCGTCTTCGACGCTACCGTCTCGTTCATCCGATCGGCGATAGATCGCCTGGAAACAGACATGTCTGCGCGCTGGATGGGCCACTGGCATCGCCTTCGATCCTGAAACCACGCATGCGCTCCACCAGATGGCGAGCAAGATCGACACGCGCACCACGCTGCACACGCGGATCATCGGCATTGAGGCGAGCGAGGGTGTGCTCTGGCGCAACGGCCAGGGCGACTTCGAGGTGGGTCAGAAAAAGGTCGTCAGAGATTCGGCGCATGCGCCCATGAGAACAAATAAAGAACTTATCGTCAACCGGCGGCGTGCGGAGAGGTGTGGAAGTGGCGACACTATATGCCGATCTCGAAGGGCTTGGCGATCGAGCGATCGAGCTCTGGAGGCTTGCGTTCAGGCGCAGGCGCACGGTCTTTTGCCTGCCCTTTGGCGGCTGCATCGCGGAGCAGATCAACCGTCTCCAACGCCGAGCGCTTCATTCCGGCGTTGCGCTCGACCGCCGCTTCGAGTTTGCCCGCATTATCGACATACAGGGTGAGGCCATCGCGCAGCCGCGTGATCGTCACGAGAAACGTCTGCTGGTTGGCCAGATTGCGCTCACGGCTGTCCATGACCGCGATGCCGCGATCGGAGGTGAGCCCCTGAGCCATATGGGCATTGAGCGCATAGGCGAGATCGAGACGGCGGAGCATCGGGTCGCCCTGCTCCAGCCTGTGCTCTCCACCGAGAGATGTCTTCACAACCACCCCGGCGCTGTCGACTGCAACAATCCGAGCCTGGTCGGCATTAAGCAGGCCCCGCTTGTGATCGGTCTCTGTCCATCGAATCCGGTCATGAGTGTGGATGTCGATTTCACGCACCTCGAAGAGCCGCAGTGCATCCTGCTCACCTTGTGGCCGGAACTTGCCCGGACGAAGCTCGAACTGGCGCCCCCGCTCGTTTTCCAGCGTGACCCGCTCGCGCGCGATGTCGGCCGAGACCACGCGATACTCGCCGGGAGAAAGGCCCTGCCCCCGTTGGCGGCGCGCGACCTCGACCACCATGCCGGGCGCATAGGTGCTGGCATAACGCAGCTCTTCGCGGGTGACGTTGACGCGTGACAGGGTACTGAGGCGCATCGCCCCAGGTCCCAATTCCCCGTTTGCCTTCAGGCCCGTCTGTACGGCTTCGTTCACAGCGCCGCGCAGGACCCGGCCCGAAGCATAGATTGCGGTTGCCTCGCGCTCCCCTGATGGGAGCGACAACCATGCCGCCGCAGCCTCGACGGCAGCTCCGTTTCCCACCTCGATCACCTGGGGCGCCAGATGACGCATGGCGTCCTCGATCCGTCCCTCTTGGGCAGCCTGCTGGGCATTACGCAGCGCCTCGGTCCGCGCCCTGAGGTTAGTGTCCATCACCGCAGTCTCGATTCCGGCCTGCTGCATCACATCAAACGGCTTACCGGCATCGACTGCGCCCAGCTGCTTGCGGTCACCGATGCTGGCAAAGCGGCCGAGCTCGAGCAGGTTGGCCAGCCGCACCAGCTTTTCCTTGTCGGCATTGCCGACCATCGATGCTTCGTCGAGCAGCACGACAGTACCCCGCATAGCTGCGCGCGCCTCGGCAAGGCGAGCCGCGTCAGCCCCTTCGAGCAGGTCGCTGTGCTGGCGCAGAAACCGCGATACAGTCATCGACGGAATACCCGTCTCGCGCTCGAGCATCTGGACCAGCGTGTTCTGCACAGCGAGCCCGAGTACGGCCCTGCCCTCCTCGCGCAAAATGTCCGCCACGGGCTTGAGGACTGTGCTCTTGCCCGCACCGGCGACGCCCTGGATGGCGACGATGCGGTTGTGCGATCCAAGCAGCAACCGCCCCGCCCCTTCCTGCCCAGCGTTCAAGGTGAGCCCGTATTTGATCTGGGAGAGGGCCTGCAGGCGTTCGCCGGCAAGGTCGGGCGAGACAATCGCCGGGACCACACCGCGCCCACTTTCGACCGCCGCAATGATACGTTGCTCAAGCCTGATTGCATCGCGCGTTGTCAGGAGGTCCCGGTCGCCTCCCCTGCCCCTTTCCAGATGACCCTGACGCACGAGCTGGTCGACCCGGTGCTCGATCTCGGCGAGCGAGGTCGGCAGCGCAAAGCCAAGCGCCGCGCGATAGATCTCCGAGCGGGTGAAGGCTGCTTCCCGCTCGCCCAGATGCCGGACAGCCGAGGCAACCGCATGGATTGCGGCGACCTGCTCCACGCTGCGGTTACCCATACGTGCAGGTATCAGCGGATCGCCTTCACGCAGGCCCAGGCGTTCGGCAAAGGTGGCTGCAAGGGCTTGCCCTTGGCGGACAAGCGCTCGCACGGAAGGGCCAAAGCCGGTCACGTTTCCGAGGTCCTGCGCACTGCGTGCATTGGCTCTGGCAATGACCACGGCGGGATCAAAGCCGAACCTCGCGGAGGTCTCCCGCCACTGCTGCGTCAGCGCATCGCGATCCTCGATCCGTCCCTTTTCTGCTCGGGTCATCAAGGTTGCGGCATCCAGGACGCCTGGCCCAGAGAAGTTCATCTGGGCCGCTGCCTCCAGGATCTCTGCACGCCGGGAACTGAAGGCATCACGCACGGCCTTGGGCACCCCGACAGCCTCAAAGTTACCGTGCTTGCCGAACTCCCCAACCTCGTAGCCGAGCTTCTCCACGTCCAGACGAAACCGGGCCATGGTCATGGCATTGAGGAGGGTATTGTGCTGCCAAAGCTTATCGTTGCGCAACGCCCGCCATTTGCCGTCCGGCCCTTGGGTCACATTGGCAATGACGGCATGGAAATGCGCATTGGGCTCCTGGTTGCGGTTGGTGTCGTGCTGAAAGAGCGCGATCGCAAGGTTGCCGGTCTGCACGACGCGCTCCCTGCCGCGGACATCCATCCGGGTCTCCGCGAGGTTTTTCTCGGCCCAGCGCAGGGTTTCCCGGACGGCCGCGGCGTAGGCATCGAGGATCCGTTTGTCACCGCCCACCAGCGCGAGGACCGACCAGCTTTTCGGCATTGAAAAGGTGAGATCGGTCCCTGCCCGATGCGCCCGATTGTCACTGCCAACCCGGCTGCCATCGGGCAGCATGCCTTTGAGGATCGCCTCGAACTGCCGCGCGTCTACGGTCCCATTTAGCCCCAGCGCGGCAGCGCCCTTCCCGAGCCATTCGCCGGAGCGGTCGGCATCGGCCCGCGTGTAGTAGTTGTCGGCAGCAAAGTAGTTGGCCGCGCCGCCCGCGGTGCGGACGTTGGCTACCGACAGCATCGACCGTCTCCCGTAGCGGTGGCAATCGGTGACATGCTCACATCTCCATGTCGCCGAGGTCGGGCCCCGTCATCGGCGGCGGTTCCTGCTCGCGCAGCCCATCCTCGAGCATCAGCTTGCGCGCTGCTGCATCGCTGGAGCCGGTGCTTTTAGAATTGTCCGGCCTACCCTCTTGCGGCGGCTTCGCTTCCGACGTTCCAGCCCTAGCAGTGCCCTTGGGAGTAGCTGACTGATCCTGCGTCGCGGCGGCCTCGCCGGTCGGGAGGAGCGGGCGGGCGGAGGGTCCTGCCTTTCTAGGCGTTGCTTCAGTTCGGGTGTTCGAACTCTCTCGCTTGGCGTTGCCCGCCTTCTCTTTCCCCGATCGAGCGGCCCGTTCCTGCTCCTTCGGCGTCTTGCCGGGCCTGCTTTCAACGGGCTGCCGCAAATCCTTTACGTGCGCGTCAGGCTTCTGTTTCGGCTCGGATTGCTGCCTCTGGTCGAGGGCCAGTTCTCCCTGCTTGGGCACGACCGGCTTGCCCGCCCCATCGTCGTTAGACGAGGGATGCTCATTGCCCGTTGATGCTGTCGACTGCCGCGCCTGCTGTGCCGGCGGCTGAGGCTCGGCAACCGGAGCTTTTGGGCCATCCTTCACCCGGGCAATGAAGGTCTCCGCTCGCTTGGGCCGGTTGACCGGGGTGAGCCTGACGGGTGCGGCGGGGAAACCATCGGGGAACTTGATGTACCCGGACAGCCGCGGCAGGTTCATCAACTGGTCGGGCAGCAGCAGCGGCTCGATGTGCTTGCGCGGGGTGAGGCTCACCGCATCACGGGCATTGTTGTAGCCGTAGGTGTAGCCCTCCTCCATGTCGCGCACCTGGCGATGGCCAATGAAGTCGGAGCACCAGGTAGCCGTTTCCCGGTCGGCGGTGCCGAGGATCAGTTTCGTCCGGGCCAGCGATGACAGGGTCATCGCCATGTTCTCGCCGTAGACTTCCTTGAGTTTGGCGTAGGCGTGGATGCCAAGGACAATAGCGCCGCCGAAATTGCGCGCTGTCTGCAGTCCTTTCTCGAGGGCTGGCAGGCGATGCAATGCCCCCAATTCATCGACGAAGAACCAGCACCTGAGATCGCGGGTGCGTGGGCCAGTCATAAGCGTATTCATCGCTGTATCGAGCCAGAGCGTGAGCAGCTGCGCGCAGACGCTCATGTCGACGTAGCGGGCAGATATGAACAGGATTGAGCCCTGGTCCTGAACTCCAGCTGCGCCCTCTTCGATCCACTTTCGGACCGAGAAGCGAGGCCCGGTAGCCGGCAATAACTTGAGCGCCTTGGCATTGACGTTGAACACGGCGCGGATCGATTCCGCCATGCGGGCGGCTTCCGGTGCGGTCAGTGGATCGGCTATGGTGCCACGCATCATGGCATGAACGCGCGACAGGTCCGCGGTCATTAGCTCGCGGGCAAGTGCTTCGTTGCTCGCCCTGCCATCGGCCAGGAGTTTGAGGCAGAATTCGACGAACAGGGCCCGGGCGGCGATCACCCAGAACTGCGCCTCGCCGCCCCCGTCATGGGGTACCAGGGCATCCGCAGCTGCCCAGAACTCCCCCTCAGTGCGGCATTCGTCGAACAGGCTCCATTGGGGGCAGCGCGCATCCAGCGGGTTCAGGATGATGTCGCAGTGGGCCGCATGGAAATGTTCGATAAAGGCGCCGGTCAAATCGAAGACGATGCAGCGCTGGCCCTTGGCTCTTGCCTCCGCAATCATATCCGAGATCGCCAC
Source organism: Sphingobium sp. FG125 (assembly GCF_057809795.1). Classification (NCBI taxonomy): domain Bacteria; kingdom Pseudomonadati; phylum Pseudomonadota; class Alphaproteobacteria; order Sphingomonadales; family Sphingobiaceae; genus Sphingobium; species Sphingobium sp. FG125. Next base: position 12,515 of record NZ_JBMDKQ010000022.1, read on the forward strand.
GGTCTTGCCCATGCCGGTGGTGCCAATGAGCATCGCGTGGCTCTGCTCGAGGCGCCATGGATAGGCGACCGTGGCAATATGCGATGGCCGGTAGGGAAAGACCCGGGCGATCTCTCGCGGCAGGCTGAGCCGCCACTTCCAGCCCATAGCCTGATCGAGCTCACGGGTGCGCTCGCGCCGGTTGTGGGTGGTCAGTTCATCGACAAGCTCGGGGAGCGTGACAAGCATCGCGCCGCGCTCGTGCTTGCGCTCCTTGGAGCGACCACCGAACCGCTCAGCGAACCAGTAGAAGACCGCAAAAGCGGGGACCAAAAGGAACCCGGAACGCCACAAGGCACTGCTCAGCAGAGCCGTGAGTTTCTCCCAGGCATGGACGACCGGCGGATAATGATCGAGCTGCGAAATCGGAAACTGAATGGTCGCGCCGAAGGCTGTCTCCAGAGTGATCCGCTTGGCAGGATCGAACTCCATGAAGCCGTAGATGGCGGCGTAGATCCGCATCCAGACCAGGTAGACTTCGTGGTCGGTGAGACCTGCCGAGATGGTCCACCACGAGGTCCATGTGATCACAAGCGCGGCGACAATCAGGGGGCCCTTGAGACCCGCCGCGAACATGAAGCTGAAGTGTCCGAGCAGCTGGCTGCCGCGCGTGAAGTTGACGAGGTTACGCTTCATCGGAACCTCCCTCGCCGGCGGACGTGGAGAGACCGAGCTCCTTGCATTTGCGCGCATAAGCCTGGTGAGCCCGGCTGCGAAGAGCATGATCGGGGTGCCCCGCCAGCAGCGCATCCACACCGACCATGAGGAATATCGAGCGGCGTGAAATGCGTTCAATGGAAGCGTCGAGCCGGGACGCAAGATCCTCCTCGGTGCAGGCATTGGCGAGCAAGGCGCGAACCCACTCGCTCATGCTGATCCCCTTGGCCTTGGCAGCCTTACGGATCAGCGAGCTAAGCTCGCTGGAGATGTAAACCTGGAGACAGATTGGCCGTGTCATGCACGGACTCCTTATGGTCAGGAGCCCGATTCACACTGCGAAAGGCAGGAGCGACACTAAGTCAGATTCAAGAACATGTCAAGAACGTCGCAACCTGATGGAATTCCGCCATTCTCGGTCCGGCTTTGGTCAAATCCACGGGATCACTTCCACCCAAGTCATTTTTGACGGAGAAGCTGCCATTTCAGAAAATTCCGCCTATGCATCTGTATTTACGCCACTTCCCTTCCTTCTTTTCCTGCGACCCGTCGCGTAGGGTGTGCGCGAAGTTGTTCCCTATTTGGACCGATGTGATCAACCACTTCCCCGCCCGATTACCGATGACAAAGGCCTTGGTTTCACGTGGATTTGTAGCCGATCCGGCGCGTGATGGATAGGCCGCGTGAGTTCGAAAACTCGGACAGAATTGACCTATTTGTAGCAGATAGCCATCAAGACTGTGCAATTCGCCGAACCTCTTGCCGGTGGAAGAAATGCAAACTTTGGGAACCCATTCGAGGCTATGAACCGATCGTTGGCAATCGACATCAAGAAGGGCACTTGGCCGCGCAAGGGATCGTTGCCAACGTTTCCGAGCACCTTCCATAGCGGTGTTCAGACCGTTGATATTCATGTCCCATCAGCACTGCTGATGATCGGATTCTTGACGACGCCCATAGCTACAACTGGGGTGTCATTGAGCGAATTTTGGGCTTGGGTGCGTTATCTCGCGGCAATCTCAGCAGACCCTGATTTGCGACTGACGCAGAGCTTCGCGGATCTGGACGCTCACCAGAAGACAATCCTCAGTGACGATTTCGGGATGGGCCTTCCAATACTCTGGCTCAACGACAAACTGCAGTTCGATAGGATTGTCGACGGTCGATATTTCATGCAGCGTTTTGCTGCATCAACGGGCGCTACACAGCATCGCGCGGCCAAGCGCGGCCCGAACAAGACGCCGGATTTCGTTGCCCGTGATTTGTCCGGCGTCTGGCATGTAGTGGAGTGCAAGGGAACGCAATCGGGCGTTGGGTACAGTAGCAATCAACTCGGAGGAAAAGGGCCACCGCCAGTCGGCGGAGTGGCGCAAAAGCTTTCGATAATCTTCCCGCCAGGGCATACCGGCCAGCGTCTTGTGTGCGGCTTGTCAATCGGAGTTGATGGCCGCGAAAAGAGCAAGCTGACGATCATTGATCCGGAGCCTGACGAGCCTTTGACCGTACGGTCGGATCAGATCAGTAACGCAGACGATGCAGCTACACGAGGGATGATCGCAAAGGCATTGAGACTGGCGGGATTCGAGGCAACAGCAGAAGTAACCGCAGCGCCGTTGGGCTTTTCAGTCACCGCCGTCCGACGAAAAACAAAGAAGGCCGAGAAACGACGGGAGGCTATCGTAGCAGAGCGAGATGCGCGTGCGCGTGCTGAACTTGGGCAGGCAGAGACGCTGCGGACAAAGTTTGACGACGGTTATCTGGGCCGTGAGCTCAACATCGACTTGCCAAGGCCTATCCCCCTCGGCTCGAAGCCCGTCAGCCGGGTCATAGTTCGCCAAGGTGTGAAGCAAGATGCAATTTCTGAACTGCGTGAGCAGCCAACGGTTGCGGAGCCGACATATGACGATTCCGCCCGATGGGTTAAGGAGGTTGGACCGATAGAAATCCAGAAGGACGGTCAGTTTTCAAGCTTCACCATCGGCGGATTTTTTCGTTCAGAATTGATACTTGAATAGTCCAGCGAGCCACCGCATAGCTTATTGCATCAGTTGTATTATTCCGTCGCCTTGAGGAGCTTCCTCAATTGCGGATTTGCCTGCCAGGGGAAGCAAGGCCGAAATGATAATATCGAGACAAGCCTATTTGCTCGCCACCCTCATTGTCTTGGCGGGGTGTAGCGATTCGGGGGCGCAAGCTGCCGATGCCGAACGTGGCGGGACGGATGCACCTACCGCTACCGATGTGATGTTGCCAACGGATGCGACCGAGAGGGTGCTATTTGAGCAACTGAGTTGCCGTCACCCAGCTCAGGCAGGGGTCGTCATTTCCGCGATGCTACACAGTCACACGGTCGCCAATACGAATGACGGTGGTGACGGCATCCGCCTTTTCGTCCCCGTCAAGCCGATGACATTTCTGGGTCATCAAGTCGTCAGGCTGGGTGGGTGGCAAGCCGATCCGAGTGGAGGGGCGATGGCTCCGTTTGGGCGCGGCCCTGGCACGGCTCCCCCTAACCACATTTCCGTAACTGTAATGGGTACGACCGAGGAGATTCGGGACAAATTTACCCGCCTTGGCGTTTCCGAAGCTGAATACTTGCCGGATCACACGCAAGAAGCTTGGGTGGATAGCCGAGGGGAAGTTATCCAACCTCGCCGACTAGTGCCTGGCCCTCAGTTTGAGGAGGGTGACAACGACCTCGCCATGCAACCTGTCAACGGGGCAGTCACGATTTCTTGCTCTGCAAATGAGATGGATTTTCAACGCGACATCGAAGCTCGTTTGGGGAGCAAGTGATGCCGCAGACTTCTATAGGACTGAAAGCTTTCTGTATCGGCGCTGCCATCGTAGCCGCGTCAGTCGCAGGTATCTCAAGCGCGCAAGCTCCTGAGGACGTATCTGCGCTTCAGGGGCAGTGTTCGTCCGATTCAGGTGTGATCATCGACAATGAGACGACCGGGTTTGCGTGCACCAATGCGGTGATGTCTTTTCATCGGAACAACGGCTCCGTGATGATTCAATTCTCCGGTAAAAGCGAGGATGGTCGCGACCAAATTCTCGGCTTTGCGGGCCCCATGAATTCTCGGGACATGGTTTCAATCGAACGAATATATCTCATGCCCGGGGCTCAGCCTCTTACCCCCGCAAATCGAGCGTCGGCTTGCGCGTTCATGCGAACTGGTGATCGGCTTATGACGGTGCAGTGCCGCGCCATCGCCATCGCTCAGGGCTCAACCATTGAGACGCGGGTCAGGTTTATCTTGGCGCAGTAACGAGGGTTCTCTTGCGGCTTACCGAGGCTCAAGCCACCGCATCCAGCCCACTACGCTGGATAATCGACAACAGCCGAAGTGCCGGACCGCCCGGCTTCTTCGCGCCTCGTTCCCAGTCCGACACAAGGTTCTTCGACACGTTGAGATAGCGCGCGAACACCGGCTGCGAGACATGCTCCGCCTCTCGGATTGCCTTGATCTGGTCGGGCGACAGGACCGGCGCGGGCGCGAGGCAGGCCTCATCGAACTCGCGCATGGTGCGCTTGTCGATGCTGCCCGCATCGTGAAGGCCTTCCATCATTTCGTGGACGGCGGCCATTGCCTCGCTCTTGTAAGTCTTTGCCTTAGCCTTGCTCATCGTCTTTCACCTCGACCAATCGGCCCGCTTCAACTTCCGTTTCGATCTGGTCATCGCCCAATTCCAGCATGATGCTGGCAGCTTTGCGATAGACCTTTAGTTCCGCCGCACCCAGGTTCGCCTTGTCGCTTTTGGCGAAGGCGAACACGAATATGGCCCGCTCGCCTGAGCGGAAGATCAGGATCGAGCGATAGCCGCCCGACTTGCCTCCACCCTGGCGCGCGATGCGCTGCTTGATGAGCCCATTGCCAAGGTCGGCATCGATCAGGCCGGATTCAGCCCGATGCACGGCACCAGCAAGCATGGCATCGCTGATTTTTTCCTTTGCCGCGAACTTGGCGAACCAGCGGTTGGCGTAGATGCGGATGCGCGGGTTGTCAGTCATGCAGCAACGGCCCACTATCATACTTAGCGTTACGGCTCAATGAATATGAGCCGCTCATGTTTTGCTCGATCTGGTCGCCGATGCGCTGCGCTGCCTTGATGACGTGCCCATCGTCAAGATGGGCATAGCGGGTGGTCGTCCGCACGTCTGCATGGCCAAGCAGCTTGCCGATCATCGGCAGCGTTTCCGAATGGGCGGCGGCGTGGCTGGCAAAGCTGTGCCGCAGATCGTGGATACGAACGCCGGGAAGGCCTGCCTCGTCGCGCAGCTTGCTCCACAAGTTGCCGATGTCCGTGATCGGGCGCTGGGTGGCCGGATTCCAAAACACATAGCGCTGCTTCTCACGGCGTGGCAGCGCGTGGAGGATGGTTGCAGCCGCTTCGGCCAGCCAGACCGTGCGCGGGCCGGTTTTGCTGTCGGTCAGCAGCAAGCGCCTTCCCCGCACCTCGCTCCATTTGAGGCAGGTGATCTCCGATTTGCGGCAGCCGGTCAGGATCAGCAAGCTGATCGCCGTGCAGTGCAACGGAGAAGTTTTGCGATGCCTGTCGAGCACTTCGCCAATCCGCCTGAACTCCTGATCGGAGAGGAAGCGCTCGCACTTCCGGCCCTTGTTCTTGCGGATATAGAGGCAAGGGTTCGATCCTTCGGGCCGCACGCCCCATTGCTCGGCTTTGTTGAACATGGCGCGCAGGATTTCGCCGCAACGGTTGGCAGCACCGGGGCCGCCGGTGTTTGTAATACGGTTGAACCATTCCTGCACATGGCGCTCCTCGATCTCATCGAGGAACAGGCCTTCGAACGCGCGGTCGAGATATTTCCGCTTGTAGTAACGGTGGGTGTAGAGCGTGGACGGTTTCCACTTGGGCGATACTCGTTCCCAGTAGGTCCTGAGGAAGTCCCGGTAGGATGGAACCTTGCGCAGCCGCTTGCGCTCCTCCGCCGGGTTCTCGCCGGTCTGGGCGCGGAGCAGAACGCGGCGCGCCACATCCATAGCCTGCACACGGCTCAGCACCTTGGCGTTGCCGATCGTCACCGTGCGCGTGCGCCCTTCCATGCGTGCCTGGACGATATAGACCTTGCGTCCGCTCGCATAATGCCGCGTCCCGAAGCCGGGCAGTTCGCGTGTCCAGCACGTCTTGCGCAACTCGCCCAGGCCACCGCACTTGCCAATGACATGGAGCCGGAGGCTGCCCAGCTCTTCGGCGACGATCCCTCGCAGGGTCAGCGCGTTCATGGCGCAACTCCGATCAGGCGTGCGATAGAGCCGGATACGCGCTCCGCCGCATCTGCGACGATCTCGTCGGAGAGGTGCGCGTATCTGGTCGTCGTTTCTGCCAGCGCATGGCCCAGCAGCTTGCCGATGACCATGAGCGAGATGTTGTCCCGGATCGCGACCGAGGCAAAGCTGTGGCGCAGGTCATGTAGGCGCACATCCGGCAATGCTGCGCAATTGCGGATTTTCGACCAATGGATGCCGAGCGTGATCGGCTTGGCGGGATTGCGGAACGAGGGAAACAGCAGGCCGGTTGCTTTCCGGTCTGGGAGCGATTCAATCACATCGATAGCCTGCCGGTTGAGATAGACTATCTTCGCTCCGGTCTTGCTATCAGGCAGCATCAGGCGCGGTTCCTGAACCCATTCCCAGCGCAGTTGCTCGATCTCTCCGCAACGTGCGCCGGTGAAGATCAGCAGGCGGATCGCCGTGACATAGAGTGGCTGCTCGGCCTCATATTCCCGCAATGCCGTGGCAAGCCGCGAATATTCGTGTGGCGACAGAAACCGTTCCATCGGCTTGCGCTTGTAGCGCGGCGTGCCCTTGCAGGGATTGGAGCCGCGCGGACGCAGGCCAAGGCGCTCTGCATAGCCCATCATCACCGAGAAAACCGGAAGGGTGCGGTTGAACACGCCGGGGCGTTCGACAAAGCTGTCGCGCCAGAACAGGATGTCGCCCTTTGCAAGTTCATCGATCCGCCGATCGCCGAACGCGCCCAGGATTTCCTTGAAGATGGCGCTCTCGTTGCGCTTGCGGGTCGATGGTTTCCAGTGTCGCGAATAGTCAGCCCAGAAACGTTCGGCGTAGTCGCGCAGCAAGGGCGCATCGCTCTTCTGCACAGCTCGGGCCTTCTTGCGCGTTGGCAGCCCGTCCAGCGCTACCTCCGCCAGTTTCGCCCGCGCGAGGCGGCGGGCCATGGCGGGCGAGGTGTCGCGGGAGGTACCGAGCGACACCCGCCGCAGCTTGCCGCGCTGGCGGAACAGCACGAACCATGTCCGCCTGCCGCCGGGATTTACCCGTAGGCCAAAGCCCGGCAGGTCGATATCCCAATACTCGCGGATGCGCTTACCTGGTTTGCGGCGGACTATGTTGCCGTTGAGCCTAACCCGGTTGGACGGCTTTGCCTTTTCACCACTCCCGCGCCCTTCACCGGATCGTGTTGCGGCATGATTCGTGGCTTCATTCGCTGGTAGCAGATAGCCATTTGCTTGCATTGACTTGCTCCTCTTTGTAGAGGAACAACTTCGCGTAACCTATTGCTTAACAATCTCTTTCTGCCGCATGGCGGCGTAAGGTGTGCTCCCCAGTCCCCAGCTGCAAGGTCAGGAACCAGCCATTGAGCCAGTAACGGACGATGCGTTTTGCGATGCCGATTTCTTGAGATGGCTCGCGGGCTGCCGTCGCCCGGATCTCGATAGTCACAGAACGGACCAGGGCCTATGATGGTTGTCTGAAAGCAGGCAACGAGGAGCCTGAGCATGACCCAGGTCACACTGAGCGCGACACCCAAGGGCAACGGCTTCCAAGCGACGATCACCTATTCAAACGGGGTGTCAATCAGTTCGGCCGAGGCTTTCCCCACACAGGCAGAGGCGATCGAGGCGGCGGCTTTGAAGGTCCTGGAAATGCCAGAGCGACTTGCTGACCTGGACAAACCCGATGCCCAGGATTGAAGTCGGCCATCGACAATTGCGCCTGGTCTGACGTGGTCTGCAAAGGGCTGCGAGCAAAAAGAAAGGAGGAAGCCCTGACGGACTTCCTCCCAAACCGGCGGGTCAGAATTCATCGCTGAGCCGGCCCGGCACCGTATCAATGACACGCTCCAACAAGGCCTTGGGCAGCGCGCCGTAATCCCCTTCATCGACAGCGATGTAGCCTGCCTCGTCGTCGGTCAGGATGTACTGCGTGAAGTAGCTGTGAAAGGACCGGGCATGGGCCTGATCCAGTGCGGCAACGAAAGCAGCCTGATCTACCTTGAGACCGGCATCGGCAATGTTCAGCGAAGCGTACATGATCTTTCCTCCTGATGTTCGATGCATCGCATCAGGGGTTGCGAGAGATGTGGGTGACGGGCTGGGTCAGGGACCGCGCAAGCGGCCGCGAAGCGGCGATGGGGGCAACGATTTTTGCCGGGCTTGCCCGGTAAAAATGGTGGGGCCCCGTCGTCCTTGACGCAGCCCCAAAGCCCGCATCAGACTTGGCCTTTCTGCGAGAGAGACCTCTCCAACGTCAGCGGGAAAGCGCACCAATCGCCCCACAAACCGTTTTCCTACACGCGTCCGGAATGCCAATGTCGTCAGCGGAGGGGACCAACGGCCAGCAAGAAGGAAACCCTATGGCCAGGTCCAAACCCACTGCACGCGATGCGCTCAGGAAGCTGCGTGAACAGCGTGCCCAACTCGAAAGCGAGGAAGCTCGTCTTCGCGAAGAGGCAGCGACCGAACTCGGCAAGGTGTTGATCGAGTGCGGCGCCGAGACGATCGAAGCGGCACAACTGCGTCAGATCGTGCGCGCATCGATGGCACTCGGGATCGAAGAAACGCTGAAGCGGATCGCTCCCGCTTAAGGCCCACCCAGCGGCGGCAAGGGGTTTGATGCCCCGCGCCGCCGCATAGTCCCCGAGCAAAAGAAAAGGCCCCGATGGCGTCTGCCACCGGGGCCTTGTCGTGGGGTAAGGACATTCAGTCCTCGTCGATATCGGGTGCTCCCTCGTTGCTGCCCGAACGGCCCTTGGTGAGGAAGTCGACCTTGTCGGCGATGATCTCGCAGCCGTAGCGCTTGGTGCCGCTCTGATCCTCCCACTGGGTGTAATGGATGCGCCCTTCGACCGTCACGAGCTGGCCCTTGGTGCAATACTTGGCGACGTTCTGGCCCAGGCCGTTGAAGCAGGTGATCCGATGGAATTCGCTGTCCTTGGCGGTGTAGCCGTTCTCGTCCTTGTAGGTCTTGCCATCCTTGCGGGCGGGACGGTCGGTGACGACCGAGATCGAGGTGATGCTGGTTCCACCTTGGGTGGTGCGGGTTTCGGGGTCGCGAGCGATGCGGCCAACGAGAATAACGAGATTGGTCATGGGCTTTCTCCTGATCGAGCATTCCGGGTCCATCCCGGCTGCAAACCCGAGCAGAAGCGCCCCGCGGCGAAGCGCACCGGAGGGGAACCCGGAACTGGTTCGGGTGGTGCGGGCAGCCGGGCAAAGCCCGGCAACTCGGCCGGACCTGATCCGGGTTGCGCGTCTCGACGGGGGGTGATTCAGGGACAGGTTTGTATCGAAGCCGGGTGGATCCGGATGCCGTGAACAGGTTTGCCCTGCCTCGTTTCCCTCCGGTCTTGGCCGGATCATTCCCCCGCCAGCCCTCCACCGGAGAACCCCTTCCTAGATCACGGTGGGGACCGCTCCTCCAGCAGGTGGCCTGGTCCTGGACGCAACTGCTTCGCCGGGGACAGGCATATCGATCGTCACCCCTTGAGCGCCGTCCAGAGGGTTGCCTCGCAGCATCCAGGCCTGCGGCGTGATCAAGCGCGCCCAGTCAGCAAAGGAGGGGATCGAGCCCAAGTCTTCGCGTACGTGCTGCTCGCCGACCAGACGCACCGGAACAACCCGGCCATCGGCATTCACGAGGGTCTCGCCGAAGATCGCCTCCAGCATGAATATCCCCTCGGCATGGTGCCGCAGCGCGCGATGTCGGGGGTCTGCCAGGATAGCCTTGGACTGGTCGAACCACTGGTGCAGCGGGAGATAGTCATCGACCGTGCCGCCCCATTTTCGGACTGACGAGAGAGCGTGGTAGTAGCAGTGTGCCATGCCGGGTCTCCTAGAGCTCGGTCGAGTGATCATCGGTCGCGGTGAAGCGCAGGCTGCAGTCGAGCACGAAGATCGCTTCCGCCACATCGATCACGAGTTCGCCGCAGGCACCGTCGTTGATCTCCCAGCCAGGGTGGTGACGTTCGAGTGCCAGATAGGTCAGCCGCTCGAGAGCCTGCCCGAGTGAGTGCAGTTGCTCGGAACCGGTACGATCAGCTTTGTCAGCTTCGCCTTCCAGCAGGGTGACATCCGGGCAAGGCATCGGCGCGCCAGTTGCATCCAGACAGACACATTCCTCAACGGCGCCGCTGTCGCCGCATCCGTCAAAGCGGATCTCGACGCGGGCGATGCCTGCTTCCTGCAAGCGCGGGAGAATGACAGTCTTGAGCTGCTGAATCTCTTCGACCACCTGGGTCTGCCGCTCGGCCTGGCGAACGGCAAAGTCGGCCATCACAGCCTCGATATCGATCATGGAATGCCTCCTGTAGAACCGAGCCAACGACCATCGCTGGCTCCAACCGACAGGCGCACGCCTTTCCTCTGATGGACGACGCCAGCGCCGATCCGGCGCTGGCGCGAAGACCGACAGGGCCTTAGTCGGTCCTGGCCGAAGTGTTCTTCGGATTGGTGCCGAGGGGCCCGCGGCGATCGACAACGGTGATCCGCCGAGCCTTGGCGTCGATCACCAGGCGTTCGAGTACGCCATTACCCGGGAACGCGATGACGTAGCGCGGATCGAGTGAGAGCATACGCTCGTTGCGCTTGAAGCCAGCACGGGCGCCCAGGCGCATATCGAGCGAGAACGTCACCTGCGGGATGCCGCGACGTTCAGCCCAGCTCGATGCCAGACGGTCGACGCCCTTGGTGTCGCCGCCGTGGATCAAGACCATGTCCGGCACGCGGTCGCGGACCTTGTCGAGCGTGGCCCAGACATTGTTGCCGAAGGTCAGCGCATCGTCTTCGGTAGCATGACGGGTGCGCCCGCCAGCGAATACGACCGGGGTTCCTTCGGGCATGGCCGCACGGCGTTTTGCCTCGGCGCGGGCGCGCAGGAAGTCGCGCCCTTCGACGAGCGCGGACGTCAGCATTGCACTGTGATTGAAGCGCGAACTGGAGACTGGCTTCCAGGAGGAACCGAACTCGTTGAGGTATAGGCCTGCTGCGACTTCGCGCATCTCTTCGAGCGCCAGCATGGCGCTTTCGGCGCACTGCGCCCGCTCGACCTGGGTCTCGAGGTCGTGGGTGTGGACTTCGGATCCATCGGCCGTCGCAATCAGCGCGCGGACCTCGTCGGTCGCCCGGTCGAGGGCAGTCGATTTGCGCTCGGCGGAGCGGTGAAAGATGTTGACGAAAGCCCAGCCGAGATCCTCGGCGTCGGCTTCAAGCGCGGTCCCTGACACCATGGCGAAGAGATCGGACCAGACCGCTTCGAGGGTTTGAACGACAGCCTCCCGGACCGGGAAATCGCTTGTCGATACGGGAGCGGGTCCAATCGAGAAGCCGGCGAGATCGAGCCCGGCGAGTTGATCGGCGAATGACGTGTGCATGGGGGTGTCCTCCTGACTGACGTGGGGCCGACGCACCCGTTCATGGCTGCGCCAGCGAGAGCCCGTCAGGGCCAGCATTCCGGCAGGGTTGCGCACCCGTCAGGGGAAACCTGGCTTGGCGGGCTGGCGCGGGCAGGCCTTGAGCCCTCAGGGCGAAGGCCAACACGGGCCCGACCAAGCCGGGTTGCGCAAGACTGGCGGCTGGCCCAGGGCCTCTCTCGCATGGCGCCAGACCATGGGCGGTCGGAACAGACATTGGCAGGGGCACGCCCTATGCCTCATGCATGCACCGCCCCGGCTCAGCTCAAGCCGCTCGCTTGGCGTAGACACCCTCTCCGTTCGACATGTGCCCGAGACAGTCATAGTCGCCGAACACGGCATCGAAGCGGGATGCGATCTGGGACAGCCAACGCTGTGCCCGCGGTGAGCGGGCCGTGCGGCAATCGGCATCCCAATAGGCCCCGTCATCGCGTTCGACGATCCAGACGGCCACCAGCCCGCCGTAGACCGATACGCCGAAATCCGCATAGGCATTGCGCATGAGGATCCGATCCTCCCGGTCGCGCCAGCCGTCATGCGGGATCAGCGACGGGAAGGCTCGGCCGGCCCGCTCGCGCAGGTCGTCACGTAGCCATTCATACTCGAACTCCCAGTCGTCCTCGGCTTCGACCTCGAGAACCGTGAATGCCACGATTGCGCCGCTAGGATAGCTGACTGATCGGCCCATGATATCCTCCCTCAGGCAGCAAGCGCAGCGTCGTGTGACGCGTCGTCAAACTGTTCGGGTGTGACCCTTCCGCCAAGCTTCAGCAGTAGGGTCGACGCCTCCTCGGCCTTGGCGGCAGCGGTCAGAATGGCGCGGTCGTCATCCTTCAGAAGCTTGAGCCAATGCTCGATGTAGCTCGCATGGCTATCGAGATGCGTGACCGGCAGCCCCAGCTCAGCGCCCAGCATGGCGCTGGAGAGTTCGGCGACCAGTTCCTCGGCGGCATAGGCCGCCGTGCCGAAGCGGTTCTTGAGATCGCGGCCCAGGCGGCTGGCATGTCCGGTCCAGTGCGAGAGCTCATGGGCGAGCGTGGCATAGTAGTGGTCGAAGCCGGAAAACAGGCTGGTCGGCGGCATCGTGACACGATCCGCAGTGGGTTCGTAATAGGCTTCAGAGCCCTGGTGGCGCAGATTGACGGGGATGGCGGCGAAGAAGGCATCGAGTTCGGCCTCGCGGCCTTCAGGCTCGACCAGTTCCAGCGTCGTCGCCGGATGGAAGCGCTCGGGCAGACCTTCAACCTGATCGGCATTGAAGACCGGGTAGGCCTTCAGCACCCGGCGGGCCTCGTCGGTCTTTTCGCCGGTATCAGGGGCTTCAGCCTCTTTGGTGTAGCTCTTGTAGAAGATCGCGATAGTCGACTTCTCGCCCTTGCGGACCTGGGCACCGAGCGATTTGGCCTGATTGTAGGTCATCCAGAACGGCGAGGCATAGCCGCACATGTCGGCGACCATCCACAACCAGAACACATTCATGCCTCGGTACGGAATCCCGCAGGCCCGTAGGGGCCGCGAAACGGGCACGCCGCGCCACGGCTTGATCCACGGCTTTGTGCCAGCTTCCAGGCGCGCGATGATTTCCTGGGTAATGCGGGTAGCGGGCGACAAGCCGCTGCTCTGTCCCTTGCGATAGGCCATGATGGGTCTCCTGATCTTGGCATCTGGTCAGTCGGCGACGGGTTCGCCGGTCAGTGCCACAGGGTCCCGAGCCCCCTCTGCTCTCCTTCCAAAAAGGAAGCGGCCCTCCGGCGTAAGCCGAAGGACCGCTTCACGAGGTGCGAGTGGCCTTGCCTGTCAGGAGGAGGTCAGGCGGCCAGCTCGCGGGGGGTATGAATTTCGCCGTCGACACCCGGCTCAGCTTCAGTAGCGCCGATCTCGGGGTAGCCGGCGTCCGGCGCAGCGGAAGTGAAGCGCATAACCTCGGGTACCCAGGCCAGAGCCTTCTCGCGGACTTCTATCTCGGTGATGTAGGTGCCAGCGAAGACGCGCTCGGCGCTCATCGCGAGATCGCCTTTCTTGACCGAGGCAAAGCGCGAGGACAGCTCGAGACCGCCGACGTCGGTCAACGCGTCGAGGATCACCTGCTTTGACACCCGGTCGAAGTAGTTGGCCGCAGTCGGTCGCCACCACTGCGCCATGTCGATGCCGATCAGGCTGCCGAGGTGGTCCTGGAACGGCAGCTGACGCTCACCGGTCATGTTGAGGCTCGCCTCGAGCGACCGGGCAACGACATAGCCAAGCCAAGCGGCACGGCTGTCGTCGGACAGTGCCCGGAAGAGGTCGAAGCGGGAAGTCGCATCGGTGCCCGCGCGCCAGCTTTCGTCGAGACTGGACCTGAGCTCGGCAAGCGCGCCGCTCGCCGGAGCATCCTTGGCCTCGAAGCCAATGATCGGCCCTGCCGGAAGAGGCGCACGCAGCGTGGTTGCAGCCCGCGCCCGCCAGTCGTGCGTATCGGCATCAGCCAGCGTGAACACCATGACATCAAGCGCAAGCCCGGGGTCAGAGGCAACATGCAGGGCCAGGACATCACGGCGCTGCATGGCCAACTCATCGACCAGGCGCTTGGACAAGGTGGTCCGGCGCTTGTCCGAGCCGTCGTCTGCCAGAATGACTTCGATTCCGCTTTCGCCTTCGGCAGGTTCAGCCTGTCGCTCGCCGTAGAACACGGGCTGGAGTACCGGCGTGCCATCGCGCGAAAGCACCAGGATCATGCCCGCTTCGGCCTTCAGCTCGGGCGCAATGACTGGCGGGCGTGCGCGGATTTCCTGGCATTCGCGTTCGATGGCCTCGATAGCCGCTTCGGCTGCCGCCACGGCATCCTCGGCACTGTCCTCATCTTCGAGGATCGCCGCATGCTCGTCGTAGGAGGCATCGAGTTTGTCGAGCCTCGCCAGTTCCGTCTCAGTGAGCGGCGCCGGTTCGGCAGGAAGCCGGACCAGCCCTTCGACCAGATCGTGGCTGGCATAGGGATCGAGCGTGGGCTTGACCCAGGCGAGACCCTGTTCGGCTGCGAGCGCCTTCGCCTGTTCTTCCATCTTCGCCGCCGCGAGGCTCTCGAGCAAGGCGACATCGACCCAGGATTCACTGTCGTCGTCGTCGAACAGTTCGCGCTCGATCCGACCCCCGGCAGCGATGTAGGCGTCGCGGCCGACAAGGCGGGCGCGCGGATCGCTGCCCCGGACGGTCCCGGAGAGGACCATGCGCCGGATGCTGTCTGGATTGGGCGCATAGTAGGCTGAGGAGACTTGCTCGAAGACGCGTGCCTGGATGTCCTGATCCGAAGTGGCGCCAAAGGCTTTGGCGATGTCGAGAGTGATCTGACCCGAGGCCAGCGCCTCGAACACGACGGGCGCGAGCGTCGCGAGACGCAAGCGCCCCTCGACAAAACGGACCGTCAGGCCGAAACGGCGGGCAACATCTTCGACTGTCGCACCGCCTGCAACGAGCGCGGCAAAGGCCTGGGCTTCATCGGCTGGGTTCATGGCCAATCGGTGGAAGTTCTCCGCGAGGCTGGTCTCGACCGCCGCTTCAGCACTGTCCTCGAGCACGAGGCACGTGACTTCGTGATCACGCGCGAGGATCTTGTCGTCCGCGAGCGCCAGCATCGCGCGGCGGCGGCGCTCGCCGGCTTCGACCTCGAACTTGCCCTTTGCGGCAGGCCTGACAATGAGGTTTTGCAGCAGCCCATGGGCTGCGATGCTGGCCTTAAGCTCAGCATCTGCTGCCGGATCACTGTGACGGCGGACATTGCGGGGAGATTGAACGAGCTTGTTCAGCGGGATCGACTTGATCATGGGACACACTCCTGATTGTGAGCCCGGTGCATCGACCATCGATGCCCAAATGGCTCAATCAGGGCAAAGCCAACTCTCCTCTGGGGCGTTCGCAGAAAATTTCTCGACAGCAACGGGTTATAACGAATGGCCATGGTTGGGACGAGGCTGCGGTCCACGGACTCGATTGCCAGGGTCACGCCTTCGCAAAAGCGGACGTTTGACTATGCTCAGGATCCCGGCCTTGGTCCTATTTCGGTTTGAACCCGAAGCGCACGCCTTCGCCGAGGAGGCGGAGGATACCATCCGCCTCCTCGCTCATGGGGTTGGGCAAGACGTCGATCCGCGTTGCGCTCGAAGTTGCCGGGTTGGCGACGTAGATCACTACATAACGCTGACCCGACCGGGGCCGGGCAGCCTCCCGCGCGGCACGAACCTCTGACTCTCCCATCTCGAACTGGCACCGATCACCCTGGCTGGATTTGACCTCGATAAGCCAGGTTCGCCGATCATGCTTCAACTCAAAATCGTAGCCGAGGTCGTCGGACCAAGCTTTGCCCTTCTGCAAGGCACCGAATCGTGAAACCCATGCCTTGTCGATGTCCTGGTTCCGGAAGCGATCCTTGAGCCAGTGATACACAACGAGCTCTCCCAGCCGCCCGATCATGTCCTTCTTGGCTTGCGGGGTCCGATCCGGCCCAGGCGGAACATCGCGCGGATTACGACTCGTTGGCGGCTTGTTTGTCCGTTTCTCGAGCACGGCTAGTTCGGTGGGCGTGGTCAGCCTCGCCGATTTGACCTGCTTGGAAAGACGGGCGGCGATCTCGGCCGAGATTTCGGTCCAGTCAGCATGCTCGGGATCGACATCGCGATCATTGACGCGAACAGAGCGCGCCTTGGCTGCCCGTTCCTCCGCCTCGCGTTGCGCTTCCTTCGCAGCCGCATCGATTGCATCGGCTCCGATACCTAGCATGTCGAGATCGAGCGTTGGCTCCATACCGTCAGGCCAGAAGGCGAGCTTGACGCACCAGGAAATAAGCGCTGTCTCATCCATCGGCTTGAAGTCGACCGCACCAGCCGCATCGAGCTTGGCACGGATATGCTGTTCGGCCGCCTTGGCCTCGCGCCAATAGTCGGGAATGCTCGAAACCGGCCCCTTCCACCAAGCCCGCACGATGGGCGCCGCCGCGGCCGCGAAGCGGTTAATCGCCGCTAGGTTGGCCAACCTGACGTCGGCAAGGTCAGGCAGGCCATGTGGGTTCGAGCCGATCGCGGGTGCCCCCGCGTCTTCCAGCCACCGTGCGAGATACTCCTCTAGCACGGCCTCTGGCACGAAATGATAGAGCGGCAGCCACGCTTGATCCGTCTTCATCGATCGCAGGGCGTCACGGCGCTGGGCGTAATCGGGAGCAGGCGTGAATTTGTCGAGCGTTGACGCGACCGCGTTGCGGAGAGCCTCCAGGATGGACGTCTCATGGTCCACGATATGATTGAGGAGCTGCGAAGCGTGGACCGCGGGGTAGGCCAGCGGCTCGCTTCCTGTAGCCGCCAAGCTCTCGTTGAAGCGCGCAAAATCGAGGTCGAGAAGCTCACCGAACTGTGCAGTTGATTGAGCTCGCCGACATGCCTTGAGCAGCCCGTCGGCATCCGTCGCCGCGGCCGTGATAAGCGGCATCAGTTCAGCGAGTAGACGAGCGGGGTCTGCTCCATGCTCGGCCTCAAGTCGATCACAGTCCTTCAGAGCTTCTGACCCCAATCCGTAGTGGATGGCTGCGCGGATCCACGGCATCCGAAGATCGACGCGCTCGCCGATAAGATGCTGGACCGAAGCCACGAAGCCGTCTTCGAGCTGGAGGGTGCGGCCGAGTCGGGAAATCATATCCTCATCGAGACCGAGTTCGCCGATGTCCTCGCAGGCAGCGGCGAGCTCGTGGGCGAGTAGACGCATGCCATTGGCGACTGGGGAAAGGTCGATCGCGTCGCAGATCGCCGGGAGACAGAGTTGGAGGCCATTCCAGGTAAGAGGATCGCCGACCCGGGTAACAACGAGAGTCGGCCGGTCCGAGCGTCGGAAGACATAGGCGGGGCGATCACCAGGGGCCATTATCCGCTGTTCGTTGATTTCGAAGGCGACATCTTCCGCCGCCACGAGGGCGATATCACTAAGCCGTTCGAGAACGGTGCCACGATCTGCAGGAAGCTGACCGGCGTCGGTGCCGCGCAACCCCTCCATCGCAACCGCGAGCATCACGCGGAGCCAGGGGCATTTGTCGAGCGCCGTTTCGCTGGTTTCAATGTCGTCGAGCGCAACGTCGTCTATTTTTACGTCGTAGCGCATCGTGGATAGGCGGCTCACCTTCTTGCCGAACAAGGCTTCTGCTGCGGCGCCCACCCGCGCGCGATCAGCGCCCCTGATGTCGAGAAGGAGGCCATCGATCGACACGACAAGACTCGGCGCAAGATCGTCGTCGCTGTCGCGGACGTAGAGTGGCGCGGTCTCCTTGACCGGGATCGTAACCGCGAGATCGGCGCGCCGACGGACAAGGATCGGCATGTCGTTAGCCGCCTTGCCGGTCGCTTGCGGATCCGCTGCGTGCTTGTCTGCGATAACCTTCCAGGTCGCGTTGTAGAGGTTGGCGAGCTGCTGCTCATAGTGTGGGCGAACCGTTCCGGCGGCATATTGGGACGCAAGGAAACGTGCTTGTTCGAGGGCGATCGCGGGATCGTTCAGAAGGCGTAGTCTTCCATAGATTCGCAGTTTCTTGAGCGCGTCGGGCTGCCGGCGATCGATGATCCTGCCGATCGTGACCGCCACTTGCCGAAGATAGAAGGGAAAGCGCTCGTTGCTCGAGACCCAGACGTCCGACGGGCTATAGAAGCGTCGAACCGGCCCGTCGGATGATGGATCGTCCGCGGGCAGCCAAGCGCCGCTACGAATAAAGGCACCCGCAGGCGTCGACCATGGGTATTGGTCGCTCGAAAAGTGCTCGTGACGAAGGTCGACGCGGAGCAACTCCTTTCCGGCGCCTGCCAGCCACTCGATCACCAGACCGGCGTAGATTTCGCGGCAATCGTCGGAAAAGCGTTCGTGGTCGCTTTGGCCGGGCAGGTGCCACAGCGTGTTCGCAAATTTGTAGTTGGTGGAATATGTGTGGCGGAGGCTCTCCTTGTTAAAGGTGCTGACGTCCCGCTTCCAGTCGGCAATGGCGGCATCACTAAGACCGAGCTTCTTGGCGA
Source organism: Sphingobium sp. FG125 (assembly GCF_057809795.1). NCBI lineage: Bacteria > Pseudomonadati > Pseudomonadota > Alphaproteobacteria > Sphingomonadales > Sphingobiaceae > Sphingobium > Sphingobium sp. FG125. The sequence goes on from NZ_JBMDKQ010000022.1 coordinate 30,901, forward strand.
AGCCGAAGCTCGTTACCTCGTAGGATCTTGTCGGGGGCATGGTGGGCAAGGGAAGCGCGCGCAAGCCAGTTCCAACACCCAGTCCGCGCAGAAACTCCGCCCACAGCGTCGCCTGGCCCTTGAAGGCGCGATGGCTGGTCGGCGCGAGAAGGCGCTTTCGATAGTCGGAAAAGTCGGCAACGTCGGGCGGCGCGGCGCTGAAGAGCGCATTCAGCCGCCGGCCGAGAAGTTCATCAGGCCAGGTCTCCGAGAAGACGGCCTCAGTCGCGTGGATCATCCCATCCGCTGTGGGCACGAGCAAGCGATATGAGGAATCGACCTTAATCGACCTCGTGGCCTGAGCGCGACGCCAGATTGCAAATGCCCAGCGGAGACCCGCCAGAGCCTCCTCGACCGAGGCGCCCGCGTTGACCACCTGGGAGATACGGGTGAGGACCGTTTCACCATCATAGGCAGAGACTTGACCGCGCTCTAGGAACTCACGAGCCGGGCGCAGCTCACCGTGCCAGGGGAGCGTGTTCGCGGCAAAGGCGAAGTGGGCGGCTAACGGCGCCGGCACACGGAGTTGCTCAAGCGGGATATCCGCGTTCTCACCCGATGGCCGCGTCGCGGGTGGGAAGAAGAGGGAGGGTTCAATCCGCTCACCCTTGCGCCGGCGCCGCCGGACACGCGGAAGTTCGCCATCGGTAGGGACGTCGCTGCGGCCGGCACGAACCGTCCCGTCATCGCAGAGAATTACGGGGAAGCCGACGAGCATCTCCGGCCCCTCTTTCATGAAGGAAGGCAGATCTCGATAGAAAGCGGTCCACTGGCTCGTCGCCGGACGCTTTCCAGCACGCAGAGTACCGGCGATCTTCGCCGCAATTCGCGCGCACTCGATGGGTGCCAGACCGTCACGAAACAGGGCTGGAGCATACTGACGAAGAAAAGGTGTTAGCCGGCCGATGCGCTCGGACGTGAGTTCAGGAAGAAGCGGCGCGATCGGCGGGGAAATAGTCGCACCGTGCTTCGCGACCGCCAAAAGATCAAAGGTGGCGGAAACCTCGAAGGTGGCGCGCACCTCCATGGGGCAGCGCCAACCGATCGAGAGCAAGCCACCTAGCGTTACAGCGCATGGGATAACCGGTACAGAGGCGAAGTCTTGCTCGCCGAGGCGCGCGACCTCCGCAGCCGAGAGGGCCGGCAAATCTAGTCGCTCGCCGGGGCTCTTCGCCGCGGTGAGGCTCGACGGGTTGGTCCATACGAGGAGATCGACAGACGCCTTCGCCCGAGAGATCGCCGTGAGAGCCGCATGACTGCGGCCGGTATCGCGGTCCGCGAGCCAACGCACGCTTGCAGCGGCGAGTGTGACCGCTTGGGTGAGGAGCAGGCGATTTAGCGCCACACTAGCATCGAGGGCTTTTCGGTTCGAAGACGGGAAGAAGCTGCCGTGGAGGTGGCCTTGAAAGGGCGCTGTGGCGCCCTCCCCCATTGGCAAGAACGTATAGAGGCGGGGCGACGAAATTTCATGATCAAGGGGCACCGCCAGGCCGACTTCACCGACCCCTGTCCAGTCCTTCCAACTGCTATGGAGTTGCTTGGCCTTGACGCCATCGTCGACGGCCCGCTGCATGAGAGCCTCGGGCGCATGATCGCGGACAAGCAACCAGTGCGCACCGCTTAGCGAGACGATTGAGGCGGCAACCGGCGCGGACGTGATCGACTCTTCATGCCGCTCAAGAGTGAACGCCAAGGAGGTCTCACCAGCGCGGGTCCGTACTTTGGCGTCGAGCTTCTCGAGACGATCGAGAAAGAGGAGCAAGGGAGCGCCATCGTCATCTAGCGCCGCCACCTCGTCCCTCGCCGTCTGAAGCGAGTCTAAATCTCGAAGCGGAAGCCGAATGACGGACGAGAAGCCGCGTGCTGCATACTCGACGATGGTCTCAGGCTGCGTACCGAGGGCAATCGGCAGAAAGAACATCGGCAGATCGGACTGCGCCAGGCCGAGGACGGTCGGGTTGTCAATCCGCGAGGGCAGATCTTCAGACCGGGCGAAAGTGAAGCAATATCCCTCGAACCTGCCTGCGCCGATCGCGTTCGACGCCTGCGAGTATACTTCGGGCGCGTCACAGACGTGGCTCACACTGCGGAAGCCGAGCCCTTTGTTGCCGATCGACTCACCGGGCGGCTTGGTCGACATTCCGATGCGCGAAAGCGCCACGACATTATCGTGGGTGAATGGTTTTCCGAGATTTGCGACATAGAGGGTTCCGAAATCACCCTCGTCCTCGACCAGGAGCACTTCGATCTGACCATCATGCGCGCCGCGCACATGGACGTCGTTGGCGTTCTGGACGAGCTCAATCAGGAACCGCCCATGATAATCGGCGGCTGTGTGTTCGGCGACGCTCTTGTTTTGGGCATAAACGTCGTCGAGATAGATGCCGGTGGTAACGTCGATTGTCCCGGCAAACGCGCGTAACTTCCCCTCGGCGATACGATGGATCTGATCGGCGGGCGTTAAAGCCTCGTTTTGCTCCTCCGATGCGACGGGATCTGTAAGATCAACAACGCTGGCCAAGCCGCCTCCAAGTCATATCGCCCGTTCATCAGCTAACCTAACCCTGTTCTCGAGGATAGTGCCGTCGGCATTATAACGCGTTTTGGGACATTCCTGTCGGTCAGCTCCGCGACAGGAAACGTCCGGTTACGCCCACACCGGCCATTCAGATACCCGCCTAAGCTGCTAAAAGAGGTCTTGGCTTTTGGACAATTGTCACTGTCCGGCATCGGAAATGCGGCTCCGGTGGCTGCCACACGGCGCTTCCCTTGAGCTTCAGCACTGTCTCGCTAAGTGGAGATATGTTTGCTGTCGATCCTTCAGAAATCCAACATCTCGATGGGCTGCAATTGGTCCGTTTGCTGCGCGTCCTGCTGTATGCCGAAGCCCGGAAGGCAGGCGTCCCGCTGCGCAACGTCGATGTGCCCCTCCAAATTACCATCGCGGATGGTGGCCAGGACGCGATCGTCAAATGGCAGGATGGCGAGGTTTCGACCGATTATTTCCCCGGGCGAGATGTCGTATTTCAGTGCAAGGCGACCGATTATGGCGACGCGCAGTGGAAAAAGGAGGTCTGGACCAAAAAGTCACAGCGCAAGAAAGCCAAGGTCCTGAATGACGCTGTTGCCGAGGTGCTTGAACGCGGCGGTAGCTATGTCGGTGTCACGGTCACCCCGCTCGTAGGCTCAAAGGCCGATGATCGCGCTGCAGCGATCAAGGACGGCATCCGCGCGGCGGGCGGCGATCCGTCAAAGCTCACTTCGGTTCGAGTATATGACGGCAACAAACTTGCCGCCTGGGCAAGCTCGCATCCCGCAGTTGCCCTATGGGTAAAAGAACAAAAGGCCGGCGTCCCATTCGCAGGCTTTGCGACGCTCGATCAATGGGGCAAGCGCGCAGATGTGGCGATGCCGCCGTTCGTGGGCAGCGCGTCGCGTGCGTTCTCCTTGGGATCGAACCGCGCCGACCTCCTGGATTTCACCCAGCTTGCTGGCCGTCTGGTCGATCATCTCTCAGCTCCCAGAGCTTGCGCCCGAATCTGGGGAGCGTCGGGGATCGGCAAAACCCGCGCTTTGCACCAAGCGTTGAGCACCAGCACAGGAGCCCTTCGTGACCTCGCGGTCGCAAACTTCATATTCTGCGATTATCGCGACGTGTCGACGCGCATCTGGGACGTTGCCAATCAGATCAAGAACGACGGCTCGCCGGCTGTTCTCGTGGTCGATGCGTGTTCCTGGGAGGACTCGCGACGGCTTTTCGAACTGGCCCGCGCCGAAGGCAGCCAGCTTCGCGTCATCACTATCGGTGCGGAGGGGCGTGATCAGATTGTCGACTGCCTCTCGATCCGGCCTCAGCCTGCCGATCTCGACACGATCAAAGGCATTCTGGTCGGCGGTCTGCCGAAGGCCGCTGCGGACGAGATTGAATATATAGCGCAGCTTTGCGACGGCTTTCCGCGGATCGCGGTGTTAGTTGCCGGAAGCTACAGCAAGCATGGCATCCTAAAGTCCGCCGACGACGTAGCCCAGCAGATCATTCAATCCGCAGGCCTAGATCGCGACACGGTTCGAGCATTGGAATGCTTGTCGCTGTTTGAGCGGCTAGCGCCTGATGCCGACCCGCAAGCGTTCGATCATCTTGCCGAAACACTGGCCCATATGACTGGCGGGCTGATGTTCGAACATCTGGTCGTCGCTTCAGAACAACACCTCGTCGGCCGCAACAACGACCAGATGAATGCACGGCCACGCCCGATCGCCGACTATCTCGCGATGCGGCGCTTGAGCTATCTGCGGCCATCGACGGTAATCGACTTTCTGTTGTCGTGCGCGCCGATACACCGCGATATGATGCTCGCGCGCTGGCGCTATCTGGCCCGCTCTCTGACTTTGATCGACGTCGTTCGCGCGCTGCTGCGCGGCCCGTTTGCCGATGCGACGGTGCTGCTCGGAGACGAAGCAGCGCCTTTCCTGCCGTCGCTGATGCACGTCGATCCCGATGCGACAGGATCGGCCCTATACTGGTCAATCACGCAGATGCCGCTCGAAGAGCTGGCAAACATATCCGCAACGGGCGATCTCCTCGACGCCTTGCGTCTGCTCGCCTCGCGCCAGTCGAGCTTCAAGCCCGCCGCGCAGATGGTTTTGCGTCTCGCGGCGGTTGCCGACATCGAGGGGGCGTCACCCATCCGCGACCTGTTGCGCCAGCTCTTCCAAGTTGCGCTTGCAGGAACAGAAGCCGACGACCGACGGCGGCGCGAAGCGCTGGCCGACGCATTGGACGAGGACGATCCCAGAATTCGGCGAGCCTGCGTCGAGGCGCTAGGGGCAATGCTTCAGACATACATCTCGCGGTCCGCTGATTTTGAGCAGATTGGCGCAGAACCTTATCGCACCGAATGGACCCCTGCAGACCAAGAGACGATCTTCGGCTATTTCCGTTGGGCGCTCGAGCGATTGCTAGATGTCTGGCGCGCGTCTCCTGACCTACGTGCGCCCATAGAAAAATACGTCGCCGACGACCTTCGCAACCTGATCGCCCCGGATCTGCTTCCAGCCATTGAGACATTCGTTAGCGAGGTCGTCGCGGCCAAAGGCCATTGGTTCGAGGCCACCAAAGGCATCGGCGATTGGCTCTATTTCGACCGTCCTGATCCGCCGACCGCCTTCGCCAAGGCCGTTCGCGTGCTCTATGATGCGACGCTGCCGACCGATCCCGTCGAACAGGTCCTCCTGTATAGTCGCTTTTGGACCGCGGACATACACGATCCCGATACGCGCTATGCCGAGACCGTGCATGACCTCGATTTCGAGTATTCAAGCCGGCGTGCGAGAGCTTTGGCACCCGCAATTGCCAAGGACCCGGAGCAACTCCGCCGCGCGATCGCCGCGCTGTCGAGCGAAGAGCTGAACGGACCTGGCGCCTTTGCCGAAGCGCTTGCCGCGCATGTGCCCGATCCATTAGACGCGATGGCGCAAGCGGTTGCGGCGCTCGATGCCAAAGGCACCCGCGCCGGGGCGGGCTTCGTGCGCGCCCTCCTCGCGTCGCTGGATCGGCGGCTTTCCCATGAACCGGCGCAGAGCGAGGCGCTGGAGGCCATTGCCAACAGGTCGACCGTGCTCGCCGCCAGCCCCATAAACATCTACACAGCCCTGCGCGTCACAAACGAGCGCTTGGGGCGCCTCACGGCGCAAGTGCGGGCGGGTGAGATCGCCGTGGCTCATGTCGTGCCAATTTCCTATGGCAGAGGACTTGCCGATGTCTCGACGGCCGCGCTGACAGACCTCGTCGACGCCCTAGTCGATCAGGGCGGTGCTTGGGCAGCGCTCGAGATCTTGTCGATGGTGACCCACGAGCAAAAATGGCTCTCACCTGAAATCGCCGATCTCACCAAAATCGCCATTCTGTCTCCGGCGATCACCAAAGAGGTCGACGGACACCTAGGCAACGCCGATTACAACCATGATCGCATGATCAGGTTGCTCAGCGCCTCGGGCGCAATTGACGGCACCTTTGCACGCAACTTTGCTCTTCAGATCGAGAACGCGTGTCAGTCGGTCGGCGGCAGACATGGAAGTCCATCCGATGCTCTGCGCAGCGCCCTGGCAATCGTCGTCAAGCACGCGCCCGAGGAAGTTTGGGCCGTGCTCGCCGGCTTCTTCGAGATCGGGTCGCGGCTTGAACGAGAGCGACTTAATGCGATCATTGCGCCGACCAACCCGTTTGCTTCGAATGTGTCTCGCGTCGGCGCCGGGGCATTGTTCGAGACGCCGATCGATCTGATGCTCGACTGGGTCGAGCGGGAGCCGGAGGGGCGTATCGCTTTTCTGGTCAGCTTTTTCCCGATTCTCGTCGAGGTCGAAGACAGATGGACCTGGCACCCGGCCTTGCAGCAGCTTGCTGACCGCTATGGCGGTTCCAAGCAATTCCGTTCCGCCCTGCGTTCTCGCATCTTTCCGAACTCGTGGAGCGGGTCACTAAATCCGCATCTGGCCGGTTTCAAGGAACCTCTCGCAGAGTGGGCCGACGATCCGAAACTGGGCGACTGGGCCAATGCAACCCGGGAAGCGATCGACCGCTCGATGCAGAACGAATTCAATCGGGGGTGATGCGTGGCCGCGAATGAACCCAAAAAGCATCATTACGTACCACAGTTCTACATGCGCAGGTTCGCCTGTGCCGATGATGTCAACAAGGTCATGGTGCTTGAGCGTCACCGCGACGTCGTCGTCGCCGACCGAAAATCGATCGAAGGCATTGGCTATGAAGAGCATCTCCATGACTATGAGGGAAACGGGTTTCGTGGATCGATCGAACGCCCGCTGAACCGGGCGATCGAAACGCCGTTTTCCGAGAGTCCGACCTGGCTCAAGATCAGCGGCGGGAACTGTGCAAACCTCGACGAGACCGATCGTATGCCTATTTACGGTTTCGCGCGGCACCTTCAGCTCCGCAACCTTGAAATGCTGCAATTCATCGAGAAGCAGCACGCCCGGTATCTCGCCGGCGAATTGGAAGACGAGCTCACCGAAGACGAGCGCGATATGTATGCATGGATCACAGCCAACCCCGGCGCTGCGCATACGCTGTTCCGCACCGGCGCCATGCAGACGATGCTTCCCGCCGATGCCAGCGGCATCAGCGTGACTATGTGTCAGGCCCCGATTGCCCTGCGGTCGTCAACCAATCCTGCCGTCCGGCTCTCGCATCCGGGCCGCAGCTCTGTGTTCGGCTCAAGTTTCAATTCCGTACGGACATGGTGGCTTGCACTCGACAGGCATTGGGGCGCCTTGATCATGGCTGGCGGTCCTCCCGGCTTCATGGTCGAACCAGTGCCGATGGATTTCGCCCGCGTGGTCAATCGGCAGTATCTCGTGCAATTCCTGGAAGGCAACGCGCGCTATCTGATTGCCGACGATGAGTTCCTCGGTGAAGATCTCGAATGGGCTGGGTTCAGCTTTGCGCAGCAGACCACCCGAGGCTTCCGCTATCGCAAGACTTAGGCGGCACCCGTCGCCCAAGCCGGGAGTCGCGCCAGATCGATCAGTTCAGCGCGAACGACCCGTCAAGCGCCTAAGCGCTGGAAGTCGCGGATATCCTTGCTCTTTTGGAGAAGGCGTGCGGCCTCTGCGGGATTGCTCGTCTCGATCTCGTCGATGCGGCCGTAGATGATGGAATGCGCGGTATTCAGGTTTTGGTTGGCAATCTCTGCCTGAACGCCCTGCTCATAGGTGTGTTCCGGGGCCATCCTGCTCATGCTTTTCATTCTGTTCGTCAAAAGCAAAGCCAGCCATCCCAGATCCTCTGGATGGCGTGGAATGACCAATTCCAGCGTGAGCAGACGTTCATGCGCCAGCTGCGGAATGGCTTGAACTGGTCGGTGCCTTCCATTTCAATCATTACATCTGCGTGGCCGGTGGCGTGAGTGGACACCCTTGACAGCGAGCACTATCCAAAGCCGCCATGTTGCACCTCCACTGCACCAAGAAACTGCTAGATCGGATCAAACCCGAGATCGCGGAGCCCGGACAAAGCGACACCGCCCTGGGCAATTGGTATGCCACGGTGCTGTTCTGGAAGCCGCAGGTCGCTTTGCTGGTTTCTGAGCGCACGCTGCTTCCCGTGCTTATGCCGCTAGCCCCAGCAGCCACGCTTGCTCGAAGATTCCCCGCACAATTGGCGCTGGTTCTGAAGGAGCACGGCGTCTCATCTGAATTCATTGCCCAGGAAGTCTGGCGGATGGACCAGGCCCGGTACGCAAAGACCGCGAACCGGAGTGTCGTGGGCATCCTCAACGAGTTCGTTAAGCAGGCCGAATTCTGGCTGGCCGCCTATGCCTATGAAAAGGGTGATGATGACGACCTCCTAGCGATTTCCGTCAAGCTAGCGGAGACACCGTGTAGCCCGCTGTACAAGGGCCCGGTTTCGCCAGACAAAGCCCTTCATGAACTCGTGATGGCTGGTGCGCAGACTTGAGTCTGCTGGCCGACCACTGTGCTCGGAGATACTACAGCACTCGGCCGGAAGGCCAACTCATGCGGTCAGACAGGATCGGGCGGCAAATCTACGATACGGAAAACAGCTCCCGAACCGGCATCGCGGACAAGGTCAACGCGCTGACCATCCCAGTGATAGTCGAGGTGGCGCCCCTGCAAAGGATTTGACGCGCAGTCCGGGTAGAAGAGTGCGACGCACTCCCCACCAGGATGCCGGATGCTCGGGTAGACAATGCCGTCGGATTCTGCGCCCCTGAGATTCGCAGCGAGAGCTTGAGATGCCGCGTAGCTATCAGGGTCCAGCATCGGGGCCGGTTCCGCAGCTGCGGATCTAAGATCATGTAGGCCTGCATCGACCGCCATGACGATCTCCCGGAACTGCGAAGTCCAGCCAGGCGCTTCCTTTGTCCGTGCCATGAAGCGGGCATGGTGGTGGATCGTCTCGAACAGCGCGGTCTCGAACTGGTCCCCGACGTAGAGTACGCCGTAGCTGCCATCGGTAAAGCGGCTTGGCCGGTCGGTGCTGACATGGGTGAACGGCGCCATGAGGTAGGAAGCGCCGTTGCCGCCGACGCGGCGGTCGACAGGGACCAGATCCAGATTGCCAATCGTCGCCATGATGCGGGGATTGGTCTTCTGCTCTGCCGAGATCAGCAACGGCCAGTCGGCTGGATCGGCGATGTCCTCGAAAAGGTCGATGGGCGGAAAGGCACTGCGGATGATCCTGACAGCGCCCTCCCACTCAACTCGAGAAACGGGAATATCCGCCGTTCCGCTCACCAGCCACCACGCTCGGCGTCGAGGTAGCGACGCACCCGCATGATGTCGGTAAGTTCGCCCCCGAGCATCACGTCGAGCGCACTGGCTCCTCCGAACGCGTCGTTGGCTGCCCTGATCCAGGCATAGCCTCGCGAGCTTTCCGAAAAGATGATCCGGAGCGCCTTGTGGATGCCCATGAGGTTGGACAGACGAGCGCGGCCATCGCGCGAGACGCGCCCGGGGCCTTCGGCCTTCCAGCGGCGATAGGAGCGCACTGGCATGTCGAGCAGCGTTGCTGCCTGGTCGTCGGTCAACTCCCATTTGCCGAACAGATTGAGGACTGCCCGGAACATGGCAGCTGCCTCGTCCTGGGTAATCGGATCGGGACGGAAAGCGGTAACGGCAGTATCAACGGGTTGCAGAGCCAGCATGGCATTTCTCCATATGGCAGTATATATGCTCTATAATGCCATTTGGCAATGGTCTATGCGGATGATGCCAATCTGGCAATCACGCTCGTCGCGCCCTCGATCGGCACGAACAGCCGCGTCTGGTAGCGGATGATTTCCGTGAAGCAGCCCTGGGCCTTGTACCAGTCGAGGCGAACCGCACTCCATCCGGTCAGTTCAATTCGCTGTGAGCCATTGACCAGGCTCCGCTTGACCATGAGCTGCTCACGGCCGGCGAATTCCATGGGTCGGCCGGTCGCCAGGACAGTCTGAACGATATCTTCGGCAGAGAGCGTTTGCTCGCGTGCCAGACCCAGCGCCCGGCACAGTTCCGGAACACAATGGACAGGAACCTCCCGGCCAAGCAACGAGCGGCCATCCGCCGCCGAGATGCGACTGACCCTCACGAAATCCGAAGGGAGCTTGTCCCAGACCGGCAGCAGGAGGCCCGTCGCGAGATAGAGGCGCTCGCGCTTGTGGCTGGTCCGCGCTTCCTCAACCTCGGCTGCCCAGGCTTCGCGGAAAGCGTCGACGGAAATTGCCTCCCAGCTGCTCTCAGCGAGCTGATCCTCGGTGATGTGAGTGCGCTTCAACGGGCGCAGCAGTTCGAAGCGGGAAACGCGCGTGCCGTCATCGGCAAGAATGCTGCGAGCGGGCATAAGCAAGGCAACTCGGCCCGAGCGGCCGTTCCGAACAGGCCGCTGCCGTGGCCCAGCGATGCCGTGGAGCTCCTCGAGCCGCTTCAGCGTCAGCGGCTTCAGGGCTCTGGCAATTTCCAGTTCCAGCAGATGGGTTGTTGCGCCCGACGCCGGATCCGTGCGCAGCAGCGTGTCCGACAGGAGCGTGAAATCCTCGACCGCGATGGTCTCAAGGCCGAGATCGAGCGTCCCGGCCTGGCGGGCAGCATCGATACGCGCCTCCACCAGCCCCATGAACTCGTCAAAGATCGCATTCTGCAAGGCAATCGGCAACGCGAGGATGCGATTGAGCCAGCGCTGGATCGACGGCAGGTCATCGACCATCGCCCCGTCAGGAGCTTCGATCCTGAGACCCGTCAGCTCCTGGAAGCGCCCGAGGCTGACCGCTTCGAGCTTGCCGGTGAACAACAGGCCGAACCAGCGATGGAGCGCCTCCTTGGCATAGATACTCTCGAGGTTGTCAGCCGGATCGAACAGGTTTTGACCGCCGGTCTGGCGTTGCCCGCGCGTCAAGGCACCGAGGCTGTCCAGGCGCCGCGCAATCGTCGAGATGAACCGGCGTTCGCCGCGCACATCGGTCGTCACTGGCCTGAACAGTGGGGCCGACGCCTGGTTGGTGCGATTGGTACGGCCGAGCCCCTGGATTGCGGCATCAGCGCGCCAGCCCGGTTCGAGCAGGAAATGGACGCGGCGAGCCTGGTTCTTGGCGGCCAGATCTGCATGGTAGCTGCGTCCGGTCCCTCCGGCATCCGAGAAGACCAGGATGCGTTTGGTCCCGTCCATGAAGGCCTGGGTTTCAGCGACATTGGCGCGCGGTGACCGGGATTGGAGTTTCTGATGGCCATCGTGCCCGACGATAAGCCGCCGCGTCCGGCCGGTCACTTCCGCCACCTGTTCCACGCCGAAGCGTTCGATGATGGCATCAAGCGCGGTCGCGATCGGCGGCAAAGCGCAGAGCTGCTCGATCATCCGGTCGCGCGCGGCGAGTGCTGATCGGCACAGTATCGGCGCGCCCTGCTCGTCGCTCATCGGCTCTGAGCGAGGATTGCCGTTTTCGTCGGTGAAGACCGCCATCAACCGGACAGGAAAGCTCTTGGCGAGATAGTCGATCACATATTCCCGCGGGGACAGATCAATCTCCAGCGCTTCGCGTTCCTCGTCCGAGAGGTCGGCAAGCCGTCGGTCAAGCATGGCTTCTGCGGTCGAGACGAGCTGGATGACAACGGCGTTCCCCTCGGCAATCGCTGTGTCGATGGCTGGTAACAGGCTTGGCAGCTTCATCGACAGAAGCAGCTGCGCGAAGAAGCGCTGCTTGGTTCCCTCGAAGATCGACAGCGCTGCGGACTTGGCACCGGAGTTGAGCGTCCCGCCGGTTTCGCTATCGACGATCCGCGTGGCTTCCAGCGCTTCTCGGAGGTTGGCGTGAATGACCGCCCAAGCTTCAGCATAGGCATCGTAAACCGCAACCTGATCCTCGCTCAAGCGATGCTCGAGGATCTCGTACTCAACACCCGCAAAGGAGAGTGCGCGCGCGGTGTATAGGCCGAGCGACTTCAGGTCCCGGGCGACCAACTCCATCGCTGCGATCCCGCCGTCACGAATGTCGGCGACGAAGGCCTCCCGATTGGCGAAGGCTGTCTCAGGTCCCCACAGGCCAAGGCGCGTCGCATAGGCCAGGTTGTTGACGTCGGACGCGCCGGTTGCCGAGGCATAGAGCACCCGCGCGCGGGGCAGGAGGTTTTGCAGGCGCACGCCGGCGACGCCCTGCTCCGAGCCCTTGACCTTGCCCCGTGATCCTTCTCCGCCAGCAGCATTGGCCATGGCGTGAGCCTCGTCGAACACGATCACGCCGTCGAAGTTGTCGCCCGCCCAGGCGAGGATCTGGTCGAAGCGAGTCGCATCGTTTCGGCCCGAACGCAGGGTCGGGTAGGTCACGAAGAGAATGCCATCGCGCATGGCGATGGGGGTGCCGAGTTTCCAGGAAGCCAGAGGCTGGATATCGATCGGCAGGCCGCCGAGCGCTGCCCAGTCGCGCCGGGCATCTTCCAGCAGTGCATCGTTCTTCGAAATCCAGATATGGCGGCGTTCACCGCGCACCCAGCGATCGAGGATGACGCTGGCAACCTGACGGCCCTTGCCGGCACCCGTTCCGTCCCCGAGGAAATAGCCCTGCCGGTACGTTTGGCCTTCCGCAGATGCCTTGAGCGAACAGCCCTTGTCCTCTGGCTCGAACCGACCGGGAAGATCGCGCGCATGGGCGCTTGCCGCGTAGATCAGAGTCTCCGCCTGGGCAGCAGACAGCAGCCCCTTGGCAACCAGCCCGTCGGGCAGCTGCGGCACCGCTTCGGGCATCGGTGCGGCGATCGACCCCATGGCGACGGACTCGACGAGCGGCGTCGGATGCTCGGCTGCGCCATGGATCACGATCCTGCTCGGACGATAGGGCAGATAGTGGCCGACCTGAGGGGCAAGCGGCGAAGGGGTTTCGAGGGTCTGGTACGTGAGCGACCCGATGGCGGTGGCTGCAGGAGTGATCCGGTCCGGTGTCGGCAGCGGCCTGCGCGGCGCGGCGACCAGGCGAAACGGCGCACGAGCCGGAAGGCTCGATTGCTCGGGAAAAGCCTCCAAGCTGGCACGAGCCGGCAAGGCATCAACAAGATCGGCCAGCTGGCGAAAGTCGTTTGTGCGGATAGCAACAGGCTCATTGGAGCCCTCCACCTTGTCGAGGACCAGCAGCCGCGTGGTGATGCCGGTGCCATGCTTGACGAACGCGCGTTCGACGGCGGCATTGAGCCGCAGCGAGATCGGTCCCTTCAGCCCCGCGAGGAACTTCGCGCAGTCGAACCATTCAGGCATGATCGCGACCAGCCGACCTCCACGTGCCAGGCGGTTCCAGGCCGACCGCAGGTGGCGCGAACCGGTGCGACTATCGTGCCCCCGCTCGATGCCGTGCGAATAGGGAGGGTTCATCAACACGACGCTCGGAATGATGGCGGGATCGAGCAGTTCGTCGATCAGCTCAGCGTCATGGCCGGCCACTCGGGCAGCCGGGAACAGGGCATTCAGGCAGTCGCGGCGGAGCGGCGAGATTTCGTTGAGGGCAAGGCGCGAGCCGGCCTTGGCGGCCCAGACCGCAAGCATACCTGTTCCGGCTGAGGGTTCCAACACAAGCTCGTCAGTGGCCAGCACGCAAGCCCTGGCGGCAATCCAGGCAAGGCGCGGCGGCGTCGCGAACTGCTGCCATTCGATCTGCTCGTCGCTGCGATTGGCCTGGGTCGGAAATCGGGCATCGAGGGAGCAGAAGTACTGTTCCGCCTCGTCGATCGGGGTCGAGAGCAGGATTTGATCCGATGATTGCAGGTACTGAACCTGTGCCAGCTCAGCAGCTGCGTGAGCGTCACGAACGGACCAACGCCCGAGAGCATCGCTGCCCCCGAAGTGCTCCGTCATGATACGCGTGACGTCACTGCGCGAGAGCGCGCGGCCTGCCGCCAGCTCCGAAGCCATGGTCTGGGCCGCCATCACAACAACGGGTGGTGATGGGTCATCGAATGCAAAGGCGATGGAAGAGTTGGACATGGGAACCTCCTGACGAGGTCCTGCGATGGGCAGGCCTCAATCAGCCGAAGGCACCCTCCCCTCTGCTCGACGGATCGGGTTGTCGGGCGAGCCGCGACTTCAGCTCATCGTTCCAGTCAAAACCAGGCGAGGCTGGTGCGCGTGAGTGGATGACACGATTGGGCGCAGCGTAGGCCTTCAACGCTCGCTCCTCAGCGAGAGCGCCTCCGGCGTCATTGTCGATGAACAAGTAGAGCTCGCGCACGCTCTCCGGGATCGAAACGAGACCGAACCGCTCGTTCCCAAGTGTTGCCCAGCACGGGATCCCGAACAGCTGCATTGCTGAGAGGGCGCTCTCGATACCTTCGGCGAGCCCCAGACGCCCCTGCACTGCCGGCGCAAGCCTGACGGCACCGCATCCGAGGCTACCCAGAGCGCGTTTGGGTCGCTCGAAGCCAGCCAATTTGTCGCTCACAATGTCGAGAAACGTCCTGTGAACCGCGATGACACCCATGTCAGTTGTGACTGCCGCCAACATCGCAGGGAGAAATTGAACTGCCCCGCGTGGTCCGAGCGGCGTACGTTCCAGATAACGAAACTGGTCAGATCCGCGCTGGAGACCGCGCTGTACGAGATATCGTTCGACTGGGCTGTCGGAGATCGCCGAAGCCGATTGCCACAAGCGTCGTGCATTCGGACTGAAGTCACCTTGATTTTGCCGATCAGCGGTTCCAGCGCCAGAACCATCAAAGAGCTCGCGGCTGCGAATGCCCTGGCGATCCAATGCTGCAATGACCTTCTCATTCGAACATCCGGCAAAGCAATGAAACAGGATGGCCTTTCGCCCCAAGGTCACGCTGAGCGACGGTGTGCGGTCGTCGTGGGCGGGACAGCAGCACATGCCCTTGCCCTGGCGCCATGTTCCGTTGAGGCGTTCGACAATCGTGCGGGCGCGGCGTTCGAGTTGCTGAGTTATCTGTAGCTGGGGCATCGACCTACTCCGGTTGAGGTGCCCTCCCCGTGCAGCCTCCGCTCTGCACCAGCGCCAAAACATTTTCCTACGCCATATGTTCTTTATATGTTCTCTCTCGATTCGACTACAGAAGGATCGAGAAATGACAATGAAAGCCCTCCTGATCGGTGGCATTGCCATCGCATCAGCCATGCCCGCCAATGCCCAGGAATTTCCGATGCCAGCATCAGTTGGCGCCCCCGCCAGCTACTCCGACGGCATCCGAATTGCCGAAGCATCAAACGGCTTCCAATTGGTTGAGCATGGGCTCTGGCGATCCGCACAGGATGCCCCGGCATCAATTTTGACCGTGGCAGAAGATGGCCGGGTCAATCTGCCTTACAGTTACGAACCCAAGGCCAAAACTGGTCCATCCGGGTTTCGGCGGGCTAGCTACCTGCCCCACGTCTATGCGGCGGAAGCGAAGTATTCATTGCCCACCGGCCTGCTCGACGCGCTCGTCTGGACGGAATCCCGCTATAACCCCCTTGCTGTCAGCCCGGCAGGCGCTGCGGGCCTTGGCCAGCTGATGCCAGCGACGGCAAAGGAACTCGGCGTCTTCAATCGCTTCGATCCCATGGCCAATATCTTTGGCGCGGCGCGGTACCTAAGGCAGATGCTCGACAGGTTCGGCGTGGTTCACCTCGCTGTCGCGGCCTACAATGCCGGTCCAGGAGCAGTCGAACGCGCGGGCGGTATACCGCGGAATGGCGAGACCCCCGGATATGTCCGCGACGTCCTTCGCCATTGGCGTTTTTAGCGGTCGCTCCGCAAGTTAACCGAAACTGAGTCAATCGACGGATTGTTGCCGGGCTGGACCAGCTTACAAGCGAGCGACTGCACGGGAGTCTAGCCGTTTCTGGCCGCGGCTGGGTACTTGGCTACAATCTGCATAACCTCCTTACCCCACAACGCCAACGCCTCGCGCTTCTCGTTGGTATACTGGTGGCGGTGATAGACCCCCGCCACACCGGCCATAGCTGATCCTGACTGGTGATTGAGGACCGCTTCAGAAACCACCAGAGGTATGCCGAGACGCTGGAGACCAGTTGCCACCGTCCGCCGAATGTCATGCATTGTGAAGTGACCGGCCTCGTAGCCGAGCTTCTCGTCCACGCTTGCTCTGATCCGTTTCCAAGCCTTCGATAGTCCGCTAACGCTGTTCGTGTTGGTGACCTTCGATGCCAACAGGATCTGGGTTTGCTTGTGGGCGTCGTCAGGGTCGATCCCCGCAGCCATGAAGACCTCGGTGATTACTCCAAGGGCCTGCGCGGATAGCGGCACCACATTCGCTTTGCCGTTTTTCGCTCGGTCGCCCGGGACGGTCCAAACCTTCGCCTTGAAGTCGAACTCGTCGCACGCTGCATCGAGCACTTCTCCCCGGCGTTGAGCCGTAAGGACAAGCATCTGGACAAGGTGACCAAACGGATAGCCATCCTCGACCGCAGATTGCCATAGTGCCGCGAGTTCTCGGTCGCTGAGTACGCGATCGCGAGGTTCATTCCGCTTCGGACGCCACGCGTCCCGGCAGGGATTGGCGGGCATATGCTCGAGTCTGGTGAGTGCCCACGTGTAAAAGGTCGAAAGATGGCGATAGACGATCCGCGCCATCGTCAGCGTTTCCCTGCCCCGCTCGAATGCGATCTTCTCAACAAAGCGGCTCACGTCACCTCGGGTAATGGAGTCCGCGAGGCGGTCTCCCAGCTCGGGCTCGATGTACTTTCGGAAGACCCGATCGAACTCCCTCGCGCTGCGCTTTTTGCCCTCGATCTGCTGGGACAGATACGTCTCGTAGAGCTCGGCGACCGTACCGACGCCCTTTGCCCCCTTCCTCTTAGCACCCGGCTTTCTGGCAATGCTCTTGCCCTGCTCGACATCGACAAGCAGATCTCGCGCCTTCTTACGGGCATGGGCGAGGGTAAAACTCGGACCATGGCGTCCGATGGTCACATTCAACCACTTGCCCTGAACCCGCTTGCGCAGAATGTACGTCTTGATACCACTGGCACCCATGCGGAGCCTCAGGCCGGGGACGATACCATCGGCCAGCTCAATCTGACCAGCCGCCGGCGCCTTGAGCCCTGCGATCTTCGCGTCCGTCAAACCTACTTTGTTCGCCATATGTGCCTGCTACCTTAGGTAGCTTTTTGTAGTGGATACTGGTGAACATTTCAAGAACAATGCGGACTATGAATCCCAGATTTCCGCCATTTTTGGACACATGCGGACGCGCCAGGACCCTCTGATCATGGCTCTTAATCAGCGGGTCCTTGGTTCGAGCCCAAGTGCGTCCACCAAAATTCCGATATAAATGAACGATTTACCCCTATGGGGCCGGATGGCCAAGACGGTTCTTTGGATATGGGTCCGCTGTGGGCCACGCTGTGGGCCACAAATTTGTGAGATTGAATGAGACGCACGGTGCCCCTCCAAGCCGGCAACTCAACCAGATCCTCAAAGCCTGAAAAGGACAGCCGCATTGGACGTCACTGATCGGAAAGAGCTTCTCTATCCAACGCATCGAGGCGTTCGGGCATCCCGAGCAACTTCAGTGCAGCAGCCGCGATCGCTTCAGCTATGGTCGGGTAAGTCTCAACTGAACTCATCGCGGGTCCATCCATAAAGGTGACTGTCGCCTGATAGCCATTGCCCTTTGGCGTAGCCGACAACGTAACCGACATCATGACATACATCTCCTATCGTGTGGCTCCAGATGATAACAGTGTGTTGGTTTGTATTCGATCCGATTGATCGACCTGACGTCGACTTATACAAAGCTCAACGATGGCCGCTTCTCTTCCCAAAGATTTGGGCTCGCCGTCGGGCGATCCTCATCTCATTCGCTCCTGCGTGCCTGACTTGTCGTTATCCCATACGGCAATGATGTGCACCAACACCTGAAATTCCGCGCGGGAGCGACTGCGTCAATTCCGGGTGCCAGGCATATTCGGTCCCACGGCTGCCGCGCTAGACGCGCGAGGCATGATTTTGAGAAGTCTCGCCACGTCCCGCGCATAAGCGATTTGCCGCCATCCGGTTGGGCTGTGGTACATGCCAATCGACTGCCAATAATCTTTGGATTGCGCCAGTGCCGAAAGGAATATCCACTTGGCCGCCCCCACATTGAAGCATGGATCGTGCGTCAGCCAGGTCCGGACAGTTATCGCATCGCGATCGATGAGTATCGCTATCTTCGGCACCCACCAGTCATTCACCTGCATAGGGCCAAGGTCGAAGCTGCCATTGCTGTTGCGGACCTGCGCCCCAATCCAGCCGCCCTCCTTCTGCCGCAGAGCCAAGAGGGTGCGCGCGAGCCATCCACGACCCTGAGAATGTTGATGGATACATTGGCGGACCAACAACTCCTGGGCTTCGGTTGATGGGCGCTTGGAGATTCTCGCGTCTGCCGGGCCTTCAACCATCGCGACCAGTATGAGGGGCAGCACTGCAATGCGCGCCGACGCTTTCAAGCTTTTGGTGATCATCGTTCCAAACCTTTTCGTGGCTCATGCACGGGATCGTGCTGTTTGGTTGACGGTCGCTCATCGGCTTGTTCGGGCTGACCTTTCACCAGTGCTCGGGACAGGCGAGCCATGGTCTCCATAGCCTGGCGGACTGCGGCGGACGAACCCGTCTCTACAGGGTAACCTGAACGATCGAGTGCGCGGTCTCGGCGTCCTTCCGCCTTTAACAACCGAGCCTTTTCGATCTGCGGACCAAACCGTGCCTGGAGTGCATCGGACTTCCGGTTGTTCAGTTTCCCAAGGGCTTCAAGGGCCGAACTCTTCTCGCCGGAGCGACGCTCGAGCTTATCTGTCAGCCGCTTTGCATCCTCGGTCCAGAGCTTAACCCCAAACCGGGCGCGGGTGATCGCGGTGTAGAAGTTTTGGCCGTTCACAAGGGGTGAAGCGACCGGTGCCAAAATATAAACGCGGGCGTAAGTCTTGGATTGCGAGGAAAACACGGTCTCGGCGTAGCCATGATCCCAGGTCTTGAACCGGGAGAGATCGACCTTGCGCACCTCGCCGGTCCGATCCCATCGGATCGCGGCGACCGAACCCTGCAATTGCTCGATGGTGCCGCGTTCGGCGTTCTTGAGATCGAGCGCCTTGGTCGCAAGACGCCACTGGATGCGATCGCCCTGGGCAAGGTCGCGCTGTTCGCTGTTGAATACATTCACCTGTGTCGCGCGGCTCAGTCGAGGGTCCCAACGGATCTGCCTGCCCTGCTCATCTGCAAGTCGCACGATGGGACGACCGTTGGGTTCCCGCCCTACCCCCACGACCCGATATTCGGCCTCGCGCATGACGCCCAGGCGAGGGTCATCCGGGCTGAACATCACTGTCTGGCCGCCTGAATAAAAGCGCGCCATCTTTCTTTGCTCGACCGACATCCGGGCCGGCGTCAGGACCTGCAACCGACTGTCCTGTGCCGCAATCCCACCCTCGGTCCGTAGGGCCTGTCTGATCTGGTCGTTCACGACCAGGCGCGTGGCATTGTCGAGAACAAGGATGTTTGTGGAGTCGCGGTTTGCAGATTTCAGACGAACCCATTGCGAAACAAGGTCTCCGGCGAGGGCATCAGCGGTCATGCCCGTCACGACCTTGTCGAGACGATCAATCGCGCCAGCATAATCTCCAAGCCGGGCCTGCATCACAGCCTCTCTCATGAGGGAGGACTGCTGGCGCACAGGTTCCGTGAGTTCTGCCTTGGGCAGCCCCAGCGTCTGGAGAAGCCAGAACGCCTTGCCCTGCTCGATGGCGCCAGTCTGCTTGTTATCGCCCAGAATGAGGATGCGTGCGCCGGTATCGCGGCTGATCTCAAGGAGCCTTAGTGCCTGACGGTTACCCACCTGCCCCGCCTCATCAAGGACGAGCAGATCATTGCCGTCTAGCCTCTGACCGCCGGAGGCCAGGAGACTGGCAACCGTCCGCGAGGATATCCCTGCTTTCTCTCCCAGCTCGGCCGCCGCCGAAGAGGTCGGCGCGATTGCCTGGATCCTGGTCTGGGGATCTAGCGATGCCGCCAGCACGCGCACCAGGGTGGACTTCCCCGAGCCGGCGACGCCGTGGATACCAAGCAGCCGATCTCTGGAACCTGCGAGCAACGCGAGCGCCTGTTCCTGGGGCGGTGTAAGGCCCGCCCCCTTCAAGAGCGAGCAGCAGGCGATCGCTGGACGCCAGGCGCGGCGCATCGTCGATAGCAAGGGCCAGATGATTTGAGAGGGCGAGTTCGAGTCGCACAGTCCTGCGGCTGGTCCTTGCGCGGGTAAGGATCGCGTCCCCGCTCTGATGGCGCCCTGCAAGAAGCTTTCCCCTCGCCTCATGCTTCTGGATATATGGCCGAAGGTCGCTGAGCCTAACCTCACCGACATGGGCGGCGAGTCCCGATCGGATGATCTGGCCCTGATTGTTGACTGCCTCGCCCGTCTCACTGTGCCGCAACCCAAACAGCGCGGCCCGGATCGCGAGTGCCGGCTCGACGGCAAATACTGATCGCTCGCCATATCCAGCGGATTGGCGAAGCTGGGTGAGAGACGCTAGCTCTTTCCCGGCCCGTTCCCGCCATTGGGCATGCAAATCATCCAGGCCGATCTTCTCCTTGGGGCGGCGGGTCTGGTAAAAGGATCGCACCCTCGCCGCCTGACCGGCATGGCCATGTTCGGCGGCATGTTGGTTGATCTGTTCGGCGCGCTGCGACATCCGCTGGATCAGCTTTTGAGGGACGTCCTTGATCTCGAACAACCCGCGCCGGGGATCAGCATCGATCTCATATCCCAGTTCGCGAAGGCCATGGGCCAAAGCATTGCGGTACACCTGGCCTGCTACCATCTGCTCAGCGAACATGGCTCGGGTCTCAAGGCTTGTCATCGGCGCGCCATCATCACGGTTGGTGATGTTCATCACGACGACATGGGTGTGAAGATGCGGATCAAGCTCCCGGCTGGCATGTTCGGTGAAGCGCGCAAACAGAAGGCGGCCGGTGGTCTCATGGGCTATTCCGCCCTCTTTGCGAAACCGGAAGGCAGCATGTTCCTCGAGCCAGCCAAGTGCTGCGCCAACGGCCTGCTCGTGAAGATCGAGCACCCGTTCGTCCTTGCCGACAAGCGCCATGATCGACACCGACTTTGGCGCGTTGACGGCGAAGTCCCACCCCGGATGATGCTCGACTGAGCCATCCGCCCTGTGTCGACCCAGCACCTGGCCAGCGACACTGCCGGCGAGGAGTTCCTTGAACCGCTGAGGATCGACCTGCCCTTGCAAGCCCAGCTCGCGGGCGATCAGGCCACCCCACTCGCTCGGTTCTCCCTCACCTTTCGAGTAATAATCTCCCACCGAATAATAGCGGGCGATGTTCCCGACCGATCCGGACAGGCGACGGGGATGGATCATGCCGGTTCAGCCTCATCGGGCGTGTCGTCGACGCGCCCGTGGCGAAACAGCGGGACGGTGCGCGCGCCGGCCTTGGGCCCGAGCATGGTGGTTGGTTTCGCCGGTGCCGCCTGCGACCCGCGCGCCTGCCGAGGCGCCGCCGCATCAGCTGCGGTCGTCAGGGGGAGTTCAGGCGGTGCACGTTGGGGCTCCACCGCATTCGTCGCCATGGTCGAGGGCGTTCCATCCTGCTTTCTTTTGCGAGGCTTCCTCGCTCTCCCGGTGCCCCCTTTCTCGGCTGCTTCACGGTGCGACCCGATGATCTCATCGGCGAGCGGAAGGCGGATTGGCGGTTGCGTACGTTCAATGAAAGCTGGCGCGACACTCGGGATCTCATTGTACCGGTCCGAGAAGCGAACGACGGGAAGATCCCGCCCAAACCTCAGGAAGCCCGAAAGGTTTGGAAGGTTCGTAACTTCGGTATGCATCACCAGCGGGCGCGTCACCTGCATGCGCGACAAGTTGACACCATCGCGCATGTCGTTGACGCCGTACGACATGCCTTCATTGGCTTCGATTTGCTCGACCTGCCCCAGATTCTCCGAGACATGTTTCGCGGTCGGCGTAACGTTCGCCCGCAGCGCAATCCAAGTTGAACAATAGCCCGTTATCGCCGCGGCATCCTGGATGCCGTAAGTGGCTTCGAGCTGAGGGTAAGACTGAAAACCCAGGATACCGCACCCGCCATATTTGCGCGCCCGGGCCAGGAAGTCGCTGAGGGAGGGAAGGCGCTGAAGCGTGGGCAGCTCATCAATGATGCAATAGAGACGGCGCTCGGGGTCGGGCGGCATGCTCATGATCGCGCCGATCGCGATATCGATCCAGACGGTGATGAGAGGCCGGAGCGAAGGCAGCTGATCGGCCTTCACGGTGATGAAGAGCCAGCTGTCGTCCGCTTCATTTTCGACCCAGGAGCGGATCGAGAAGCCGTTCGTCGTATCGTCGAGGTAGGAGAAGCTGCGCATTACCGTTGCAAGCTCAGCCTGGATACCTGCCGACGTCCGGTCTCCCTCCAGGCTGATGAAGGCAGCCGCCTCAGTGCCCTGCGCGAAGGCAGCAAGCTCCTTGAGGCCCGAGCGCACGAGCCTGTCCAGCAGTATCGATACGAGGGTATGACGCTGACGCGCGAGCTTCTTGAGCACACCCACGAGGGTGCCCCGCGCGGCTCGGGCCCAGAAGGGGTCACCCGCCTTGTCGGGAATGGTCGACTGGGCGATCTGGTCATAATGATAGTCGCGCGGCACATCGACCCAAGGCGACCAGCGGTCGGTGCGCTCGTCGAGCGGATTGAGCAGGATGTCCTTCCCCGGCCGGTAGAATTTCTCCACGAACGATCCGGCGGTGTCGTAGACGATGGCGCGTTTGCCATCACGCCGAATGCCTTCGAGCATAGTCGTGATGATATTGGTCTTGCCGGTCCCAGGCGCACCGCAAAGCACGATATGCTCGGGCTCATAGGCGTGCGGCATTGTGACGCCGCCTATGCTGAGGCTTCCCTTGCGCTGGCGGCGAAGCAAACTTCGGATCATGCGCACGCTTCCAAAGCGCGCGCCCCGCAGGAACTGGTTGGACCCCAGGCCACGACCCGTGCGGGTGAAATAATACCAGGCCCAAACGAGAGCGATAAGCGCGCCGATCCCTCCAATCAGTGCGCCCTTGATGAGCGCGGCTTCCGCT
The DNA here is from genome assembly GCF_057809795.1 of Sphingobium sp. FG125. Lineage (NCBI taxonomy): Bacteria > Pseudomonadati > Pseudomonadota > Alphaproteobacteria > Sphingomonadales > Sphingobiaceae > Sphingobium > Sphingobium sp. FG125. Next base: position 54,020 of record NZ_JBMDKQ010000022.1, read on the forward strand.
GCCTCAAGGGTCGCGTGCGCGATCTTCGAGTTAAGAAGCCCCTCGGCCGTGGTCCAATATTCTAGGCCGTCGGGGGCCTTGAACCGGACGGGATCGGCGGCGCCCCGGGTCGCGTCACGACGGAAACTCGAAAGTGCGATCTGCACCAAGAGGTAGCGCTGATAGGCGGTCAAAACCTCGAAGCAATACCACAAGATGCCCATAATCCAGAGTACGAGACAGGCGGAGATGGTCTGGAAGAAGACCTGGGTGGTCATGCGGACATTATGAACAATCGCCTGCCCACCGCGCGTCCATGATCCCAAAGTGTCATTGCGAAAGATGCTCACTGGCCGACCCTCCCCTTGTCTGGAATGGCGGCAGCGGTCGCTGCCGCGTCAGGGTCGAGTAGGCCGCGTTCGGCGAGCAGGGCGCGGGCCTCTGCCATCCCTTGCTCCAGGGTTTCGGGAGACCGCCGACCTACCGCGACGGCAAGAATCGAGAGGATCTGGATAGAGGTCGCGAGTATCTCGTCCTTAGACGAGAATATATATCCGCGATGGGGATCGGCGGCCTGCGTCAGAACCAGCCGGACAAATTCCGAAAGGCTCAATTCCGCTGCGTGCGCCCGTTGAAGAAGACGGGCATGAACATGCTCGTCTATCCGAAAATTGAGTTTGACCAACGCTTGGCTCCATAGACTGGAGCCCCGTTAGAATGTCGTAAAGCACGGTCCTTATAGCCGCTCGGCGGGCGGTCATCAAACGAAAGTAAGTGGTACATGGCCCACGTGAACAAATGGCGGATCGCCGCGACTCCCAAGAGCTCCTCGAAGCTCTGGTGATACTTGGAAGACAAGACTCCAAGAAGCGGTGCATCAGAACACGTCAAATAAATATCTGATTTAGAACAATTTTGCTCCGCAGCACCCGTGCGTAGGGTGCATTACAATTTACGCCTTTCCGGCGTGCGTCGGTTCCATCGCATGACCTTCAGGTCATGCGCTCGATCGACAAAGCGAAGGGCGGCAAATGATTGAAGCGGCTGGAGAAATCTCCGATGCCAAATTTATCCGGACGGCTCCCTTGGACCGTCCAGCGCACCCTACGAATCGACCCTGCCAATAAATCCCCGGTGTGCCCTGGGAATGTCCCATGGCGCTCGCACTCCGGCCCCTTGGGGCACGGGATTTATGGAATGCGGACATGGGAGCGATCAACACTCTGGACTTTAGCGACGTCGATCTGGCGGCGATCGATCCGCCCGAAAAAGGCGAACGCACTATTCGCGATATAACGGTTCCAGCGCTTGGCTTGCGCCTTCGATCGGGGGGCAGCCGGACATGGGTTCTCCATCAGATGAAGGGAGGATAAAGTCACCGGACGACCCTGGGCGACGCCCTGACAATTCCGGTCACATCGGCTCGAACGATGGCGGCGGCTGAATGTGACAGCTTGACTGACACCCCCGATCCAGTGGCACCCGTCCCTCCCCTGTTCGGACCTGACGCGAGCATAGCGGACCTGATGTCGGCTTACCTGTCGTTCGGCGCAAAAGGCCGATGGAAGCCTTCCACTGTCCGACAAATGCGGTGCGTTGCGCGCTCCCACATCATTCGGCTGTTGGGGACGCAAAAGGTGCGTGACCTTTCCCCGCAAGTGGTCGCTCGCTGGTATCGTGACGTGTCGTCTCAGACGACGGCGGCGCGCATGGCGCTATCCACGTTATCGGGCCTCCTGCTCTATGCGGAGGATCATGGGGTTCGATCGCCGGGCACCAATCCCTGTCGCGGACTGCGCAAAAAGCAGACAAGCCATCGGGGGCGGCACGTCTCCTCAACCATAGTGAGGGGATTGTGGGAGGCTCTGGATCGACTGCAAACGAATATGCCCGATGCCTGCGACGCGATCCGTTTGTTACTGCTCACCGGGGCACGGCGCAGCGAAATCCTCGGCTTGGTGTGGGATCGGATAGTCGGCCCGCGCGCAGTGCTGGAAGACTCCAAAAGCGGCCCGCGCACGATCTGGCTTAACGCTCCGGCACGGGCAATCCTTGATCGCCGAAAAGAGGAAGCAAGCGGTCCCCTTGTGTTCCCTTCGCCGCGCAGTGACGGGCCTGTCAGGGTCATTGACCGGCATTGGCGAACTATCTGCAAGGAGGCCGGAATTAACGGCATCCGGGTCCATGACCTGCGTCATCATTTCGCTTCGGTAGCAGTCTCGAACGGTATCGATTTGAAGGTGGTCGGGCAGTTGCTTGGTCATCACGACATCGACAGCACGCTTCGTTACGCCCATCTTGCCACCGGCGCTCTGGTCAAGTCTGCCGGTCGCGTGTCCGCCCTGATCGACCGGTCTCTCGCTGCCACATCGAAGGCCGACCGCGTAAAAAGACGCGCCTCAAAGCGCCAGCAAGGCATCGGTCAGAAGTCTTCGGCCCAGCCGGAGGAGGCAATCCATGGCTAACCTCCGTCTCCCGCTGACCGATGCAATCTGTAACCTGGCCCGCCCTGAAGTTCGGGAATATGCGCTGCGCGACACACGCCAGCCGGGCCTCTGCCTGCGGATACAACCTTCGGGCGCGCGTAGCTGGATTATGCGGCTCCGCGTTGAGGGCGTTCAGGTAAAGCGCTCGATCGGGGCATTCCCGGAAATAGGTGTGAAGCGAGCGCGCAAAGCCGCTGCAGCGATCCTGTCCGGCGAGATGCAAGCCCCCTCGCCGTCCCCTGCTCCGGTTCCAGTTTTCCCTCTTTTCGCCGACTTCCAGACGGAGCATGAAAAGCTGCAAACTCAGCTTCTCAAACCCTCCGGCCTCACCGCCTATCGCAGCTATGTTCGTACCCAACTGCTCCCCGCGTTTCGCAATAAAAGGCTCGACGCGATTTCGCGCCGTGACGTGGTGATCTGGTTCGAGCGCTACAGCGCGACAAGTCCGGGCGGTGCAAACCGCGCGCTCGGTATCCTGGGGCAGATGCTGACAACAGCCATCGCCTGGGGACATCTGCCCTCAGACTGGATCAATCGTGTTACGGGCATTCGGTACAATCGGCGCAAGGTCGTCGGGGCATTCCTGTCCGAGACACAGATGACGCGCCTCGGTGCGATACTGGCTGTGCGGATAAAGCGGGGCTGCATGGCATCGCAACTGCTCCGCTTCCTGACGCTCTCGGGCTGTCGGGTCGGGGAAGCGATCAATCTGGAATGGAGGGACGTGCTGCCCGATCGACTAAGCCTGCGCGACGGCAAGACGGGACCGCGTGACGTGGTGTTGGGTGCGCCTGTTCTCCGCTTCCTCAAATCACAAAGAGGCCGCGCGGAGCGATCCCAATCCGCGCTGAATCCCGACCGGGTGTTTCCACTGATTGAAGGGAAAGAATATGAGGCCGTGCGGTCGGTCTGGTTTTCGGTGCGCCGGGACGCCGACTTGCCCCCGAAGCTGCGTATCCATGATCTGCGGCATAGCTTTGCCAGTCATTCCGTGATGTCGGGGGAAACCCTGCTGACCACCTCCCGGCTGCTGGGACATCGCCGGATACAGACGACGGCGCGTTACGCCCATTTGGCCGACGATGCTCTGCTAAAGGCGGTCGAAAGGATCGGCATGCTCATCATGGCGCAGGTCGCGGGATAGGATCAAGAGGGGCAACCCGCCGCAGCCTCAAGCGCCGCGATCTTCTCGCTACAGACTATATGAACGACGCGGCCCAGTTCTTCGACCTGCGCTCCTAGCCAAGTCAATTCCTCTGCCGTGATCGTGTAATGTTTGGAATAGCGGGCCTTCACATAGGCGTCTTTCAGCTTCTCGAACATCGCCCGCTCGGTTCGCGTGTCGCGGGGCCAGACGTTGAACAAGCGAAAATCCAAACGCTCTGCCTGGGTGCGCAAGAAGCCCAGATTATGAACATGGGGGGTGTAGAAGGTCGAGACCAGGAGAACACAGTGATAGAGACGCTCCGCTGTTTGGTGCAGATCGAAAGCGGCGTCCTTCAAAAGCCCTTCAGCTAGAGCATACTTGGCGAGCTTGTGACGCCCCATCGCGCTCGGCATCCACTCCTCAAAATATTCCTTCGCCATAGCCAGCGCTTGCGCTGGCGTTTTTGGTTTGGGTTGGTGGAGTTCGCTCTCGTCGGCCTGATAGAGGGCGATGCCCTCGCTGGCGACGTCCATGAAGAAATAGCGGCCATGGGCAAGACCGTCATTCACCTCCTGCAAGGTGTGGACGATAAAGTTGACCGGGGTCCTGAGCGTCTGGGTGATGGCCAGTTCGCGCATCAGCCGCTCGTCCGCCTTCGCCCAATATTGAACTCGGTCGGTGAGGTCTTTCTGGTTGACGATGATGAGCAGGTCATAGTCGGACTTGTAGCCTTTGGCGGTATGCGGCTCGTCCACCCATCCGCCGCGCGCATAGCTGCCATAGAGGATGATCTTGTGGATTCTGCCTGCCTTGCGCTTGCCGGTCGCAAGGTTGTTGGCATCCCCAAATTCCTCGAAGACGATCTGCACCACGCGCTCGAGTTCGCGCTGTTTAGCCGGGGGCAAATGATCAAGGTCGGTACGCATTGCTCCCTTCCTAGCGAAGAGGCGTCCGTTCCCCAAATGAAGATGAACAGACGCCGGACGGAAGTTATCGCCGATATGGCGCATCATTGCAGGGGACCATCAATCTCCCGCACGAGATGCTTGAGGGCCGTGGCAAAATGGCGCTCCACTGCCGGGATATCGTCGCCGATACGCAGCGCGATCTCCTCATAGCTAAGCGTGTCGAGACTATGCAGCAGGAAGACGATGCGTGGCAGGGTGGCCATGCTATCAAGGGCTGCGCGGTAACGCTGACGCTCCGCTTCGGTGCGTTTGCGGGTCATGCCGCTTCCTCCCGATGATCTTCCTCATCACGAAAGGCGAGCAGATAGTCGGCAGCTTTGCTGGCCTGACTGGCGGCGCGGAAAATCGCCTTGCTGTCCTCGCGCAGGACCGACAGCCATGCACCAAGATAGTCCGCATGGCGGACGGTCGGAACGATGCCCATTTCCGCGCAGAGGAAGGCGCTGGCCATTTCGGCAACCAGTTCCTCGCGGGCATAGGCGGGGCTGCCAAAGCCGCTGTCGGGCAGGCGATCCAGTCGCGACCTATGCCCGGTCCAGTGACCCAGCTCATGCAGGACGGTGCGATACCAGTTGATCGGCTCGTGGAAATGTTCGGGCCGAGGCACCCGAACATAGTCTTCCTGCGGCGCGTAATAGGCTTCCCCGCCGCCGATACGAATATCCGCGTCGGTCGCTTCGATCAGCGCTTGCGCGCCGGGAAGGGTCAGCGCCTCGTTCCATGTCGTAATGGCGGCCATGGTCGGCTCACCCAGCCCTTCACATTGGTCTATGTTGAAAACGGTAAAGCGCTTCAGGAAAGCAATCTGTCTCGGCTCGCCATCCGGTCCGGTCGGGATATTCTCGCCATCCTTGGGCGTGAACCGATCCGCATAGCAAACCGTTGTCCCCTGCTCACCCTTGCGAACATTGCCGCCCATCGCCTGCGCCTGTCGATAGGTCAGCCAGCGCTGCGAGCCATAGCCCTGCTCGAACAGCCGGTGCCACAGGATCAGCACATTGATACCCGAATAGCGCCTCCCGGTCCCGGCATTGCGGGGAAGCCCTAACGCTGCTTTGCCATCATCCCATGGCCGCACCCATGGCAAAATGCCTTCCTCGATCTGGGCAATGATCCGATCCGTCACCTCATTGTAGAGGGTAGAGCCGTTCCGCTGCGATCTGTCCTGATACCCCATTTCCTTCCTCCTTCCCGCATCGCACCGGCCGCCGGAGTGGCGGGGTGGGCGGCAAGGCGTGGACCGGCAGGCTCACCGATGAAGGCGGGCTGCATCCGCAGGACCGAAACGAAGTGGAGGAGTTGGGACGAAGCCCCAACTTGCGACCCGACGCGGTGGGCCTATAGGGGAACGCCGCCCACCCCGCCGCGCCGGAGGCCGGATAACGACGTCATCGCGGCACGCGATGGCCGCCAGCAGCCAAGGGCTGCCGCGTCAGCGATCGTCACCCGATAGGGACGAGACAAGCGAAGCGCAGGCTCGGTGAAGCGAAGCGGAATAGAGCGCGGCCGCATCAGCGGAACGCCCCTCTCCAACTCATTTAAAAAAGACAAAGTTTGCTTTTGACCTTATAGAGTTCGTTTAAGCAACCCTACGGAAATCGACCTTAAGAATGAACCGTTTATCAGGCAACTGGCGGGCGTTTTCCTTGCCTGCTATCGGTCACATCGCTATTCTTGCTCGGTGGGGGAAACGTGCAATTCGTCTTGGTCGCGATAGGCGCATACACGCTCGTCTGGATATTTACGGAAGGCGGTGGCTATCTGCTGCTGCTCGTACTGCTATTCGTCGCAGCGATCTATGCGGCGGTCCTATGGGTGGCTTCACGAAACCCCAACTTGCAAGCCCATCTCGATGAAGCCGAAGCGTCCTTGAAGAATGTGAAGCCGTGTCGGACAAAGCCCAACGCACGCAAGGCAACAAAGGGGGCAGCAAAGGCTCCTGCCAAAAGGCCCGTTAAAATGACGGCTTCAAAATCTCGCGCTGACCGCCCGGTTGATGAACGGCAACAAACTATCTTCGAAGCGCTGATAGCTCTACCCGATCATATCAAGCGGCAGTCTGGGTCGCTATTCTATACTGGTGCAGACGCATTCTCTCAGCCGTCATCGATATATGTGCTTGGGCTGAATCCCGGCGGTGATCCCGGCACGCAGGAAGCTAACACGGTCGAGAAAGCAATCATCGCATTCGAGAAGGCACCTGCGAAATGGTCGGCCTATCGGGATGATAGCTGGGAGGGAGCAGCGCCGGGGACATGGGGGATGCAGCCTCGCGTTCTCCACTTCTTCAAAGGTTTGGGGTTGGATGCTCGTTCGGTCCCGGCGAGCAACGTCATTTTCGTTCGCAGCACCACCGAAGGCACCTTGGCCTTGGATAAAGACGAACTGATTTCTGCCTGTTGGCCCGTCCATCTGGCAGTCATTCAGCAATTAGGCGTCACGACCATCATCTGTTTTGGCATAACGGCAGGCAAGTGGGTGCGGGAGCAGGTCGGTGCAAACAATCTTATCGGCGAGTTTCGAGAAACGAATGCGAGAGGGTGGAAAAGCCAAGCGCATCAAAATAGTGACGGCTTCAAGGTCATTACGCTCACGCATCCCGGACGAGCCGACTGGCGAAACCCTGCTGCCGACCCCACGCCGTTTGTAAAATCCGTTTTGGAACAGGGAAGCCCAGCGTGAGCCGCTACAGATCGCAAGTCCGTGAGGTCATCAATCGGAACGCCTTGGTCAGCTTGGCGCTCGCAAAGGGCTATAATGCCTTCCTGCCGGTGTATGATGGCGGGGTGGATTTCATCCTCTACAATGAGGAAACGGGCGACGTTCGGAAGGTCCAGTTGAAGGGCCGCTGGATGATCGACAAAAAATATCTCAGCCGTGACATCTGGATCGCCTTTCACGACCGGGGGCATTGGTATCTCGCCCCGCATGACGAACTTGCAAGCATGGCGGTAGATTATGGCTTTACCAGCACATCGTCATGGATCGACGGTGGTGCGTATAGCTGCCCACGTTTGAGCAAGCAGATGATGGCGGATATGTTGCCGTATCGGTTTGAGACATTGGACGAAGTTAGCGAAGAGGCGGCGGAGGGTTGAATGGACGGCTGGATCGACGCGACGTTCTATTATCATAACGATCAACGATATGCAGTGTGCTACCGGCACCTGTTACGAGCAGATAGGGGTCGCGAGGGTTCCCGGACATTCTTCGCGTTCCGACTACATCCACGCAATGAATATGATCATCCGTTTGCCTGGGAATGGGTTGAGCAGTTCGCGTTCACAGCCAAGCAGACGGGCAAGGTGATATTGGCGACGCTTGGGAGTCAGCACGGCTACATCCATAACATTGGAATATCTGACTCCGGGCATAATCAACTGATGATGGAATTACTGCCTGCGGATCCGCCAGATAAAATTGTGATGCTAACTCGACCGGAACCTGATGGCAGGGAGTTTTATCCTCGCGCCTTCACCGTCAAGGACGACGATTGGGCCAACTCGGTCCTTGATGGGGTCGGTCCGTCGCGAGAGCAATTAGAGCAAATGAGACGGGACGAAGCGATCTTCAGGCGTCGCAGATGACGAGCATTTGAAGCACTGCGCAACACGCAGTTCAGTTTTGCGACACATCACGGTGAGCCATCCGTCGACCCGCTTCAGGTCCATGACGACGCCCCGACTTCAGGCCCGACGCGGTGGGCCTATAGGGGAACGCCGCCCACCCTGCCGCTCCGGAGGCCGGATAACGACGTCATCGCGGCACGTGATGGACGACAGTAGCGAGAGGCTGCCGCGTCAGCGATCGTTACCCGTCAGGGCCGAGACAAGCGAAGTGCAGGCTCGGTGGAGCAAAACGGAATAGGGCGCGATCCTCGGCACGAGGAGACCCCATGCCCTCATTCATGATATTGCTCGTCTAACGACCACCGCCTACAGTCATGCGTGAAGGGAAGTTTACTCCATGCAGGAGCGTAGCAGCCTAGATTTCGAACCGGAAATTATTTTCCCGGAATCACCGATCGACGCCGCACGCATCTTTCTTGGGGCAATGGCCTATCCTGAACGAGGAGCAGGCCAGCCGGGCGGTGCCGGAGTCGTATTCACGGAGGCTATGTCGGCGCGAATGACGTGGTCCCGCAGAAAAGCAAAGGGCCTGCGCCAAATCCGCCGAGAGCGGGGCAATCCCGAATTCTCTCCGCCACAGCTACGCGAATTTGAAGGCACTTATTTTCGAGGAGTGCGGCGGTTACGACGACGGCAGGTGGCCTATGGCCTAGTTGGCACTCAAATGTTTCACAACTTTTTCGCTGCGCAAAGTGAAGCTGCGCGCCTCGTTAAAATGGGGAAGCGGGATGAAGCCCTCATCATAAATCCTATGAGCAGATTTGAGGCTATACGCCCGGAAATATGGGTCAAAGCCGTTACATCACCCAAAGCCCTCATCTCTAGGAATATCGATCGGTGGGCCTCACGGTTTGGAGTGAACAAGACCGGAAGCGCCGCCGACAGTGAGCAGAAGGCAAAGGACTTGGTCAAACGGGCCTATGCACCTTCCAGACCGGTGCTGCACATGGCATACGCCATCGATCGAGCCGCGACCGAATTTGGTCCTGCCATGGGAGGCTGGGATGAAGGCGACAATGTCTTGGTGATGCTCGTAAATTGCGAACGTTGGATTTGGCAGGCGATCGAATGGGCGGAGCGCTGGAGGACGCTGAGCGCATCGCACTTCCTACCCGGATGGAACCCAGAGCAGATGATCGTCCTTTCGGCCCCTCAAAAAACTGCAAGATAATGCCCCCTGCCGTGGTTGCTCCTTTCCGGTCATAAAGTACGGGAAAGGAAGAAACCGATGACCTTGATGAATGACCTCACCGGCCTGCTTGGGGCGATGGCGGCATTGCTTACTGCTAGCGTGGCTGTGATCCAAGCATTGCGCGGCCCGCGAGGATAGCGTCCCAGAGGAAATTGGGAGCCGCTCCCTCGGCGCCATGCTGCTGCACATCTGGGTGTCCCCTGCCATTTGGCCCTGTGCTCTCTGACGCACGGTCTTGCCGTTCGCAATCGTACCCATGGATTCTGGCGGGTGTCCGGTTTACACGGCATAACGACAGATTATCATCAGGGCCGTTTTTGCTAAAATGAACAACGACGCTATCGTTCGAAAAATTTGGGGCTTGTGTCATATCCTACGGGTGATGGCGTGAGCTACCATCAATATATATCTGAACTGACATATTTGCTTTTTCTAAAAATCGCCGAAGAAAACGGCACCGAATTACTTCTTCCGGAGGGTTACCGATGGAAGGACCTACTGAATGCACCTGAAAAGAATCTTCTAGGTTTTTACCAAGAGATGCTGACTCACTTGGGAAACTATGCCGAAATTCCCGAAATTCGCGACATATATGTATTCCCGGAGCGTAACACGGCACGCGGAGCGGCGTAACTAAACCAGCTGCGATTTCGACAATCGGCGGTCTGAGCCAGCATCTTTCACCGCGCTGACGCCGGCCGCGGTACGCCAGCCACCGAGTACAGGGTCAGGAGGCCGGGTCGCCGACCAGAAAGGCGACCACATCCGCATAACCGCACTCTTTGGCGACCGCGACCGGATCGCGTCCACCCGTGAGCGCTCGGTTGGTTGTCGCTCCATAACCTTTGAGCAAGGTCAGGAACGCGATGATGTCGGCCTGAGCATCAGGCTTCTCACCCGGACCGGCCCATTGTTCGTTCTCGATTGCGCAGACGACCGAACTGTTTCCGGCTGTGTCTACCAGATTTGGGTCCGCGCCTGCCGCGAGCAGGATCCTGGCATTGTTTGCCTCCAGGAACCGTGATGCAAGCATCAGCGGCGTTGCCGCCTCCTTGTCGCGATGATCCACGGTCGCGCCCAGATCGACGCAAATCTCGGTAAGCGGCGCCCGGTAGTCGAGATAGACGGAATCGAACAAAATGTTCATGCCGTGCGTGTCACGGAGGTTCGGATTGTGACCGCAGCGGTAAAGGCAGCGCAGGGTCTCGGCAACCTGCACCATCTCTTCGGGTTCACATTCGCAAACGAGCAGACCGGCCAGGCTACCATAGGCGACATCGGTGTTATTGATATCGGCGCCGCGCCTGACAAGTGCCGCGATCAGGTCCGGATCACGGTCGATAACGGCATATTCGAGAAGCGGAGTCAGGAATGTGCCGATCAGCGTATCGACATGTTGCGCGGCGCTCGCGCTCGGGCGGGCACGCTGCGCCCGTCCAAGCGCGTCGACGGAGGACATGCCCTCCAGCGGATCGAGCGCTTCGTGCGAAGATCCGCTCGCCGCGACGAGTTTCGTCTCCGTTTCGCTCAGGCGGCGAATGTCGCCAGCAAATCGATAGCCTTGACCATGCTCGGTCTGGATGAAATCGCCGCGTCGGTCCTCCAGCACACGACGCAACGATTTGACCGCGAACGACACCGCGTCATCGGTCACCGACGCGTTATTCGCCCACACGTTGACCACCAGTTCGTTCTTGGTCAGCAAGCTATGCTGCGGTCTCTCGACAAAGAAGCGCAGCAGTTCCCATTGCTGCCGGGTAAGCTTGATCCGCTCGTCACGCTCACGAAACAGTGCCCGCTTGCCAATGTCGATCCGGTAACAGCGGCCATCGGCGGTGATCTCGACAATATGGTCCGCCATCACGCTCCCGCACCGCTCAATGCACGACCATCGCGCTTGCTACATGCAGCGTGAGATCGCCAATCGTGTGACCGAGCAATTGCCACGCTGGCACCACCGCAATGAGCGCCCCCCAGGCCGCGATCCGTGCGGCGAAGCTCATCATGACACCTTCACTGATCTTTGCGAGGATTTTCCAGATACCAGTCTTCATTTTGGCCTCCTGCATGGGATGAACCAATTTCTACCTTGCCGGCAGTCCGTGATCCCGGAGCATATCGGATCAGGGCGTCGAGAATATTCGATCCAGAAAGGGTGGCCGATCGATGTGACACGGCTTGCCACGCGTCGCGCTCAAGGTGCTGACCCGTCGCTCGGCTTGGGGGCTACGCTATTTGATCGCGCAAAGCCTGACGCGCGGAAACTGCGGAACTCGCCAAGCGGGAAGAACGAATGGCAGCTTTCGGATTTACCGACTGAGGCACCGTACGACCGACTTCGAAGCGGGTAGCCGACGGGCGGTGGTCCGACTTCTGAAAGACCAGCTTTGGCGTAAGCCGACGTTCCAGAGGCCGCAGCGGAACGGCAAGAGTTGGGTCGGGCGCTGCCGGTAGCGAATGCCGCATCATGGGACAAAACCGCCGTTCCTGCGCACGACGGTGAGTGTCGGGTTTCGGATAAACCTGCCGGTTGCCATGCCGGATGGCCAGCGGCGCCGTGATAGTCATTGCGGCTGCCGCGCTGTCGACAAAATCCCGGTAGCAGAGGCCTCTGAAAAACACCTGATTGTCGGGCATCGTTCAGACTTCCGATACGTGGCTGGAACGATTTAATTCATCGCTGGGCAGGCGATATCCTCGAATACCGCCGCCATCCGTGTGATTCCCGTCATCAGGGCCAAAGGGCGCCCAGAACACTATATCTTTAACAGAATGAAATATCGGTCGCGCTAGATGCGAGGCGTAAAGACGAAAACGCAGTGGATGGAATCAGTACTATGCTCAACCTTGACCGAGAACAAACGGCTGTACCGGCATGGGCCTTGTTGTTTCGCTCTCCTTTCGAACCTTCGGAAGGAGAGACATCTTGGCTTGGTGGGAAACCGACAGTGCCAACTGGCTTTGAATGGTCAAACGATACCGACGGCTTTCCTTTGTCCTTTCTCGCGCAAATCGATCTCGCATCGATCGAGCCGGAGCCTATTACCGGACTGCGACCACCGCACCTCCCAGAAAGGGGGTGCGTTGCTTGTTTTCATCGGCAAGCGCTGCTCTTGCCATGTGCTTACCGAAATTGAGGTCGCGCGCAGTATCTTCCGTTCAGCGCCTCGGGCGGCGCCCTGCTGTTCCACCTGCTGAGCAAAGTCTACGAGCGCACCAGCGTCATTATCACCACCAACCTCAGCTTCAGTGAATGGGCCACCGTGTTCGGCGATGCAAAGATGACCACCGCGCTCCTCGATCGGCTCACCCACCACTGCCACACTCTGGAGACCGGCAACGACAGCTTCCGGTTCAAGAACAGCTCCGCTCAGCAGCCCAAAACCAGAAAGGAGAAAGCCCCATCTTGACCCACACATGACATCCGAAACATAATCGCAAGGTGGGTCACTTCTCAGCAGCAATCAACAATCATGGACTTTTAAAACAGTCACTTAGCCACTGACGACAGCGCGAAGTTCAAGCCTCATGCCGCTGGTCATGGCTCCCAGATCCCGATCGAGCAGCGATGCTGCGAACAAAAAATGCGTCCGGGCCGCCTTCTCCCTGATAGCTGCTCCGTTCCGGTGACTGGACATCCGTGGTCATCGCAACGCTGGAGTTTTCAACGTCGCTCCCTGTAGGTCGGCTGCTTCGGGTTCGCATTCATCGGTCGTGATTGCAACAACCTCCGCTCCTCCCTCTACTACCACAGGAAGCATGTACATATCTTTTTGTGTGCTTCATACTTATTAGTAGGCTATTGCCGATGAGTGCACTTGAGCCTAAAATCCGGTGTAAAGCAATAAATGCCCGGGGTTGAGGACAGCGAATGCAGATTGGCATCGGTAGTGTTTACGACACCCTGCCGCGCTGGCGTTCCGCCGGAGGGCACAGCGTTGCCGTTGAAAACTTAAAAGGCGCCGAAGACGTGCGCCCCTTAGCCGACGAGATCGGCGCGACTGCGGTCGATGCGAATGGCGATCTCGCTGAAGCCGACCCGATCATCCGGTCAATCCCGCGTCCTGCCCCGGCCAACCTGCACCAGTATCGGTTCGACATGATAGTGCACGATGTATCGGTCGTCGATGCCATGGGCTTTGATGCCTGCACGCGCACCCAATCCTGGCGCCGGCAGTCCCCGACCCCGGACTATTGCTGCGGCCATTGCGCCGACGCCAATGAGCAAGGCGCTCGACCAGGCCAAGTGCTCCACATGTGCAATCACCTCGCCCATCATGGCTTCAGCCAGCGCAACCGATCCGCAAACCCGGTCAAATAACAAAAGGAGGACCGATCGAAAATCCCAATTTCGAATATCAAAATAGTAAAAATAGTAAAAAAGGGGAGAGTAATATGTCTAAGGTAAACTCTTTGAGTTCATCCTCATTTATTTCGATATGCCTAATGATGACTACAGGGCTGAGTGCGGAAGCAGCCTATGCGCAATCCGCCGACAATGATGTAGCGAATAACGCTAGCGATATCATCGTAACAGCGCAGAAGCGCGAGCAACGACTTCAGGACGTGCCAGCGACGATTGCGGCTTTTTCCGAGGAAAGTCTGGCAACGAGGCAAATTCGTGGCCTCAACGATCTGACCACACGCGTGCCCTCACTGGTCATGGGGTATCAATTCGGAAGTAACCAGATCACGCTTCGCGGCATCAGCACGGGCCTCACCAGCGGCTTTGAAGATGCCTCGGTCGCCGTGCATGTCAACGGCGTATATCAGGCGCGCGCGCGCAGCCTGGACCTGGCGCAGATGGATCTTGAGCGGATCGAGGTGCTTTCAGGCCCGCAAGGCACGCTCTATGGCCGCAACGCGACGGGCGGCGTCGTCAATTATATCATGAAGGGTCCCTCGGACACGATGGAGGCCGAAGTCACCGGCAATATCGGTAATCGCGACGCACATGGCATTCGCGGCTTCATTTCCGGTCCGATCAACGAAAAGGTCGGTTTCCGGATCACCGGCCTGTGGGACAATGTCGATGGGGATGTGAAAAATCTGCTCGCAGGCGCACCCGACAAGAATTTTGGCGGTCGCCATGTGGCGGCCCTTCGCGGCGTATTGGCTTTCGATCCCACCGAAACGCTGCGCATAGAGGTGGAAGGATCCTATGCGCGCACCCGCAGTTCCTATGCACCGACAGCGCTTGCGCCGTCGATAAATCCGGCGCGTGCGGCCTTTCTGCTGCCGCAAAGCTATCGCCCCCATAAGGTCTATTCCGACCTGGATGCCGCAAACAATACGACACAATATAGCGCGACCGGGACCGTTACCTTTGATCTGAGCGATAACGTCCAGTTCAAATCCATCTCAGGATATCAGAAATATCGAAACTTCATGTCCGTCGACTATGACGCGAGCGGCGCGACGGCGAACCATATCCCAAGTTCAGGTCATTCCCGCACTTATTCGCAGGAATTCAATCTGAACACCGACACGATCGATGGACGCCTGAAGTCCATCTTCGGCATGTTCTATTTTAACGACAAATATACCCAGCAGACCAATGTTTTCAGCAGTCTGTTCAGTCAGTTCACTGGTCCTAATGCCGACGTATATCAGGCCAATTTTACGCAAAAAGCCAAGTCGCTGGCCTTCTTCACCGACCATACTTTTTCTGTGACCGACAGGTTCCGGCTGCTGGCGGGCATCCGTTTCAACCATGATAACAAAAAGGGCAATCTGAACGTCCGGGGTCAATGCAGTAACGTCGAGCGAGACCTGACGTTCGAGGCTTGGACGCCGCGCGCCGGCGTACAGTTTGATGTGTCCAATCAGATCAAGGCCTATGCTACCTATCAGAAGGGCTTTAAGTCTGGCGGTATCGGCTCAGGGACATGTGGCGACACGTTCAAGCCCGAAACGATCGAGGGCGGCGAAGCCGGCATCAAGACCAGCTTGGCCGACAACCGTATACACCTCAACCTCGCCGGCTTCTGGTATGATTATAAGAATATCCAGGTGCAAAAGACGCTGGGAACGGCGGGCGGCTTCCAGGTGCAAAATGCCGCCGCAGCCCGGATCAAGGGGATCGAGGCCAGTTTCGACGCCTCGATCACCGATCGTCTGAAGCTGGACGGGTCTGCTATGGTCGAGAGCGCCAAATATACCGACTATAACAACTGCAATCCGGGTGATTTTCTGGGGGCGTGCAGTGCCACCGATCTCCGGCCGGAGAGTGACCCCGCTCGCAACCAGGTTCTGGTGGGCAACTGGCTGAACCGGGCGCCTCCCTACAGCGTCAGCCTAGGCCTTGAATATAGGCTGGACGTTGCTGGCGGAGAATTGCTGTTCCGCGGCGAATCCTACTGGAGCGGCAAGCTTCGCTTTTCGGAGTTCGAAGACCCTATTCTGACTCAGAAGGCCTATAATATCCAGAACGCCTATCTGACCTTCACGCCTGCCAACGACAAATTCGTCCTGCGCGCGTTCGTCAAGAATATCGGCAACACGAACTACCGGACGTCCGGCTTCTTTGATGGATTTACGTTCCAGAGAGAAACCACTTGGGGCACCTGGCGCACCTTTGGCGCAGAGGCGACCGTCAGGTTCTGACGATCGCATATGGCCTTTTCCAATGCCATCCATGCTGGTTATAATAGTAAGCGAGACGAAAGTCAGATCATGCCTTATGCCACTGTTAACAAGCTCAAATTCTATTATAGCGACGATGACTTCACGGATCCCTGGAAGGAACCGGAAGTCGTCTTCATCCAGCATGGATGGGGTAGGAGTTCCAAATTCTTCTACCACTGGGTCCCTGGCCTTGCCCGCGATTATCGCGTCCTGCGCAGGGACATGCGAGGCCATGGCCAGTCCGACGATACGCCCGCGTCCGACTGGACCGTCGATAATCTGATCGAGGACATCCGGGGCTTTCTGGACGAACTCGGCGTGGCGAAGGTCCATTATATCGGCGAGTCCGCGGGCGGTGTGCTGGGCGCTGCCTTCGCCGCCAAATATCCCGAGAGGATCCGTTCTCTCACCCTGATGTCGACGCCGCTTTCGGACCCCACGCGCGGCTCTGACAAATATGGCTATGACGATCTCGCGGCAAAGGTCGAAAATACGCCGATCGACGAGTTTGTAGAGATGCTGGTCAAGGGCCGCGGCTTGGTGCCGATCAGTCCCGGCCACGAACAATGGATAGCCAGCGAATGGCGCAAGAACCGCCCTGCGAGCCTCGCGGCGCTTGCGCGACTCTTCCCGGATATCGACCTGGCGCCGGTAGTACCGACCATCACCGCGCCGACGCTGATCCTGGCGCCCGGCAACAGCCATACCGCGCCGCTGGCGCATCAGAAGCAGATGCACGAGTTGATGCCCGGTTCCAGAATGGAGATCATCGACGGGAGCGGGCACGAACTATATTTTGAACGGTTCGACGAATGTTTCACGGCTTTTCGTTCGTTTCTTGCGTCCGTTGGAAATGCGTCCAAATAGGAGGCGTGATCCATTGGCCCGTTTCCGCCACATTCAACTTATACCGTAATCCTTATTCGAAGATGGATTTATCATGGCACAAATAGGACTGACCCTTGATCGCACGACGCACATGCTGTCGGCGGAGCAGTTTGCGGAACTGGCAGTCCGGATCGAGCGACTCGGTTACGAGAGCGTCTGGCTTCTCGACACGTTCGGGCGCGATCCGTTTCTGGCCTGCGGCTATATTCTGTCCAAGACGACCAGCCTGAAAGTGGCGACTGGGGTTGCGACGGTGTACAGCCGCGACCCGATGGGTGCAGAACAGACGCGCCAGGCGCTGTCGGAATTTTATCCGGGCCGGTTCATCATGGGGCTTGGCGCATCCAATCCGCTCGTGATCGCGCGGCGCAAGGGCGAGTGGGTGCAGCCGCTGCCCAAGATGACCGCCTATCTCGAGGAGATGGAGCAGGTCCAGCTGATCAGCCCCAAGCCCGAGCAACTGGCGCCGCTGTGCATCGCCGCCCACGCGCCCGGCCTCCAAAAGCTGGCGGTCAAACATGCTCAGGGCATGGTGACGTGGATGATGCCTTCTGGCATCATCACTGAAGCGAGAGAACGCGTCGGCCCCGACTTCAGCATCACCGCGCAGATATTATGTGTGCTGACCACCGACGCGGAAGAAGCGCGCGCCGTCGCCCGCGCCTATCTGGCCATGTATATCGCCCTGCCCTATTATCAGTCGGCCTTCGCCAAATGCGGGTTCGAGGAAGCCGACTGGAGCAACGGCAATAGCGACCGGCTGATCGACGCCCTGACCGCCTGGGGCACCAATGAGCAGATTCTCGCGCGGGTCGAGGAATTTGCTGGCGCCGGGGCCGACCGCGTGGTGCTCAATGTGGTGCGCGAGGACGAAACCCAGCGCGCCGAGGGCAAGCCCCCCGTCATCATCGGTGATTGGAAGGGCATCGACGACCTCGCCGCAATCCTCCCCGTGAAGTAGAATATCGCGTGGCCTAGTCACGTGAATCTAAAGTTCGCCACATAAGTTTTGCTCGGTTTTCTGGCAGAACCGCTTGACCGAGGCGAGGATTTCGTCGGCGGATTTGGTCCACCTGTATGGCTTTGGGCTTTCGTTATGCCGGTCGATGAAGGTGAGGATGTCTGCTTCGAGCTGGTCGGTCGAACGGTGGACGCCTCGCTGCAGCTGCTTTCTGGTCAACTCGGCGAACCAGCGCTCGACCTGATTGATCCATGACGCCGATGTCGGTGTGAAGTGCACGTAATAGTGCGGACGGCGGGCGAGCCAAGCCCTCACTTTGGCAGTTTTGTGGGTAGCGTAATTGTCCATGACGATATGAACGTCGAACCCATCAGGTGCTGCCCGATCGATCTGCTTGAGAAAGTCGAGGAACTCTGTTGCGCGGTGCCTTTTGTAGCATTTGCCGATGACGAAGCCCGATGCGATATCAAGCGCTGCAAACAGCGATGTCGTCCCGTGCCGCACATACCGCCTGATTGGCGTGCGTTATCTGCCGTCGTGCTTCAAAGTCTTATCGATCAGCCAAATGTGGAGCGCATGAGCCGCGACAAATGTGGTGCCGATGAACATCAAGGCAGGCAATAGCATCCATTCCTGCCCCGGCCTCGGGGTAAGCGTCATCGCTCCAACACAGATTAGCCCCAGCACGCAGATTGCGAGAAACGGGGTAAAACTAAGAGCGAGAGTGCGGGGAGCAGGCCAGTTGATCGACTTGGAAAGCGGCTCTGACCGCGAAAGCCTCCACTGCATCGGCAACCTTTCACTTTCCTGGAAGTGCGCGTTTGCCCAGATAGACAGACCAATCATCGCTAGCGCGAAGATGGTGGACACGATCAGAACGGTTACAATCACAAGCGTCACCTTTCGTGTAGCGCGACGATTACGGTGTCCGGTCGGCGTCAATTTTGATGGCCGATAGGTG
>NZ_JBMDKQ010000023.1:0-56712 GCF_057809795.1 Sphingobium sp. FG125
AGCGATCAGTTCCGACAGTGGACCTTGCGCCAAACGGCGGATGTCATCGTCCATCAGATGATTATACTGGCTTGGCATTCCAAGATCCTCTTCGACTGTCCGGGCGTTCAGCCCGTAACTCGTGATTTGTCAGTTGAATTTCTTTACGTTCAACGCCCTGATCGGCTGCCCAGGCATTGACCGGTCTATCGCAACCTTAATGAACAGCGGCATGACGAAAATATCCTTCATGCATTATGTTCGAACGAGCCCATCGTTTCGCGCAATTTGAAAGCCCATTCCGTAAGTTCTGCCATGGACGGGCCCAGGGCTTTGCCCATTTCGGTCAGCGAATATTCAACCCTAGGCGGCACTTGGGGGTAGACCGTGCGAGCGATGATGCCGTCCTTTTCAAGCTGCTTGAGCTGCTGGATCAACATCTTCTGATTCACGCCTTCAATCCGCCGCTCCAATTCGGAAAATCGAACGGGTGCTTTGGCGCCGAACAACTGGCAAATGATAACGATCTTCCACTTTCCCTCCAGCAACCGCATGGCGTCTCGTGTGGCAGCGGCCCAGACGAGTTGCCGTTTCGGGTCGGTGCAGTCCCAGTCCCGTGTCATTCATACTTACCTTTTAGTGGGCTTCACACTTTTAGGTGGGCTATTGCTGATCAAGGTACTAAAGACTAAACTCCGGTGTAAAGCAATAATGATTGAGCAGAGGATACCGAATGGAGATGGGCATGATCGGCATCGGTAGCATCAGGAGCGCACTGGCGCGCAGGCCCCGCGCAGCAGGTCGAATCGATTCGAAAATTCGATCGAGTGACCGAAATGGCTGATGACAAAGTCGAAGATACAGGTGTCAATTTGACCATTGTTGAACGTCTCCAGCGACTTGAGGACATTCAGGACATAATTCGCCTCAAGGCGCGTTACACTGAACTTGCCGACAGCAGCGCCGAAGCACCGCACACTGGCGAGGAAATTGGCGGGCTTTTTACCGAGGACGCAATTTTTCATATCGTGCCGACTGGTGCTCCACCATTGATCGGATCGGCTGCGGTCACTGAGCGGTTCAACGACGCCACACTATACCCCTATTCCTATCATTTACTCGGCAACCCCCACATCGAAGTGGATGGCGATAGCGCGAAAGGACGATGGCATGTGGTCGTGGCGCTTAACCGGCGCGACATGGGCGCGATGTGGACGACGGCCTTCTATGAGGATGAGTTTGTTCGCACCGCATCGGGCTGGCGGATCAAAAGCCTGCGATGCACAGCCTCTGCCTTCGCGCCATTCGGGCAGGGGTGGTGACTGAGCGAGACTGATATCATGTGTCGCGCACTGTTTTCGGGTAATTGGGCAAGGTGCCGCGTTCGATCTGCAACAGCATAGCAAATGAGTTTGAGGAGGATCAGAAAGTGCGTTTTAGTCTATCAGAGACAATGGGTCAGTATCAGGACTGGCTGGAGATGGGCGCTGCCGCTGAGGAAGCCGGGTTTGATGCCTTCTCCGCACCGGACAGTGTGTTCTATCCTGACAAGACAGATTCCATCTATCCATATAATGAAACCGACGCGATCCGAAAATATATCGAGAACACGGCCTTTATCGAGCCGATGGTCGCCTTCGCCTGGATGGCGGCGAGGACCAGCAAGCTGCGCTTCTTTCCCAATGTGATGAAGTCGGCATCGCGTGCGCCGATCCTGCTTGCAAAGCAGATATGCTCTCTCGCGGTCGTTTCGGACAATCGCTTCATCTATGGCGCCGGCATCGGTCCCTGGGAAGAGGACTTTTCTTATAACGGGCTGGACTGGAGCAAGCGCGGTGAGCTTTTGGATGAATCTATCGACATTTTGAAGGGGCTGATGACCGGCGATTTCTTCGCCTATGAGGGCAAACACAACAAGTTCGGGCCAATCAAGATAAATCCGGCGCCGACCCAGCCGGTGCCCATCGTCATTGGCGGCCATTCGAAGCCGGCCTTACGCCGTGCTGCCAAGATGGGCGATGGCTGGACCGTGGTGAACATGGACTATGAACCCATGAAGGCCATGATTGCCGAACTGCACGAGCTTCGCCGGTCCTATGGTACCGATAACAAGGACTTTCAGGTCCACGCCCGGCAATATAATGTTCGCACTGCCGAGCAGGAGCGCCCCGACCTTGGCGCGTACCGGAAGTTCGAGGATATCGGTGTGACCGATTATTGCATCGTCCTGTTCCCGACGCCGGATGTTCCGCTCCAGACGAAACTCGATACGATCAAGCGGTTTGGCGACGAGGTCATTTCGAAGCTTTGACGAAGGCTCACTCCAGGTCCGTTTAACAGATATCGCTATCAGAATAGTACCTGACGGACATCAGCCGCAGGTATCGAGGGAGAGAATGGTGATGAAGGTGCTCGATGCACAGGAACTGCTGCAAATCGCTCAGGACCGAACCGGCCTGTCCGACTTTGGACCCGATGATTTCCGCGAGGGACTCGAAATGCTCGTGAACGGGATCAATGCCGATGTGGACGTGCGCCCTGATCGCGTAGTGCATCTGCGCGAAAATATCCTGCGCCTGCTCGTGAATCGGCTATGGTTCCAGAAGGATCTTACCGAGCATCCCGAAATTCTCGACGAAGTCATCGACGCACCGATCATCATCACGTCCATGCCCCGCACAGGCAGCACGAAATTGCAGCGGCTGCTTGGGGCATCGGGAGATTTCCAACTGGTCGAATATTGGAAGGGCCACATGTTCGCGCGCATTCCCGGCGCGACCGATGGCGGTCGGGAGCAGCGGATCGCGGAAACGCGGGCCTATGAAAAATGGCTTTACGAAGTATCGCCGGACATGATCACGGGCCATCCGGTATTTACAGACGAGGCCGAGGAGGAAATGCAGCTTTTTGAATATGCTTTCCGAACGGGTGCAATGATGGTCTTTGGCTCGCCATCCTATTTTTCATGGCTGCTGCAGGCCGATCCGGCACCGGCCTATGATTATCTGAAAATGCAGCTGCAATATCTACAGTGGCAGAATCCGAACGATCGCAAGAAGCCCTGGCTTTTGAAGACGCCGATCCATTTCGGGCTGGAAAGGCAGCTGAACCGGATTTTCGACAATCCCCGCTTCATCGTTACCCATCGCGATCCGATCAAATGCGTGCCATCCATCGCAGTGATCGCGCATAATTGGCACCGGCTGTACGCGGACGTGGAGCCCGATTTAAACGGGGGCGCGGCACTGACGACCTATTATGGCCAGTCCGCCGACGACCATTTGAGCTGGCGTGACGATGATCCCGACCTCCAGATCCTAGACATCCCTTTTTCCGACATCACCTCGAACGATGAGGCGGTTGTAAGCCGCATCTACGAAGCCTTTGATTTGCCACTAACGGAGAAAAGCAAGCAGGGGATGCTTGACTGGTCCGAACGCAATCCACGCAACAAACATGGTGGTCATTCCTATTCGGCCGAGAAATTCGGAACCACGGACGAAGTGATCCGCAACCGTTTTTCCAGCTATTATGACCGTTTTGCTCCCTTGCTGGCGGGATAGGGGAAGGCCATGAGTGACCTCGATCGGCGGCTGGCGGAGATAGAAGCGCGCTTCGCGATAGCAGACATCGTACATAAATTCTGCCGTGCCGCCGATCGCAGCGACCTTGAGGCCATTCCGTCGCTGTTCCACGACGGGGCTGTGGACAATCATGTCTTTTATGAAGGTGATGTGGCCGGGCTGGTCGAATGGATGCGCGAGCGGCATCGCGATATCCTGAATGCTTCGCACAATGTCAGCAATATCCTGATCGAATTCGCCGGGCCGGACCGCGCGCTGGTGGAATCACGGGTAACGGTATGTCTTCGCTATTCGGCGGTGGGCACCGCGGCATTCGCCAAGGCCGCCGGCCTCGCTATCGCGGGCGATCGGCCGGTCGATATTCTGTCGTTCGGGCGCTATGTCGATATATTCGAGCGGCGGTACGGTGTCTGGAAGATCGCGTCGCGAACAGCGGTGCCCGACCAGCACCTGGCGTTGGAGGTGCCCGAGGGAACAGGCATGGATTCCCTTGCCCTCGTCAGGCCGCGCCGGGATCAGGATGACCTTGTTTTTCGATTACGCCGCGAAGTGGGCCTGTCCTGACCCACGGCCAAAACATTTTAAGATTCAATGGAGACACACATGAGCAGTAATGGTCCCGATATTGGTCTAGCCACCGCATGCACCAAGGATACCATCTCGCCACCGGTTCTGGGCCAGTGGGCTGAAGCAAACGGCTTTGAATCGCTGTGGTTCGGTGAACATTCCCATATACCGGCCGGTCTGAAGTCCGAGCGTCGTAGCTACAAGGAAATCCCGGAGAGCTTCAAGGAAATGTACGATCCGCTGCTATCGCACATGGCCGTGGCGGCTGTGACGAAGACGCTGAAACTGGGCACCTCCATCTCGATCATCACTGAACACCATCCGATCAGTCTGGCGACCAGGATCGCAACGCTCGATTATTTTTCAGGCGGGCGCTTTATTTTGGGTGCGGGCGCCGGATGGAGCGCCGAAGAGATGGCCGATTATGGCATAGCATTCGAAGACCGTTGGAAGTGGGTGCGCGAAAGTGTTCTGGCGATGCGGGAGATATGGGGCAACGAAATCGCCGAATTCCACGGTGACATGGTCAATTTTCCGCCAATGTGGTGTGGACCAAAACCCGTTAAGGGCGGCAAATTGCCTGTCCTGATCGGCGCTTACACCAAATTCGCCTTCCCCCGCATTGCCGAATATGGCAACGGGTGGATTCCGGTCGACCAGAATGATGCCATGCCCGCTGCCGTGGCCGCCCTTCGCGAATATATGACGAGCAACGGCCGCACGTTCGAAGAACTCGATCACACGGTCATCACTCACCATCTGGGCATGTTCGACGGTGATCCGGATCGCCTCAAGCGGCGGGTTGAGGAACTGCACGCGATGGGTTTCAATCGCGTCCTGCTTCAGCTGCCATCGGTAGCTGCCGACACACAATGGCAGACATTGGAAACACTGCACAAGGTCGCGCAGACGTTCGCCTGAACACGATAGAGACCGAAACTCAAGGAGACTGATCATGACCATTGTTCAACGCGGCACGGGATCACGCGAAGGAATTATCGATGCTGATGTGGATGCGCTTTGGGCGCTGGCGACCGACTGGGGCGTGATGGACTGGTGGGGCAACGAGGTTGAGGAAGCTGGCATGAAGGTCAACAAATGCTATCTCGAAGGCGAGAAGGGCAGCGTCCCGCGCACCAAGGTGATCGAACGGTCGAACACCGAGGAGGGCGGCCTGCCGATCGTCAACCGCGAAACATTGATCCACGAGGATGCCGTCGCCCGCCGCCTGTTCTACAATGGCACCGACGGGTTCATTGAGGGTGTTCGCAACTACATCGCGACGTGGGCATTCGATGCGCTTCCCGATGGCAGGACGAAAATGCATATTTCGTCGGTGTTCGACGTCGTTGAGCCGGGTAATGTCGATTATGTCCGCATGGTCGTGGAAGCTGTCTACGAGATGATCTTCAAGGGCTTTAATCAGCACTTTGCGAAGCAAAAATCGGCCGCCTGAGAGTTGCGAACTTTTTTTTGGGAAGAGTGCGATGCAGGTAGATTATGATATTATCGTGATTGGCGGGGGTGGTGCCGGACTGTCGGCTGCCTATCACGCCGCCAAATTGGGCGCTTCGGTCATGCTCGTTGAGGCTTCGTCGAAACTGGGCGGGGCGACCGCCTTGTCGAGCGGCGTCGTCTATGCAGCAGGAACCAGCGTCCAGGCGGATGCCGGGATCTTAGATTCCGCCGAAGACATGTATCAATATATGATGACGCTCAACCAGTGGTCGATAAAACCGGCCCTGGCGAAGCGCCTGTCGGAAGCCGGCGCTTACATTATCGACTGGCTCATTGAACTGGGCAATGAATTTCCGCCGGAACTGGTCATGGAATCAGGCGTAGGCGGATGCGCGCGCGGGCATCAGGCCCTTGGCAGCGGTTATGGCATTGTACAGTCGCTGATCAATGCCGTCGGTGCGCTGGGCGTTGAAGTTGCGCTGGGTTCGCGCGTTTCGGACCTGCTGATCGAAGATGGCCGTGTCGTTGGCATTCGTTCCGGCGAGGTCGATCTGCGCGCCCATGCAACCATCATTACGACTGGAGGCTTCGCCAACAGCCCCGCAATGATCAAGCGGCTCTGGCCGACGGCGGCGTCTCACGGCACGCGTCTCACGTCTTTTTACGCCGACTCGCCCTACAATATGGGTGACGGCATCCTGCTCGCCGAGCGCGTTGGCGCGAACATCACCGGAATTGACAATGGTCTGCTGGTGCCTTCGCCGAACTTCCTGCCGGATTTGTCCTATACCTTACCGGAATGGGCGATGGTTGTGAACCGTGACGGGAAACGGTTCATATCGGAAAATGCCTCCTATGCGGTATGCGGTTATCTGGTCAACGAACAGCCAGAGATGCGTTGTTTTGGGATCTTCGACGAGTTGGCCCTTGTCGAAGCCTGTGCCGACGACAGCGTATTCAAACTTTATATCAACGATCCCGGATCGGACAGCTGGCGCGTCAGCGTCATTCGTGATCAGGTTGCCAAGGGAAGGGTCAAGGTGGCCGACACGATCGCGGAGCTCGCGAAAAGATCGGACATTGATCCGGTAAATTTGGAAATTTCGGTCGAGCGCTACAATCAACTCGTGGATCAGGGGGAGGATAGCGATTTCTTCAAGAAATCGGCAAAATTCTATCCCATTCGCACCGGCCCCTTCTACGCTGTGGAGATACGCGCTTCTTCGATAGTTTCGTGCCACGCGGGTCTGGAAATCGACAATGATGGCCATGTCCTGGACGGTAGTGGTGACGTGATTCCGGGACTCTACGCGGGTGGCGAGGTTCTGGGATGTACTTTAGGACGCCGGTATATCGGCGGTGGCATCGGGGTCGCCAATGCCCTTACCTTTGGGCGCGTGGCCGGAGAGAGTGCAACAAGAGAGCGCGTCATGGAACCAGCTTAGGTCGGTGCCAGGTACCCAATAGGTCGCGCGCCTTCTATGCCTTAAGCGCCGTTACCTAATCGGGAAAGGCGGCGGCCGCATGGCCGCCGCCGCACGCCGCCAAGATATCCAAAGCCTGGCGATATGCTACGTCCCTGGAAGGATTGCAGCAAGGTCATCGATGCCTTGCCAGCCGCAGATGATGACGGGAGCATCTCGATCGAAGCGCTGGGTTTCTTCCTCACGCACAACATTATGCATGACACGGTCGGCTTCGGTACAAGCGAATTCCTCGACGCCGGCGAAAATTTTCTCGTTGCTACCTTAGGCGGTCAGGGTATCAATCAGCGTGTCGCTGTTGCAGACGAAGACACGCGCCGCCATCTAGCCAGGCAAGAGGCCCGCCTCGCGATAGCTTCCGATTGCCGAATCGTAAATCGAGATATCTGAACGGCTTCTCGCCAAGAGTTGCGCACCACAAATGGCGGCAAAGATAGCCTGCGCCCTCCGCTCACACTCCTCGGCGGCAATAAGGGAAGCCGCAGAAAGTTGGCGCCCGATCCACGCGATATTGACGTCGGCAAAGGCTTGCACCTCCTTTGCCACAGCGTCGGGCAAATCATCATATTCGGCTGCCATGAAACTGCCGAGACACATGCGGTTGTCGTTCTCAAGCGCCGTTCGGAAAGTGTCGGGATAGCAGCGAAGACAAGCTATCGGGTCCGGCGTTTCGTCGGACAGCGCTTCAAGGGCAGTTGCCGCATTCTCCCTATAGCGCCTTGCCACCGCTGCGCCGAGATCGGCCTTGCTGGGAAAATAATAGTGGATGCTTGCCGCCTTGATCCCAACCTCCTTTGCAAGATCGCGAAAATTCAGTCCGCCATAGCCATGTGCCTGCGCCGATCGCGTGGCGGCATTCAGGATCGCCTCCCTGGTGTTCATACTCATCGCAATATCCTCGGAGCTCCCCCCTTGCCTGTCAATCAACAGATAGTCGTTGACGTGGCGATCATGATAGCCATACTGAAACTATCAACTGGCAGGTAGACGAATTGTCATGAAGATTCACGATATGGCTATGGGGCCTTATCCCGCGCGGGTGCGCATCGCTCTGGCCGAGAAGAACATGCAGTCGCGGGTCCGGTTCGTGCCGGTCGATCTTCTCAAAGGCGAGCATAAGACGCCAGAATTCCTGGCAAAAAATTATTCCGGCACCTTGCCGGTCCTCGAACTCGACGACGGCACGTTCATCGGCGAATGCACGGCCATCACCCAGTATCTGGATACTCTGGACGGCCATCCCACGCTGACCGGAACGACGCCCCTGGAGCAGGGCCTGATCCACATGATGACGAAGCGCGCCGAACTGGAAATGCTCGATGCCATCAGCATCTACTTCCACCATGCCACTCCTGGCCTGGGGCCGGATGTCGAACGATATCAGAACGAGGAGTGGGGCCTGTATCAGCGGGACAAGGCTCTTCGTGGTATGCGCTACTTCAACACCATATTGCGCAATCAGCCATTCGTTGCCGGAAATGCATTTTCCATGGCGGACATAGCCGTTATCGCGGGCCTGATCTTTGCAGGTTTGCTTGACGTGGCCGTGCCCGCGGAATGCGACGCGCTAGTGACGTGGTATGACAAGATGCAGGAGCGCCCGAGCGTGAAAAACCGGATTACCATGTCTGACACAATGACAGCGTAGCCTTAGCATATATTCTCCGGGAGTTGCGTAATCGCGCCGGCCCGGAGCAACACGGCGGCGGCCTCGCGGTTGGCTTGCGCTATTTGTGAGTCGGACGTCGTTTGCGCCATGACGATCGCCCCCTGAATGAGCGACAATATCTGCAACACCGTCTTATCCGGCTCACTCAATGCCATTGGCGCGATGAGGTCAGCGACCAGGTCGTGTAGGCTTTGGAAATAGGCGGCGATCGTCGCCTGCACCTCTGGAGAGTCGGCGTCCGGGCCAAATTCCGCCAGGCCCCTTACGAATGGGCATCCACGAAAGGGTGCCGTCTGGAACGATCCGCCAAGTGCGTCAAAGATCGCCAGGACGCGCTCGACCGGTTTCAGTTCGGGCCGGTCGGTCGCGTTCGCGAGCATTTCTAGCCAGACAATGTTTTTGTGCCGGAGATAATCCGCCACCAATCGGGACTTGGAGGGGAAGTGCTTGTAGAAGGTCATCTTGGCAACGCCGCTTTCGGCGATGATCCGATCAATGCCGACGGTATGGACGCTGAACCGGTAGAATAAATCCGACGCGGTTCTCAGGATGCGCTCTCGCGGAGGGAGTGCGGCGAAAGCCTGATCGTCGAGATTGATCGTTTCCTGCATGCCGCGGCTCCATTTTCCACCTGGCCCTGAACGATGTCGAAGCATGACCAGAGCGCCTTGTCGATTTTATATTTGCATAGATAGACAGGTCTGTCTATGTCTACGTCACCTACAAACGAGTCGATGGGATCTGGAATGAGCAAGAAAATAATTGTCGTGACCGGCGCAAGCAGCGGGTTCGGGAAACTCACCGTGCTGGAACTGGCCCGGCGTGGACATACCGTCATCGCGACCATGCGCGACGTCGACGGGCGCAACAGCCAGATCCGCGACGAACTGATCGAGGCCGCAAAGGCGGAAGGCAATCCGCTGCAGGTGCTGGAGATGGATGTCACCGAGGACGCATCGGTCCAGTCGGCGATCGACAGCATCATCGCGCAGCATGGCAAGATCGATGCGCTGGTCAACAATGCCGGGCTGATGCCGATCGGGGTGACCGAAGCCTATACGATGGCCGACGTCGAAAGGCTGTTCGCGGTCAATTTCTTTGGTGCCATCCGTACCGATCGTGCCGTGTTGCCGCATATGCGCGCCGCTGGCAGCGGACTTCTGATTCAGGTCACGTCGTTGATGGGGCGGTTTACCATCCCCTTCTTCGGCATCTATTCCGCGAGCAAGTTTGCGCTCGAAGCCCTGGCCGAAACCTATCGCTACGAATTGTCCCCCTTCGGGATCGATTCAGTCATCGTGGAGCCGGGCCCGTTCCCCAGCAATCTCATTTCGTCCAGCCCTGAGCCGTCGGACACGGGCGTGCTCGCATCCTATGGTGACGTCGCGGCGATCCCTGGCCAGATCAAGGCCGGTTCCGACCAGTCGCACGATCCCGCCAATCCGCCACGCCCGCAACTCGTTGCCGATGCGATCGCACATTTGGTCGAAGCGACTGAGCGGCGCCCCCTGCGCACGGTCGTCATGCCAGACGGTCTGGATTTCGGCGTTGCCGCGATAAATGAAGCCGTTGCGCCCATCCAGAACGGGGTCCTCACCGCCATGGGTATGGAACATCTGATCTGAGAGTCGGACAAGATCGGCGGGCAGGGCCCGCCGATCTTTTCCCAACTCTGTCAGCCACTTTGCTGACAGTCGGACACCCGCTCTTTAGAAATTATATTCTACGCGCATTCCATATGTGACAGGCTTAGCTGCGCTGAAATATGTTCCATAGGGCTGGCTTGTCGTCCTGATGAGCGTATATTTCGTGCCGAATACATTGTCGGCATATAGCCCAAGCCGGATGCCCGTGCCGGGGGGGCTTACATAGCCAGAGATGTTGGCGACGGTGTATCCCTTCTGCTGATCATGACCCAGTTGTCCGCCAGCGCCTGGCCAGAACAGGAAGCGTGAGCGATATTGGGCAATGCCGGAAAGACTGGCTTCCCAGCCGCCAATGTCGAAGCTGTAGCGGGCGTTCAGCGACGCAGTTACCCTCGGTGCGTGCGGCACTCGTGTTCCCGACAGGTCCATCGAGCAAGGATATAATGTTGCGCCTGGTGCCGTAGGATTGGAGGTGCCGGTCGGATCGAAACACACCTGCGAGGCATTCGGGTAGCGGAGATAGTCGGCATGCAGATAGCCGAGCGACGCGCCGAGCTGTACACCGCGTACTGGATCGCCGTTGATTTCGAACTCTACGCCATAGCCTTCGGTCGCACCTGCATTCTGTGTGACGGTCCCGGATCCGGTGGCATCAAGGATCTGCGTCTGTAGCCCCTTATTCTTATAATAGAAGGCCGACAGCGCGGTCCGCAGCCTGCCACCGAATGACGATGTTTTTACGCCGACTTCGTGATTGAACATTTTTTCCGGGTCGACGGGCGTTCCGGGAAACGGCGCGGCGGAGGAAAATCCGCCTGCCTTGAAGGCGCGCGTATAGCTGTAATATATGTTCACGGGGCCGTTGTCCCAGGCAAGGACGAAGCGCGGCGTGAAGGCCTCGAACGAGGCTGACCTGGTGTAGGCCGCCGGCGCGCCGAACAACTGGAAGCCCGGTCCATTGGTTACGGATATCCGCCGCTTGTCATGGGTGTAGCGCCCACCAGCAATCACCTTGATCTGATCCGTAATCTCATACGTTCCTTCGAGGAAAGCGGAGATGGAATCTGTCGTCAGGCTGTTGAAGCTCGCCGGGTAAGAGCCCGTTGCAGCAACGGAAAAATCATAGGCCGAACCGTCCAG
The DNA here is from genome assembly GCF_057809795.1 of Sphingobium sp. FG125. Taxonomy (NCBI): domain Bacteria; kingdom Pseudomonadati; phylum Pseudomonadota; class Alphaproteobacteria; order Sphingomonadales; family Sphingobiaceae; genus Sphingobium; species Sphingobium sp. FG125. The sequence continues at coordinate 11,528 of NZ_JBMDKQ010000023.1, forward strand.
CTGGATGTCCAGATGAGGCTTGTCGTGAAGATAATTGACACCGGAGATGAACGAAAACGGCCCATCGAAATTGGATGTCAGCTGAAATTCCTGCGCAAAGGCCTTTCCGCCATTTCTCAGCACATTGAAGAAAAAGACCGGCGCTTGCGTGAAGTCATTGTCGGCTCGCTGGACGCTGATATTATTGAAGTAGGTCGTCAAGCTTGAGAGGTCGACGCTGCCCAGGCTGAGTTTCGCACGAAGATCAGCTTTAAACAGTCGATTATAATAGGGCGTAGGCGCGTTTTCCCCGGCCTCATAGAAGCTGGATTTGGTTTGACCGGTCGTCTGGCAGACATAGCATATCGGCGCGCCATTACCGAGTTGATCGATGAACTCGAACGCGCGGCTCCTTTGCCACTCGACTCCGCCATATATTTCAAGGTTATCGGTCGGCGTCCACCTTGCGCGCGCGCGCAAGGTGTAATTATTCTGCTGGCCCAGCTTCGTACCATCATAATTGGTAATATAGCCGTCCTCTTTCCTCAGTCGACCGGCGACACGAATGCTGAAGGTGTCGGAAACCGGCACATTCAGCATTCCGTCAATCTGCCTGTGATCGAAGCGGCCATATTCCGCCATCACACGGCCCTCGAATTTGTCAGTCGGGTTCGCGCTGTTGAGCAGAAGTACGCCGCCCGTCGCATTGCGCCCGTATAATGTCCCCTGCGGCCCACGCAGAACTTCGATCTGGCCGGGATCTACCATGTCCAGAAGCGAATTGAGGCCGCCGGCACGCGGCAGATATGCGCCGTCGAGATAGATCGCGACCGGCGGTTCAAGGCCAGGCGTGGTGAAGGGAACGCCAATGCCGCGGATGAAAAGCATCGTGAAGCCGGTCGCGGCTGCAAGGTCAGTGCCTGGCATCGCCAACTGGATGTCGCGAAGGTTGCGCAGGCCGAGCTGCGTTGCGCTTTGGGGCGAAATGGCCGTGATCGCGATCGGAACATCCTGCAACCGCTGGGACCGACGCTGTGCGGTCACGACGATTTCGCCTACCTGCCCGGCAGGCGCAGCACTATTGGTCGGCTGCGCTTGCATCGGATCGGCGGGCGTCTGTTGGCCCTGGGCCGGCGCGGCAATCGCCAAACCGACAAGAGCCATAGAGGTGCCGCAGAAAAACGTAGATTTGGATATGGTCATCATTTTAATCCCCTCCTTATGTTATCTGTCCGACGTGCTTGTCAGATCCTTACATGCCCTGTAAAATTGGCAATGGGGCTGTACCTTGGAAGCTCCTGTGAAGTGCCATCGCCGATGTCAGTATCAGGCGGCGCTGATCAACATGGAGCGCCCTCCAAGTTCCCCGCCATTCCAGAAATCCTTTCCTGTGCGAACTTCGCCGCTGTTTAACAAATAATATTGTGCTTGCTCAGGTCGCCGGAAATGTAACGCTTTCCAACGTATTACGGAGATTCTCTAGTTCCTGCGCACCAAGCTGACGTGCAGCCCTTATTTTGCCAGTCACACTACGCGCTTTAACTTCCAAGGCGCGGCCTGGCGGCGCCACATCCACGAGCACGCGACGTTCGTCTGCCCGATTACGGGTCCGCGTCACCAACCCCGCAGCCGCCAGGCGCTTCAGCAGCGGCCTAATCGTGCCGGTATCCATGCCGAGGCGAGCGCCGATCGATCCCACGGAAAGAGGCGCACCCCTTAAAAGCTCCGGCATCACGAGACATCGGGGGAATGTAAGGCATCGCGGTTCTAGACAGGGCTTGCGCATGAGCGCCATGCTGTTCGCCGCCCGGCAGAGCGCGAAACATAGTTCGATATTGGCGCTATGTTCGACCAACGATAACCTGCCGTGCGCGTTTATAGAGTGTGCATGGTACACAAATACTAAATACTAGGCAAGGGGAGGCGGGAGCGACTGGCGAATCTGCTGGAGCTTCGCGCTCACGCTTTATCCGGATACATCACGCCAAGCGTGGCTCTGGCACGGTGGATTAACGCCTATTGCTTTGGCGCGAGGATACCGCGCAGTACGAGTTCGCAACCAGCCATGAAATGCGGATCGCTGGACGGATGCGTGCCTATATGGATGGCGAAAGCGCGCGTAATGACCAAGAGCATGTCGATACGGATGTCTATTTCAACCGCCGTGAAACCTTCCAGCAGAGGGCCAACGATCTTTCTGAACTCATCGCGAAACAGGCGATCAACGCGAGCCACGAGGGCTGCAAATTTGGGATTGCGCGCCGACTCCGCTAATGTTTCCAAAGCGAGGGCAGCGCGATCATAATCAAGAAACCACAGGATATCGTTCAAAAACTCATTGATTACCAGTTCGATGTCTGGCTTTCCGGCGCTGCGCAGTCTCGTCACGTGCGCCATGAAGTCCTCAAAATCTCGCTCGACCAGCGCGATCATGATCGCTTCCTTGGTCGCGAAATATTTATAGACGTGGCCGACACTCATCGATGCTTCGGCACATATTCGGCTCATGCTTGCCGCATGAAACCCGTCCGCTCGAACGCATGCGCGCGCTGCATCCAGAATCTGCGTCTGCCGACGCTTAAGCCGTTCTTCTCGCCGCAATATTACTGCCGTTGATCCTGCCATTGCCACCTCATAATGCATCGCCCAGCGAACTGAAGCCTAAGGTTCATGATAATGCATTGCCCAGCGAACCGAAGGCTAAAGCTCATGCGGGCCTATCACATCGCGCCTTGATAGCAAAAAAAGAGAGTGATCGCTCAAACTATTTATTGACTCGTACGGCGAGTTGGATGCAATTGGCTTCATGGTTCCGCTGGCATGGCTCAATGAAGCCCGGAAAATGTCGATGGTTAGGAGAGTTTTAGGCTATGACGCTGACATCGCTACAGAGTTTCGCGGACCCCGAAATTCAAAAGTGTCCATTTCCATTTTACGACACGCTGCGAGAGGAGCAGCCGGTGTTCCATGATCCGAAGACGGGGCATTATGTCCTGACTCGGTATGAGGATGTCCGCAAAGCGTTGTTGAGCCCTTCGATACTCAGTAACAAGACGCCCTTTCTTGGCGATCGCTGGTCGCAGGAGGCGAATGCCATGTTTGAGAAGGACGGCTGGTTGCCGATGGATACGCTCGTGTCCAACGATCAGCCAGAGCACCGCACTTACCGCACTCTGGTCGACAAGGTATTCACCTCTGCAAAGGTGAAAGGGCTGGAGCCTGCGATCAACGCAATGATCGCCGACCTGATCGATGGCATTTTGGATCGCGACGAGATCGATTTTCTCGAAGATTTTGCCATTCCCTTGCCGATGTTTGTCATCGCCGATCAATTGGGAGTCCGGCGCGAAGACCGGGTGATGTTCAAGCACTGGTCAAACGCGGCGGTCGAAACGACAGGTCCGCTTACGCCCGAGCGCCAGTTGGAACTGGCGAAGGTGCTGATCGAACTGCAACAATATATGGCGGTCCAGATCGAACGGGTACGTGCCGAACCGGACGATATGTTGATCAGTCGGCTGGTCAATATGGACACAGACGGCCGTCGACTGAACGATCAGGAACTCCACAGCATCGTATTTCAGATTCTTGTCGCTGGTAACGAGACGACGACCACGACACTTGCTTCGGGCATGCGCATTTTGATTGAGCGCCCAGAGCTTGCCGACGCGATCCACGCTGACCCGGCGAAGATCGCGACCCTGGTCGAAGAAGCACTGCGCACCGCTACGCCGCTGCAATGTCTGTGGCGTACGGCCTTGGCCGATGTCCAATTTGGCAACGTCACTATCCCTACCGGCTCGATCGTCGAATTGCGTTTCGGCGCGGCGAACCGCGACCCTGCACAGTTCGGCTGTCCGGCGGATGTCGACCTCCAACGGAAAAATGCTAATAGCCATCTGGCGTTCGGTGCGGGCATCCATCTGTGCATCGGTAATCAGCTTGCGCGGGGCGAGTTGCGCCTGGCGTTTCAGGCCCTGACGCAACGGATGAAAAATTTCCGGTTCAGCCGGGGCGGTGACAGTTGTGTCCCGCTTGAAGGATACACGCCTTATGGATTACAAAAACTCTGGATGTCATTCGACCCGCGGTAGTGAGCAGGGGCAGCGGTTGTAGCTCGGTGCCCAACCCTGTCCGACGGTTTACCTTGGCGCAATCTGATGGAGAACGTCTGGGAACAGCCAGCATAGGTGGACGGAATGGGACAAATCTTGGTTACCGGCGGCACCGGAAATATCGGCATGTATGCGGTTGCCGAATTTACGCGGCGCGGGCACGACGTCACCGTTCTCGATCGAAATGATGAAGCGCCGATGTTGACCGCGATCGTGCCAGACGCGGATGTCGTGGCCGGTGACATCTTGGATGTCGATCTGTTGACGGATATCGTCAAAGACAGGGGAATAACCCATATCCTCCATCTCGCCGGTTATCTTGGACCTGAGTCGGTCAATTTTCCTATTAAAGCGCTCGACGTGAATTGCCGGGGTACGGCAAACATCTTTGAGGTGGCACTCGCGCAAGGGGTGAAGCGCGTATGCTGGAGCAGTTCAATCGCAGCTGTCGGGACACTGCCTGACTATGATGGCAGGCCTGTCGATGAAAATTACCGGTTCGCCCCGACCACGACATATGGTACCAGCAAATATTACAGCGAACTCATGACCGCCATTTATCGCGAGAGAGGTCTTGATGCCACCTGCGTTCGTGTCGCCTTTGCCTTCGGTCTTGGCAAGTTGACCGGCAGTTGGGGTGCCAATTACAACCGGATCATTTACAATGCTGCTGTCGGGCGCCCCTCCGTTTTCCCTTCATGGGCCAAAACGGGCATCCAAATGATCTACAACAAGGATCAGGCTAAATTCTGCGTGGATGCGACGCTCGCGCCGCCGTCAGAACACTGGCTGTTCAACACACCAACAGAACGGTCTTTCACTGAAGACGAAATTATCGCGATCATTCGAGACCTTGCGCCCGATTGTGATATCAGCCGCGATATGAAGGCACCTCCCGGATCCGCCTTTCCGCCTAATGTCGACGGCGCGCGAGCGATTCGTGAAATCGGTTTCCACCCGGATTATACCGTACGAGCCGCGATTGCTGAAATGGTGGACTATTATCGATGCCATCCAGATCAGGGTGTTGATGAGGCTTCAAGATAAAATCAAACATATCCAAGTAAAATCTATGGCGAAAGCCCTTGGAACAATCACTGCGAATATAAAATCCGTCGACAATTTGACGATCTACCTAATTTCGTTCAGCCTTCTACGATGCGTAGATAGAAAATGACATGCTATAAAAATATCCAATTTTTGACGATTTGAATACGTAAATGAACAGCTTTTCACCCAACTAAAGATTTTGACGGTTCCTCAACATTTAAGAGGTTTCTGACGGCGTTGTGTAGCCGCACAACATAGGTTGCACTTGCGTAGGGTTGGATCAGGCTAATGTGATGGATGCAACAATCATATATCGCATCCAGCCCGTCACTATCCTCGTCAGTACCTGATCGTGCTGCGCCAAGGCGGTTCACCCAGACTGCCCACATATTTTCTCCCAGAATTTGAGGACTGTTGGGAGCCACAAGCGGTGCAATGTCTCCGCAACTGATCGCCTGCTCTATTCTATGAATCGATCCCTTGATCGCAGTTGTCATTATTCGATGATAGCTTTCTGCCAGATGGGGATCTGTGGCAGTAAAATAGGTCAGTGACTCGAAGAAGAAATGATAGCGCCACATCAGGCTGAATAGATTGACTATATATTCAGCGAGTTGCTTGGCTCCAGGATTGCGCGGACTTGCCAATACGTCGGCAGCATCCTGCTCAAGCCGATCTATCAATGCATAAATGATGTCCTGCTTTTTTGCAAAGTGATAGGTCAAATTACCAGGGCTGATACTCAGGCTGGACGCAATTTTATATATGGGAACGCGATCCACGCCACTGCTATTGAAAAGCCTGAGCGCGGTGGACAGGATACGGTCGGGAGTAGATTCTTCGCCCAAAATTGCGTTCCCCTTAGTAGTTTAGTTGCTAAAACCAATACCCTACCATGCATGGTTCGTCGGTCAACCTTGATGAGCAGAGGCCACATCCCTGGCGCTTGTTGAAATCGCGGCGCAATCGGATCATCGGCCGACATGAGTGCAAACACTATAATACCAAGTTGCAATGATCGTGCCCCCTAACACTCTTCCCCCTTATGGGGGAGGTTGGGTTGGGGTGTGCTACCGCCAGCGTGGGCGCTCGGCTTCGCCTCGCTCCCCCTCCCCTTGACTGGAGCCACTTCCAACCAACCCTGCCCGCCGGGGTGGGGAGATGAGTCACAATCATCGCACGTTGGTATAAGCTGACCAAGAAACTGCCGGATCGATCACTCGCCTCGTCTGCGGGTTCTTATACTTGGTGAAGCCAGCAATTATAAGCTACAGCGCCTCCACAATCGTTACGTTAGCTTGCCCGCCGCCTTCGCACATGGTCTGAAGCCCATATTTAAGGCCCTTTGCCCGAAGACCATGTACCAGTGTTGCCATCAATTTTGCGCCTGACGCCCCAACCGGATGCCCCAGCGCGATCGCGCCGCCATTGACGTTCATTTTCAGAGGGTCGACGCCGGTATGCTTCAGCCAAGCAAGCGGCACGGGCGCGAACGCCTCGTTCACTTCGAATAGATCGATATCGCTGATTGCCATGCCTGCGCGTTTTAGCGCCTTATCCGTTGCATAGAGGGGTTCCTCCAGCATGATGACCGGGTCTCCTGCGGTCACGATGAAACTGGCGATCCGCGCAATAGGGGTCAGTCCATATTCTTTCAGAGCCTTTTCCGACACGATGACGACAGCGGCGGCGCCGTCAGTGATCTGGGACGATGTGGCCGCCGTTATAAGGCCGCCGTCGACTACTGACTTGACGCTCGACATACCTTCCGCAGACACATCCCAGCGGATGCCTTCGTCTTTGAAGTGCAAGTCTGTCGTCCCATCCGCGAGCGTGATCGCGATAGGTACAATTTCAGCATCGAACGCGCCGGAATTGGTCGCGGCCATCGCCCGGCGATGGCTTTCAAGGCCGAACGTATCGAGATCCTCGCGCGTGAAGCCCCATTTTTTCGCGATCATTTCCGCGCCTGCGAATTGGCTGAAATCATTGACTGAAAAGCGATCGCGGATCGACTGCACCATGGGAGTAGCCCCCTGCGCGCTGTTGGTCGCTGAGCCGAGAGGGACACGGCTCATACTCTCGACGCCCGCCGCGATGACGATATCCTGCGTGCCGGACATGATCGCTTGCGCCGCGAACTGCATCGCTTGTTGCGATGATCCGCATTGTCGATCGATGGTGATCGAAGGCACGGACTGGGGGAGGTTGGACGCCAGCACGGCAAAGCGCGCGATCTGCCGCGACTGCTCACCATATTGTGTGACGCACCCCAATATGACGTCCTCAATTGCTTCGGGAGGAACGCCAGCCTGTTCAACGGCGGCGTTCAGGACCTCTGCTGCCAGTTCGACAGGGTGACGCCCCGACAAGCGCCCATTACGCCTGCCACCTGCGGTTCGCACGGCTGAAACTATATATGCGTTCATATTTATTCCTTCACCATCATAACGCGCGCGCAACCGGACGAGAGATCGTCGCCAATGCATGTTCCATCGCCCAACCGGGCGAATCCGATCCCACGACCGCCCAGCTTATCCGTTCGGTCAGGGCAAAGGCATCGCGGCGGGGCCATATTCCATCTCATACATGGTGACAGAGACAACTTCAAATCATTAGGCACTATATACTGATTTATGTCGATGAATGTCGCGCGCCCGGCGCGAGCAAGCTGGCGGGTGCGGTCCGAAATGCTGGCTGCCTGAAACATGCCCCATCTCCCCACGCTGCTCATCCCGTTCTTGCGAACTCGCTGAGCAAAGTGTAGTCGATAGATACTGTATACTAACATAGATGCGAGGGGATTTGAGATCGCAGGTTTGGCCAAGATAGGTGCACCTATCGCCTTAGCCATGGTCTAGCGTTCCATCGACGCCATGCCCTCAAGCAGCCAGTTGTAGTGTGGCATCCATCGGGCGCACTAGCCAGCGTTGAGACGCAAACAGACCATATCAGTTTATTGTTTTGTGGCCATTATGAAGGAGTGCCAAGCCATGTCGGATCGTCGTTTCATCGATAAGGTCGTCATTGTCACCGGCGCGGGATCGGGCATCGGACGGGCCACAGCATCGGCCTTCGCCCGCGAGGGCGCTGCGGTCGTGGTTGCCGACATCGTCGGGGATAAAGCGCAGGAGACGGTCGATCTCATCCGTGCATCGGGGGCAACGGCGGAGGCCTGGCAAGTTGATGTGAGTGTCCGGGCGGAAGTCGATACCATGATCGACCAGGCGATATCCTTGTTCGGTCGGCTCGACGTCTATTTCGGGAACGCCGCCGTCATCGATGCGGGTACAGCCTGCGACGAAATGTCCGACAGCTTGTGGCACCGCAATATCGAGGTCAATCTGTCGGGCAGCTTCTTTGGCGCGCGCGCGGCCATCCCCCATCTTGCCCGGACGCGGGGCAATATTGTCCTGACGTCCTCGGTCGCCAGCATGGGCGGCCTGGCGGGGGGCGTTGCCTATACCGCATCGAAATATGGGGTGGCCGGACTGGTCAACCAGCTCGCCTGCGAAGTCGCACAGCGCGGCATTCGCGTCAATGCGGTGGCACCGGGCGGTGTTCGGACCAACATCTTCGATGTGATGGGTGGTGCCTCGGAGGTTGACGATTTCGTGCGGTCCGTAACCCCGATGGGGCGGTTTGCAGAGCCGGAGGAGATCGCCGGGCCGGTCCTCTTCCTTGCGTCAGACGCGGCCAGCTTCATTACGGGAACCACCCTGCGAGTGGATGGTGGCTGGCGGTCCAAGTGACTACCGCCTGAAGATGAGTATGCGAGAAGGGAAGGGGTGTGGGATGGGACGTCTATCTGGGAAAGTGGCTGTCATCACGGGCGGCGTATCGGGCATCGCACGCGGAATCGTAGACTTGTATGTTGCCGAGGGGGCAAAGGTCGTCGTCGCGGACATCCAGGTGGATAAAGGGGCTGTTCTGGAGGCGCAGTTCCCCGAATCGGTCGCGTTCAGCCGGTGCGACATTCGCAGCGAGGATGCCATTGCCGCAACGATGGCTATGGCCGAAGAGCGGTTCGGCGGTCTCGACATCCTCGTCCATGCAGCCGCGTCGGTGGATCATAAGGCGAAAATCGTCGATCTGACGAGCGAAGCCTGGGATGACGGTCAATCGACGTTGCTGCGCAGCCATGTCTTGGGCATCAAACATGCCATAGGTCCCATGAACAGGCGCGGCGGCGGCTCCATCGTCCTGCTTGCTTCGGCGGCGTCTGAAAATTTTTCGCCGGCCGCCAGCATGGTTTATGTCGTGTGCAAAGGGGCCGTGCTCTACCTGACACGTTGGGCGGCTTTTGAACTCGCCGCCGACAATATACGGGTGAATGCCATCGTTCCGGGATTTTACGCCACACCTATGTGGGGCCAGTTGATCGGTGCCAGCAAGGATGTTGCGGATCTGATGCCAGCCTATCTGGACGAAATGGCGTCGGGCTCCCAGCCACTGCCAAGGGCGGGCAAGCCGGTCGATATCGCTTACGCATCGACCTATCTGGGGTCCGACGAATCCGCCTTTGTGACCGGCACCCATCTGGCAGTGGATGGAGGCCTGTCGATATTCCGACCTTCCGTACCGCGGGAAAAGGTCATGGCCTATCTGGAGACGGCAAAGGCGCGCGCGGAAGCGGACATCCAGGCCAGAGACCGATAGGTGACCGGCAGAGGATCATGACGCGCGGCCATGTGCCTCTGCCTTCGGTCAGGTCAGCCTCCGATCAGCTCAGGGGCGGCCCCCGTCGACCTGAATGAGCGCGCCGGTCGTGAAGCTTGAATGATCGGACGCGAGGTAGAGTACCGTCGATATGATTTCCTCAGGTTCGCCATAGCGTTTGATCGCCGACTTGATGTTCTTTTCCTTGTCGGGCGACCAGGCCTTGGCAATGTCGGTGCGGAAGCTGCCCGGCAGGATCGCGTTGACCCGGACTTTGGGCGCATATTCAAATGCGTGCGCGGTCGTGATGGCGTTCAAAGCGGCCTTGGCGCCGGAATAGGGCGCATATTCGGGTTGAGGCCGTATCGACCCGATCGAGGAAATATTGATGATGCTGCCGCCATCGCCTTCCACCATCCGGCTTGCGACGAGCGCTGTCATGCGAAATGGTCCCTTGAAATTGACGCCGACGACCTTGTCGAACAAGGCTTCGGGCGTACCGATCGACCCATCGGACAGCGGCGACATGCCGGCATTGTTGACCAATATGTCTATCTTGCCGAAATGGGCATAGGCGGTCTCGGCCAGCCGGTCGATATCGTCCCACCGGCCCAGATGCGCGCCTATGCCAAGGGCGCGGACGCCGAACTCGGCTGCAATTTCAGCTGCCAGTTGTTCGCAATTTTCTGCGTTGCGGCTGGCGATGATCACGTCGGCACCCTGTTCGGCAAAGGCGCGCGATATCGCCGCCCCCAGACCGCGGCTTCCGCCGGTCACCAGCGCGACCTTGCCGCTGAAATCGAAATATTGTTTCATGACCGGACCTATAGCGATTCAGTGAGGGTTTTGCGGGCGAGTGCGGCAATCGTGGCGACACGATCCTGCGTGTGGCTGACCCGCTGATTTATGCTCGTGCCCGTGCTGGCGCGTTTCAATATGCCCTGAATCATCACGGCATAACGGAATTGCACGAACGCCAGATAGAAGCTGAGATGCGGGATCGCGGCGATGCCGACGCGTCGACAATAGCTTTCGATATAGGCGTCCAGCGTAGGGATGCCCAAAGCATCGAGATCTTTTCCCACAAGCGACGTCGCGCTACCTTCGGCAAAGCCGAGCGGTTCCCACCAGGCGCGGCTGTTGTGCGCCAAGTCTATATAGGGATTGCCGAGCGTCGACATTTCCCAATCCAGCGCCGACAAGATCTTCGGTTCGGTCGGGTGCACCATGGCGTTATACAGGCCGAAGTCGCCATGCAGGATCGTAGTCGGCTCCTGCTCGGGAAGGCGATCGTGCAACGCCTGCATCAGCCAGTCTATGTCCGGCACCTCGACCAGTTTGGACTGTTCGTAGATTGTGCACCAGCGTTTGAGGTTGCGGGCGGTAAACCCGGTTGTCTTGCCGAACGTCTCCAGGCCGAGCGCCTTATAGTCGAGCGCGTGAAGGTCGGCGATATAGGCGTTCATCGAATCGTAGATGGCGGTGCGATCCGCTTTCGCCACGCCTGGCAAATCAGCGTTCCAGAATACGCGTCCGTCGATAAATTCGGTAATGTAGAAGGCCGAACCGATGACGGACTCATCCTCGCAATAGAGCGCAGGGCGGGGGACGGGAAAGCCCGCGTCGGCCAGCGCTTTTGTGACCTGATATTCACGGTCGATCGCGTGCGCCGATGCCAATAACTGGCCGGGCGGCTTGCGACGCAGGACATAGCTTTTGTCCTGCCCCACCAGCTTGTAGGTCGGATTCGACTGACCGCCCTTGAATTTCTCGATCGCAAAATCGCCACCCAGCCCATCCACGCGCGGCGCGAGGTACGCAGCAAGCTTCAGCCGATCGAGCGCCAGATGTTCGGGCGGCGCTTCGGTTCCGGTGAGCAGTTCCTGCCGGTCAGCCATGATGTGCTACCTCGCTGGGTTTGGTGGTCTTGTATTTTGCCAGTTCGTTGCGCGCGATGACGCGGTTGTGCACCTCGTCGGGGCCATCGCCGATACGCATGACGCGCAGTCGCGCGAAGGTATAAGCCAGGCCGAAATCGTCGCACATTCCCGCCGCGCCATGAGCCTGCTGGACGACGTCGCACAAATGTTGCGCGAGTTCAGGCACGATCACCTTGATCTGGGAAATCTCGTTCCTGGCCTGCTGCACGCCGACCGTGTCCATCAGCCATGCGGTCTTGTAAACGAGCAGGCGGCTCATTTCGATATTGATGCGGGCGCGGGCGATCCGCTCCTTCCACACGCTTTCGTCCGACAGGCGCTTGCCGAAGGCGACGCGCGAGGTAAGGCGCAAACATAATTTTTCCAGCAGGCGTTCGGACACGCCGATGATGCGCATGGCATGGTGAATGCGACCCGGCCCCAGCCGTCCCTGTGCGATCTCGAACCCGCGTCCCTCGCCCAAGATCACATTTCCCGCCGGGACACGGACATTTTCAAAAAGGATTTCGGCGTGACCGTGCGGACGGTCGTGATAGCCAAAGATGGGCAGCGACCGGACGAGCGTCACGCCGGGGGTGGTTGGCTCGACAAGTATTTGCGTCTGTTGCAGATGACGGGGCGCAGTGGGATCGGTCTTGCCCATGACGATGAAGATCTTGGTGCGCGGATTATAGGCGTTGGTGATCCACCATTTGCGACCGTTGATGACATAATGGTCACCGTCGCGCTCGATCCGGGTCTCCACATTCGTCGCATCGGAAGAGGCAACCGCCGGCTCGGTCATCGCGAAACTTGACTTGATCTCGCCCGCCAGCATGGGCTTTAGCCATTTTTCCTGCTGCTCGGGACTGCCATAGAGCGAGAGCACGTCCATATTGCCGCTGTCTGGCGCGTTGCAGTTGAACACTTCCGACGCCCAGTGGACCCGGCCCAGCGCCTCTGCGATCGGCGCATAGTCGAGGTTGCTCAGGCCCGGCCCGTGGCGCGTATCGTGCATATGCATGTTCCAAAGGCCGGCATCGCGGGCCTTTTGCTGCAATTCCAGCATCAGGGGCGGAACGCGCCATGGATCATTGGTGTCGTCACCCAGCTGTTCTTCGTAGACAGCCTCGTTGGGATAGACATGCTCCCCCAAAAAATTCTGGACCCGGAGCAGCCACTCCTGCCCGCGCTCACTCAAAGCGAAATCCATCATCAAACTCCGTTGCGGGTTTCGGCGTACCGCAAGAACGGATGCCTCATTTTTTCGTGTCAGACTTTGGAGTAAGGTGCATCAACTCGACGGCCAATCGCATCGTCCAGCTTATGGGGCCGATCGAGAGGACGATCAACGCACTGTACGCAGCCCGCTGAACCATGCATGATCAGCCGTACGTAAAAGCCTCTGGCCCTCCCCACAAATCTGGCTATAGGTTATAGGACCTACTGATGGCGTGTCAATTGGTGTCGAGCCGTTCGCCTGATTGCAATTCGGCGAGAGATCGCGGGATGCGGGCTTCAGCTTATGGTTGCCTGAAATGGCGATTGTGATAGGATATAGTATCCATAGAGGGGCACATATTGGCATGATAGCCGAATGTGAGATGAGGAAATCAGATGGCTGACGTACATTCTCTGGTCCAGGAGGGATCGAGGATCCAGGATTGGACGGTTGGGCAACTTCTAAAGCGCGCGGCCGACAGCGCGCCTGGTCGAATTGCCATAAAGGATGGGGACCGCGCATGGACCTATCAGCAACTGCAAGCCGATTCCGAGCGGCTAGCGCGAACGCTCCTCACCCATTTCAAGCCGCGTGAGCATGTCGCCATCTGGGGCTCCAACAGCGGGCCATGGATAGTGTATCAGATGGCGGCGGCGCAGGCGGGCCTTGTTCTCGTCACCCTCAATCCGGCGTTGCGTCTGGGCGAAGTCGAGGCGTTGCTTCGACAGAGTCAGGCTGTCGGTCTGATCGCGGATACGGAATATCGTGGCTTTTCCCTGGTCGATGCCATCGAGGGGATTCGATCGTCGCTGCCGCATTTGCGTACCATATTGCTAACGCGCGACTGGGAGGACCACATCGCGGACGCGCCGGAAGTCCGCGTCGATGTTGAGGTCACGCCTGATGACACAGCGCTTATCCTCTATACGTCGGGTACGACCGGCCTACCCAAGGCGGTGAAGTTGCATCACCGCGGTATCGTGAACAATGCGTTGCTGGGATCGGAACTCTACCTGCTGGACGACGGCCTGCCGTGGTTGGGGGTCATGCCTTTCTTCCACATCGGGGGATCGGTCAGCACTGTCCTGGGGTGCATATCGCGGCTTAGCACCCATATCATATTGCGCGCCTTCGACGCCGGAGACGTGTTGCGGCTGATCGAACAGGAGCGGATTGTCTGGTTTCCTTGCGTTCCAACTATGGCACTCGCTATCATGGAGCATCCGGATTTCGACAAGACCGACCTGTCATCCCTTGAAGTCATCCAGACGGGTGCCACAACGATATCACCCGAATTCGTTCGCCGTTTGGGCGCGCGCTTCAATGCCGATGTCCAGATCATGTTCGGCCAGACCGAAGCGGGCGGTGTCATGTGCAAATCGTTGCGCGGAGATCCGGTCGAAGTCATCGCCGGCACGGTTGGAAAGCCTTATCCTTACACCGAACTGAAAATTTCCGATGTTGCCACCGGCGCAACGCTGGGACTTGGCGAGATCGGCGAAATCCGGATACGCAGCCCTTATATGACGCGCGGCTATTTCGACAATCCTGCCGCTACCGCCGCTGCGTTCGACGATGACGGCTTTCTGCGGACGGGCGATCTCGGCACGCTGGACGATCTGGGCTATGTTCGCGTAACCGGGCGGCTCAAGGAGATGATCATTCGCGGGGGCGAGAACATCTACCCCCGCGAAATCGAAGATCGGCTGGGCGACTATCCGGGGATCGCCGAATGCGCGGTCGTCGGCGTACCGCACGAGCGCTGGGGTGAAGAGGTCGCGGTTGCGATCAGATGCGATCCGGGGGTGACAGTCGAGATCGAGGATATTCGCGCGTTCCTGCTCGATCGGATCGCGCGACACAAGGTTCCCAAGCTGTGGCAGATCGTGAGCGAGTTTCCACGCACGGCATCGGGAAAAATTCAAAAATTCGAACTGATCAGCCTGTTTGCTTCGCCCGATGGGGGCGCGCAGGGCTGAACAAGGCTGGTGGTTGCACTCTTTGCTGGCGCGCGCAGGACGGAGATAATATCGGTGCCGCCGCAGCAAGCGGGCGGCACCGAGCGCCGATTTAACGGACGATGAAAGCGTTCTTGTCGCCGAATTTGTGCGCCGTTGATTTTCCGGCCGGGAAATCGTCGAAGATATGACGATCGATGTCCATTCCGCTGAACTGTTCCATCAACACAGGTCCGCTGCAGCAATCCAAAAGCTGGCGGTTAAATTCCTGAAACTCCGGAACTAGGCGCAATTCCGCCGCGACGTCATCGTCCCACGATGCGAACACGACGAATTCGTTCGGATCGCGCGCCCAACCCTGAAATGCGAAAACACAGCCACGATAATAATAGGGCTTAGCCTGTTCGCATACATTTTCAAAAATCTGAAGAAACTCCTCGCGGCGGGCCGGATCCACCGACCAGCGGACCGCGAACAGATTGCGGTCACGGGTAAATGGCGATTCTTGTGTCATGTTAACTCTCCTGCTTGATGAGGCTACTATCGTGATCGAAACGGCGCTGCACCGGTTCACGAGCGCAGTTCAGCTGCTCGCCTGTTCCTGTTCGGCAACAAATCCCGGGAACGTGCGCAGATAGGCGATGAACGGGTCGGTCGCCCCTTCCATTCGCAGATGCTCGACGTCGACGGGTTGTGGCGGTGACAGAAATGCCGAATCCTGATGTACGCGCATGGGGAAGTCGTGGCGCAGTATGCCCGCGCGACCGATCGTCACGAAATCGCAACCTGCATCGATCAGGTTCACAGCGGTCGCTGCATCCATGATCTTGCCGGCCGCGCCGAGGCGTACATTTCCACGCGGCAACTCGGTGAAATAGCTCAGCAGGCTGCGGCCCTGAAATTCCTCCTCATGAGGCTCCTTCGCAACATCCCATAGTGACATGTCGAGATAATCGATCTGTCCCGCCTGCATGATGCTCGCTGCAAGTTCACGGACTTCGGCGAGCCTCATCCCGAAACGTTCGGGTGAAAGGCGAAGTCCGATCTGGAAGTCGGGACGGCACTGGCGGCGGATCCCGTCTATGACTTCCAGGAGGAGACGGGCGCGGTTTTCGAAGCTACCACCATAGCGATCGTCCCTTTGATTGATCGTAGGTGAAAAGAACTGCGCGAGAATATAACCATGCGCTCCGTGTATCTGTACGCCGTCACAGCCGGCAGCGTCGGCGCGTAAGGCCGCACTTATGAAGTCGTCCCGCAAGGCTTCGACTTCGACAAGGCTAAGACCCCTGGCCCCGTTGCGCTTGCTGTCGGACGCGGCAACAGGCGTTCCCACCAAGTCAGGATCAGCGCGTTCGCCTCCATGGTATAATTGTACGGCCGAAACGGCTCCATTGTCTCTGACGGAGGCCGCGAAGCGGGTCAGCCCTTCGATATGTCCGTCAGCGAAGACGCCAAGCTGGCCGGGATAGCCCTGTCCGACAGGCTGAACCGGGGCGGCAGCTGTCATTACCAGCGCGAAGCCGCCCTTTGCACGCATCGCGAGCCAGCGGACCTCTTCCTCGGACAGACTACCGTCGATGTGGCTCTGCTGGTTGGTGAGCGGAGCCAGCATCAGGCGGTTCTTCAGGGCCGGGCCGCGCGCCATAGGAAGCGTGTCGAAGAGACGGGAATGCGGCATTATTTCTCCCAATCGAAGGCTGCAGCGGCGGCTTCGCTGCGCCTCCTTTCTCACAGGTCATTACGCTGCTGCCAGCATGGCCTCCGTCTAGGCTGCAAAAGCCCTAGTTGGTGGCAAGAATGGCGGCCAGGTCTTCAATACCAACCCAGTCCCCGATAATGACCGGTGGCTTTCCGTCGGCGCGCTGGGTTTCGTCTTCACGCACCACATTGAGCACCACACGGTCGGCACCGGCGCCGGCAAATTCCTCAACGCGGGCGAGGATTTGGTCATTGCTACCCCAGGCAGTCAGGGCGTCGATCAACCGGTCGCTGTTGCCGTTGCTCCAGTCGGATTCCTCGAATCCGCATTTGGCGAAGGCCGCTTGGTAATAGGGCAGGGCGATATACATGGCCAGATAGGCGCGGGCGACGGCGCGCGCCTTTTCAGCATCGGTGGTCAGCACACATAATATCTGCGCGGTGATGTTGAAGTTGGGGCCTACGCGCTCTCTCGCTTCAGTGATGATGCCGGCAGGCATCATCCACGTTACCATGCCTTGCGCATGTTTGACCGCCAGCTTTTGCAGGCCGGGCGCGTGGGCTGCAAGAATGACAGGGGCCAGCTGTTCCGGCTTCGGGCTGATCAACTGGACTTCTGCCATATCTTCCAGATAGGACGTCATTTTCGGCAGTGGGGCAACCCACTCGCCCTTGCGTTTGGCAATCACGATTGGGTTGGATGCACCGATACCCATGAGAAATCGGCCAGGATAGAATTCGGATAAGGCTTCTCGCGTCTGCTGGGCGCCCATTGCATCGCGACTATAGGCGGTCGCAACGCCAGTAGCCACTTTTAGGGTCGATGTCTTCGACAACATATAGGCGCACGCCATGTAAGGATCACGACCGAACGAATCGAGCAGCCAGACGCTGTCGAAGCCGAGCCGTTCGATCTTCAACGCCAAATCTGCAAGCTCTTCAGCGGACAGCATATGTGTGGTGCGATCAAGGGTGAGACCGATGGCAGGCATGATGTTCCTCTCATATAGATTATAGGACCCATATACGATATTTTTTCGATCGACAACCGGTGAGCCATCGTCGCCACAATCTCAAGGCCGACGGCTTGACATATAAACTCATATTACATAGTGCACTATATAATAGCGGGCAAGAGAAATGGTTTATCTTATGTCGCTTGGTACGCAATTGTCTTTTTCGCTCTATCGGGCGGCCAACAGAATGGTGCGCATGCATACGCCCTTTCTGACGCCGCTTGGGCTCACATTCCCCCAATATCTGGTGGTGTTGTCCTTGCTGGAGGCTTCGCCGGCTTCTGTGGGAACGCTAGGCGATCGGCTGGACATGGATGCGGGGACGATTACGCCCATCCTCAAGCGGCTGGGTGCGGCGGGCATTGTTACACGTACGCGTGATCCAGAGGATGAGCGTCGCGTTCTGGTGGACCTGACGCCCTATGCCCGGTCGCTTGATAGCGAAATCATTGGCGTCACCGACAAGATCAGGTCGGCTTGCGACCTGAGTGATGACGCCTTGGAGGGGCTTCGACAAACTCTGGATGCTTTGGCAATTCCCGCAGAGTAGCCGGTCCGTCAACATCCGGGACACTTATCAAAACTGGGAGATGATTCATGAAAATTGGCATTCTTGGCACCGGCCACATAGGCAAGACCCTCGTGCTGGTACTCAGCGCGGCGGGACATGAGGTGAAGGTGGCGAACTCACGTGGTCCCAAGTCGATCGACGCCGAGATGTTGGCCAATGGCGCGCGCGCGGTCGAGGCCGCCGAGGCTGTGGCGGATGTCGATGTCGTGATCCTGTCGATCCCGCTGCTGCGTATTGCCGATGTAGCGCCACTGATCGCGGCGCTGCCCGCTGAAACGGTCGTCATCGACACGTCAAACTATTATCCGGCTCGCGACAGCGGCATGAATGCTATCGAGGCGGGCCAGGTGGAGAGCTTGTGGGTCGTCGAGCAGCTGGGCCGCCCCGTCGCGAAGGCGTGGAATGCGATAGGGTCCGATTCATTCGCCAACAAAGCCAAGCCCGCGGGCGATCCCGATCGTCTTGCCATTCCCGTGTCTGCCGATGATGATCGCAGCCGTACGGTGGGAATGGCGCTGGTCGAGGATAGCGGTTTTGACGCGGTATATGCTGGCACACTGGCCGACTCCTGGCGGCAGCAGCCGGGGTCGCCCTGCTATTGCACGGATCTGACGCGGCAGGAAATGCCAGCGGCACTAGCCTCAGCGGTAAAGGAACGTTTGCCCAAGCGCCGCGATCTTGGCTACGAAGCCGTCGTCGAGCGCATGACGGGAACTGGCGCTCGCGATCCCAGCGCGGAATTCCTGGTGAGCCTCAACCGTGTGCTTTTCATGTAATATTTATGCCGCTTGCCCTGACGGGCAAGCGGCATGGGTTGGTCGATGGACGGGCATTCCATTGAAACAGATAGGCGTCAGCTTATGTTCTGGTGCATCTGCGCGCATTCTGCGGCAGCTGTCTCTCCCGCGATGCGACCGAAAGTCAGCGCGTTCGCAATGCCGATGCCACCGCCAATATAGCGACGACCCAGCGTACAGCCCAGCACCTCTCCGCCCGCGTAAAGCCCCTGAATCACGCGGCCATGGCCGTCCAGCACATGCCCATCGGCGTCTATTTCAATCCCCGCATGGCACGAAACCATGGCAGTCGCACGGATTTCAACAGCATAGAAGGGGCCGGTGCGGATAGGCAGATATTTGGCGGTCTCCTTGAAGAAATCCACGTCTTCGCCCCGGTCCATAAGATCGTTGTAGCGATTGACGGTCAGTTCAAGAGTGATCGGATCTATATCGGATCTCTTCGCCAGTTCGGCGATCGTGTCCGCGACCTTGACCCGGCCTTTTGCAACCTGATCGCGGATCACGTCGACACGCCAGCTGTCGTTACCCGGATCGTTGATATAGACTTTGAAAACGCTGTCGTCGGCACAGGCGTCCAGCAAGGCCTCTTCATCGAAAATGGCAAAGCAGCGCATTTCCGGCTGCTCGTTTACCAGATAGCCGCATACGGCGTATGAGGCATCTTCAGGAACGAAACGCTTGCCGTCCCGGTTGACCACCATCGCCCACTCAGGAAGAGCATAGGACATGTCCGGCTTGAAATTGGGCGACATGACCAACAGTCCGTTATCGATCCCCATTATGTTGGCACCCGCCCGCTCGGCAAGAAGGATGCCGTCGCCAACATTGTAGGGCGCTTCGGCATAGAAGGAGGTCAGCCGACCGCCATGCGCTGCCGCCGTCGGCCAGAGCCGCTTGACCATCTCGGGATTATTGGCAAATCCACCAGTCGTGACGATGACCGCATGGGCGCGTAAGTCGATATCGCCGGACCGGATTCCCACCACCCTGCCATCCTCGACCAACAGGTCGGACACACGCGAGCCGAGAGCGACCTCGACCCCCTGCGCGCCGATCGCGTTTATCAGCGATCTTGCGATGCCGAAACCTGCATCGACCGACTGATGACCCCGCGGGCGCCCACCAACACCCGATTCAATCACCAGATCAGGAGGAAATTCATTGCCCAGTTCGATCAGCCAATCGATAATATGGGCACCGTTGTCACAGAGCCTCTTCGCCAAGGCGGGCTTGATCGACCATTGGTTGAGAGTCATCATATAC
This sequence comes from Sphingobium sp. FG125, assembly GCF_057809795.1. NCBI lineage: Bacteria > Pseudomonadati > Pseudomonadota > Alphaproteobacteria > Sphingomonadales > Sphingobiaceae > Sphingobium > Sphingobium sp. FG125. Next base: position 31,781 of record NZ_JBMDKQ010000023.1, read on the forward strand.
TGGAACATATCTTCAGCGGAATCGACGATGCCAGCCGCCCGCTGGACGCTCGTTCCTGCCGCATAGACGACGCCGCCGGCAAGTGCGGTAGCGCCACCTAGCGTCGGGCCGGCCTCTACCAGCATCACAGAGGCGCCGTTCCTGGCGGCGTGGTAGGCGGCCGACAAGCCTGCGCCACCTCCCCCAACGACGACAATGTCATAATCTACCGACATGCGAATAATCCTTACGTCTATCAGGCCAACGTCGCGGCCGTCGGCTTGCAGGAGCCGAAACATCCGTTGATGATCGTTTCAAACCCGGCCTCCCCGATGACGCAGACCACATCGACAGGTTTGACGGCTAAATGCCGAAAAAAATGTGCATCTTTGCCCTCCCGTCCGGCTGAGGCGAGGGGGGCGAAAGCCAACGGAGCCAAGTAGCTGCGCAGGCTTTCGACGACAAAGTCAGGGCCGTTGCATGTTAGGCCACGCGCTATTGGACGTTGCCTTTCGCGCCTTCCAGCAAGCAGCGTCATAGCGTTGTTTCGGCGCAATCAGGCCGGAACGGTCTGTGCCTTTTGCCTCGCGAAATATTGCCTGAACCCGTTCAGGATTGCGTCCGAATAGGTTCTTTCTATCAGCGAGATCATAAGGTTCAGGTCGGCTTCCTCGATCACGTCGAATTCCGACTTGAACGTCATCAAGGTTTCGCCGGTGGGCAGGCTGTCGAGCATGGTCGTGGCCAGATAGTTTCTGAACTCGTTGCGCAATTCTGCGCCGCCGGGGTTCGGGCGAAAAACCATGTCATAAACGATACGCTTGGTGGCATCGTCCTGCATCCAGAGCTTTTCATCGACAGCCGAGCCGGTGACGTGGCGCACGATGCGGGTCCGGGGTACTTCATCAGGCGCGCCCAGCAGTTCGACGCTGGCGATATTTGGACCGGGGCGACCGCCATCTTCGGGCTTTATCCACCAGCGTTCAAAATTGGCCCAGTCGGTCAGCAGTTCCCAGACGTCGTCGATTGGCGCATCGACGATCCCACGATATTCCGCATGGCCTCTCTTAAACTTCTGCATCTACTGCTCCTTAGAAACCGGTCTGTTGATCGGACCTGCCGGCCGTTCGGCTGCCGCTTGCTCGCCATGAACGAATATCTCTGTTCACTGGGCAACGCTTGGCGGAACACCTGGCTATATCGCGCATATCTCCCGGCATTGGAATGGCCATTTGACAGGTCTAGTACTGACATACTACATATTATGCTCCTCCGTGGTGTCAAGTGTACGCGCGGGTAGTCAGGCATCGGGGGCGAATCATCATCGACGATGCCGTCATGCCGAGAGGAGCAAATATGCTGAATGCAGATGACAGATTTGCCTTGCAGGAACTGGTCAACCGATATGCCTATCATATCGACCTCTGGCAGATCGACGCATGGGCCGGTCTGTTCACCCCCGATGGGGTGCTCGACGAAAGCCCCGCGGGCATGGGCATCTACGCCGGTCGCGAGGCGATTGCGGTCTATGGCGCGGAACTAAAGGCCGATGTGTTGCATGTGGTGCATCTGATGATGAACCATGTGATCCTCGATTGGGATGAAAGCCGGGCGACTGGGGCCGTGTTCGCGCTGGTCGAAGCCAATACGCGCAGCAGTGGCCATGTCCGCCATTATATCCGCTATGAAGACAGCTATGTCAGGACGTCGGATGGCTGGCAGTTTGAAAAGCGCACCATTCTTCCCATGTTCCCGCCCCAGATAATTTCATAATCCTGACGGTAGCGGGGTAAACAAAAGAGCGCCGGGGCCGTGTGCCACGCGCGCTCTTTTGCTTGCAGCTCGATCCAATAGCGGATTCAGTAGCTTTTCGGGAGATCCAGCACCTTTTCCGCGATGAAGCACATGATCAACTGCTCGGTGATTGGCGCAATGCGCGCAATGGCGACTTCGCGATAGAGCCGTTCGACATGATATTCCTTCGCATAGCCGAACCCGCCATGCGTCGCCACCGCTTGCCAACAGGCGTCATGGCCGGCGCGTGCGCCCAGGAATTTGGCACTATTGGCCTCTGCGCCACATGGCAGGCCGCTGTCATATAGTTCAGCGCCCTTCATCGTCATCTGCCATGCGCTTTCGAGGTACATCCAGCGCTCCGCCAGCGGATGTTGTATCCCCTGATTCTGCCCGATCGGGCGATCGAACACGATGCGTTCACGGGCATATTTCGACGCGCGGCGCAGGGCGTCCTGCCCCAGGCCAATCGCTTCTGCCGCCAGCAAGATTCGTTCAGGGTTCAGACTGTGGAGCAGATAGGAAAAGCCCTTGCCTTCCTCGCCGATCCTGTCTTCCTCGGGAATGAACAGGCCATCGATGAAGATCGCGTTGGAATCCACCGCCTTGCGGCCCATCTTCGGGATTTTGTGAACGTCGATCTTGGTCCTGTCCAGATCGGTGTAGAAGATCGTGATGCCGTCTGTCGGTCGTGCGCAATCCTCAAACTTGGTGGTGCGTGTCAGCAACAATATCTTGCTGGCCACCTGTGCGGTCGATGTCCAGACCTTTTGTCCGTGCACGACATAGCCGCCGGGCACCTTTTCGGCGAACGTCTTGATCCGCGTCGTGTTAAGGCCCGCGTCCGGCTCGGTCACGCCGAACGCGACCTGATCCTCACCCGAAATCAAACGCGGGACCCAACGGGCTTTCTGTTCCGGTGTCCCCTTCACGACGATGGGATGGGGACCGAACAGATTGACATGGATGGCCGATGCCGCGGTCATCCCGCCGCCATGATTGGCCACTTCGTTCATCATCACGGCTGCTTCGGTAACGCCCAGCCCCGCCCCGCCAAATTCTTCGGGCATGGTTATGCCCAGCCATCCGCCATCGGCCATCGCCTTGTGGAACTCGAACGGAAAGACACCGTCCTCGTCGCGGGCGAGCCAATATTCGTCGTCAAACCGCGTCACGACGGCGCGCACGCCTTCGCGGATGACATCGCGTTCTTCCTGGGTGGGGAGGGGGCGGGGTGAGGACATTATTTTACTCCTGCCAGCGTTCGGCGTGCGGCCTTGAGATGAGGGATGTCGTACATTTTTCCGTTGATGCCTAATGTGCCTGCGTCCGGAGACGCAGCAAAGGCATCGACGATCGCCTGCGCTTCTGCGATCTGTTCAGGCGATGGCGAAAAGGCCCGGTTGATGACGTCCACCTGATCAGGATGGATGGCTATACGCCCGACGAAACCGTCGCGGCGGGCGCGGCGACAGTCTTTTTCCAGCCCCTGCGGATCGCGAAAATCAGCATAGAGCGTGTCGAGGGGCAGCACCTCCGCTGCGGTGGCCGCGAACAGGCATTGGGCGCGCGCAACCTGGTAGGGGAAGGTCCAGCTGCCATCCTCTTCCTTATTGTCGGTCGCGCCGATGGCCGCCGCCAGATCTTCCGCCCCCCATGTCATGGCGACCAGGCGCGGATGAGCGGGCGCATAGCTGCCAAGATTGAACATGGCCTGCGCGGTTTCCGTTGCGACGACGGCCAGTTTGACCGTTCCTGCTGCCATGCCGGCCTGGCTTTCCAGCCGATCCAGCTCGGTACCGATCCGCACGAGATCTTGCGCGGAATTCGCCTTGGGGATTAGCAACCCGTCCAGCCCAGGCTTAACGACTGCTGCCATGTCATCAAAGGTCATGTCGGTATCGAATGGATTGACGCGCACGAAAAAGCGCCAGGATCGTTCGGCGCGATCATCCAGCAGGGAAGACACATGCGCGCGCGCAGCGTCCTTCATCGACGGAGCGACTGCGTCCTCCAGATCCAGGATCAGCGCATCGGCGCCCGCAGACGATCCCTTGGCGAACTTTCGTTCACTGTCGCCGGGTACGAAAAGCATGGAACGCAACCTCATGCCGGGCTTCCCATCATGAGCGCGTTGCGCTTGGTCGAGCAGACGATCTCGTCGCGCTGGTTGAAACCGACATGCTCGAACGTGACGATGCCCTGGCCGGGTCGGGATGCGCTCGGTCGCAGGGCATCGACGCGCGTTTCCGCGCGGATGGTATCGCCGGAGAAAACGGGATTTGGAAATTTGGTTTCGCTCATGCCCAGATTGCCGACGGTCGTGCCGAGCGTTGTGTCCTGTATGGACAGACCGATCACGAGGCCCAGCGTGAATATGGAGTTCATCAAAGGCTTGCCGAACTCGGTTCCCGCCGCATAGGCGTGATCGATATGAATGGGCGCGGGATTATAGGTCAGTGACGAGAACAGCATATTGTCCATGTCCGTCACCGTCCGACGTATCTCGTGCTGAAATGTCTGGCCGACCGTGAACTGGTCGAAATACAAACCCGCCATTCTCTCGGATATCCTCTAGGCTCTACATACTAGATGCTGATTGACAGCAACCGGCCCGCTTGTAAATATTCCAATTGCAGTTCCGGTCGCGACTGCGCGGAGGGCTTGCCAATTATGTCGATCGAAGCAGATGTCGATGCTCTCGTAGCGCGCCTTCCCGTCGGCGGACGAACGATTGTGTCAGGCTGCTCGGCCGAGTCGTTGCTGTTCGCAGATGCGCTGGATCGCGCCGGCGAAGCGCTGGGTGCCATGACGTTCACCGGTATCTTCGTTCCCGCCCTCAATCGCCGAACCTATCTGGCCAATCCGTCCTGTAAGACGGAGACGTTTTTCCTCACGCCGGAGCTCAAGGCGGCGGGGGACGCGGTAACATTTCTCCCGCTTTGCTATGCCGACATCCGGCAGCGGTTGCGATATGCTCCCCCTGATGCGGCTTTGATGATGCTCTCGCCGCCTGACGAGGACGGGATGTGCAGCTTCGGCTCGACCGTTGATTTCCTGGCGGAACTCTGGCCATCGATCCCCGTGCGTCTCGCGCATATCAATCCACTGATGCCGCGCACGCGCGGCGAGGCGCGCATTCCGCTGACGAGCATCACGGCGACAGTCGAGTCGTCTCAGCCGCTTCTGGGTATGCCCGACAGCGGCAGCGATGCCGTTTCCGACGCGATTGCAGGGTATATAGCGCCGCTGGTTCCCGATGGTGCGACGTTGCAGACCGGGTTGGGAAAGGTGCCGGGCGCTGTATTTCGCGCCTTGACGGGGCGGCGCAATCTGCGCGTGCATTCCGGTTTGATCGGCGATGCCGTGGTCGATCTGGAGGAGGCGGGGGCGCTTGCGCCCGGCGCGGCGGTGATGGCCGGCGTCGCAATCGGTTCAGAGCGGCTCTATCAGGCGATCACCGGTCCGGCTTACCGGTTCGCACCTGTAGCACTCACGCATGATGGCTTGGCCATCAGGGCCATTCGCGATTTCATTGCCATCAATTCGGCGACTGAAGTGGACCTGTTCGGCCAGGTATACGCCGAAGTCGGGCCGAAGGGTTTCATGTCGGGTCCGGGCGGCGCGAGCGATTTCGCGCGGGGTGCTAAACTGGCCGACGGGCTGCGGATCGTTGCGCTGGCAGCCACCGCCGCCAAGGGCACTATCAGCCGGATCGTCGCGCCCAATGCAGGGGCGGGGCCGGTGTCGCTAGGCCGGATGGATGTCGATATCGTAGTGACCGAATTTGGCCTGGCAGACCTGCGCGGCGGCACCCATTCAGAGCGTGCCGCCGCGTTGATCGCCATTGCTGCGCCCGATCACCGCGCTGACCTGACCGCGCAGTGGCGAAGCTTTATCGAAAAGCTCTGAGGTTCCTGCCTCAGCCCTTTTTGGAAGCCAGCTTTTCCTGCATGGCCCGCATCAGATCATGCAGTTCGGCCCCTTGGAACAGTCCGCTGACGGCCAGGCGTTCGACATTGCGTGCCTGGGCGCGATCCAGATCGGTCGCCAGTTCGATCGCCAGCTTGCCCGCGCCGAATGCTTCGGGCGGGAGGGCCGCCAGCGAGCGGCAGAAGGCGAGGGCGTTGTCGGCCAGTTCTTCCTGCGGGACGACATCGTGAACCAGACCGATGGCCAGCGCCCGATCCGCATCGACCTGCCGATTGGCGAGTACCAGCCAGCGCGCCCAATGTGGCCCAGCCAGCCGGACGAGGCGGCTTGTGCCGCCCGATCCGGGCAATGCGCCAAAGCTGATTTCCGGTAGGCCGAAGCGAGCACCGGTGCTGGCGAGGCGGAAATCGGCGCAGAGCGACAATTCCAGCGCGCCGCCGAGGCACGGTCCCTGAAAGGCGACGACGATCGGCTTCTCAATCGCTTCCCATTCGTCGCCGAGGCCATGCAGACTGCCTGAGCCCTGGCGATACCAGCTGCGGAAAGCCTTGGGGCTTTTGATCGACGCATCGGGCGCGAGGCCGCCGTTGAGGTCGATGCCGGCGGAGAAATATTTGCCATTGGCCGTTAACAGCATCGCGCGCAGGTCATCGCGATCGCGCAGCCGCGCCGTCGCGTCGCGCAGGCCGTCGAGCATGTCCATGCTGATGGCGTTGTATTTTTCCGGCCGGTTGAAAGCGACGTGAATCACACTTTCGCTTTCGGTGATGATAATTTCGGGGTTGGGCATTTGATTTCCTCAGTATAGTATGCGCGAACTAATTCTGATTTTGGAGGGGTGCACCATATGGGTTGCGCCTACAAGAGGAAAAGAAGGAACGTAGATGGAGAGGATGTTTACAGACGGCGTGGCGATCGTCGCTGGCGGCAGTGGGGGCATTGGCTCTGCGATCTGCGAAGGACTGGCCATTGCCGGCGCGAATGTCGCCTTCACATATCGGTCACGCCAGGAAGCCGCCGATGCGGTCGTCGCTAAGGTCGAGGCCGCTGGTCGGGACGCACTGGCCATGTCCGTCGATCATACCGATGCCGATGCCATGAAGGCGTTCGTGGACGCGGCAGCGGCGCGCTTCGGTCGGGTTCATTCGGTCGTCTACGCCGCCGGCCCGCACATTCCGATGAAGTTCCTGAACACGATCACGCCAGCCGAATGGAAGCAGGTTTTCGACAATGACGTCCAGGCCGCCTTCAACCTCGTCTGGGCGACGCTGCCACATCTGAAGGCGGGTGGTGGCGGTGCCCTGGTGGCCGTCATCACGGCCGCCGTTGAAAAAGTGCCACTGCGCGACATCTGTTCGGCAGCGCCCAAGGCGGCTATCGAAATGCTGTTCCGTGGCATCGCTTTGGAAGAAGGGCGTTTCGGCATCCGCTCCAACTGTGTCGCGCCGGGGTTCATCAATGCGGGCCTGGGTGGCGAGTTGATTTCAAAGCCGGGGATCGAGGAATGGGTGGACGGTATTCGCAGGATGCTGCCGATGAAGGCGTTTGGTACTGCGCAGGATGTCGCGGACGCCGTCACCTTCCTGCTGTCTGAGAAGGGGAAATATATCACGGGGCAGTCGCTGGCCGTCGATGGTGGCTTGCAACTTTAACGCATCTACAAATGGCCTGACCGAACAAACCGGCGTCATACTGGAAGCGGGTGCAGATGCAGAGATAATCGAGCAGGCGGAAAGGATCAGGAACGATGGACCTTGGGATCAGGGGGCGTAACGCCATCATCAATGGCGGTAGCGCGGGACTCGGATTTGGCACCGCCATGGCCTTGGGTGGCGAGGGGGTTAACCTTTTCATTTCTGCGCGTAATCAGGCACGGCTGCAAACAGCCTGCGAGAAAATTCGCAGCACGACCGGCGCGCAGGTGCGGGCGATCGTTGCGGATCACGCGACAGTGGAAGGACGCGAGCGTATATTGGAGCTCTGCCCTGAGCCGGACATTTTCGTCGGCACCTGTTCGCCACCGCCCTATATCGAGGATTTCCGACAGATTTCGGACGCGGACTGGCGTGCGAACCTGGACATGACCTTCATCTCACCCGTCGAGTTTATCCGCACCATCGTCGATGGCATGTGCGATCGGGGATGGGGCCGCATTCTCAATATCGCCACCGCTGCGGTGAAATTTCCTCATCCCTGGCGCATCTTGTCCGGCGCGCCGCGGGCCGCGTTGGTCAACTATACGGTGGCGGTCGCCAAGGTGATCGCCCCGCATGGCGTGACGATCAATTCTCTTCTGCCTGCGATGCACGACACGGACGGGATCCGCGAAATCTACGGCAAACGCGCGGAGGAAAAGGGGATAAGCCTGGAAGCGGAACTGCAGGAAGCGATCAAGACGATCGGCATTCCGGTCGGGCGCTTCGGGTCGGAGATCGACTTCGGCGCCATCGCGGCGATGTTCTGTAGCCAGCAGTCGAACTATATCACCGGGCAGAGCTTGGTGATCGATGGCGGCGTCACGAACGCCACATATTGATCGAGCGTTCATCTGCGTGTGTGACAGGCTTGTGGATGTCTTGCCTTAGGGTCAGAAAAACTCGTCGGCGAATGCCTTGATCGCCTCCATCCCTTCAGCGGGAGAATCGCACACGGGGCTGAAGATGATCTCGTCCACGCCCCGCGCCGCATAGTCGGGCAGCATATCCTTTGCTGCACGGATGAAGGCGACATCGGTGGTCGCGAGCTGTTTGTAGAGGCTTGAAACGGCGCGCCCGTTGCGCTCCATTTGATCGGTCAGAGCAGTGATGAACAAGTCGAGTTCGGGCAGGCTTTTCCAGTTGATATAAAATCCGTCGCCATATCCCGCGATACGCCGGATAGCGGGCGGCGATTCTCCGCCGATGATGATGGGCGGGTAGGGCTTTTGATGGGGAAGCGGATTGAGACGCCCACCGGGAAAATCGACAAACTGGCCCTTATATCCTTCGGGTCGTCCCGATAGCAGCAGCGTGATGAGTTCGAGATATTCGTCGCTGCGCCGACCGCGTTCGTCGAAGGAAACCCCGAGCGCATCAAATTCCTCGCGCATCCATCCGATCCCGGCGCCATAGTAAAAACGCCCTTCGCTTATGAAGTCGAGCGTCGCGATCGCCTGTGCCTGTTGAATGGGGGGACGATAAGGTATCACCGCGATGCCCGTGCCCAGCCGGATCGTTGTCGTCGCGCCCGCGAGCGCAGAGAGCAGGACGAACGGTTCATACCAGGGTGTTGCGGCGTCGAATGTGCCGGCCGGATAGTTGGAGTCATCGAAACAGTTCGGCGTCAGGATATGATCGCCCAACATGATCGAGTGATATCCGATCTTTTCGGCTTCTCTGGCCATCGACAGGATGTCACCGGCAGTCGGAGTGTGGCCAAGAATCTGGCTGCAGCTAATTCCGAACTTCATCCTCTATCTCCGGGAACTGCAACGCACGCTGAACATTTGCTGCGGATCGGCCTGCCAGCCGATCCGCAGCTTTTTCTCAGGCAGTACCGGCGCGATTCATTGCGACCGTATCATCGTGCGAAAGTTTACCGTAATTCTCCATAAAGCCCTTTATCAGCGTTTCGCGATTTACAGGCGCTCGCTGCCTGTCGGCGGCGAGAAGCGCGGGCTTGAGTTCGTCGATCGCCAGTTCGGTGCAATAGGCAGGCGTGCCAGGCTGCTGCCGCCAAGAATCGGCCAGGGAGCCAGCGTCCAGGGCGTCGAAACCCGTAGCCTCGACCAATTCCATCGCCACAGCCTTACCATGAGCATCGTCGCCGGCGACCGGCAGAGCGATCCGACCTTCAGCACCTTTCGGCTTGCCGCGTTCCGCAAGTGTCGCTGCCAAGACGGCATTCCACGCCTTGACGACCGGCCGACCGATCTGTTCGCCGACCCAGACGCTTTCGGGCGTGCCATTATCGAGGCCGTCGAGAATGCCATCGCGGAAGGGATAGTAATTGGATGTGTCGATCACGATGACATCGGACGGGACGCCGCTGAGCAGGCTGGTCAACGTCTGATAGCTGAGAAATGGTATGGACAGGATGACCGTGTCGACATTCTTGACCGCATCTTCCTTCGTCACCGCCTCAGCGCCAGTGTCCTTGGCGATGTCAGCCAACGTATCCGGCCCCTTGGAATTGGCGATCTTGACGTCATGGCCCGCATCGACGAGTTTGCGGGCAAGGGTGGCGCCGATATTGCCGGCGCCGATAATTCCGATCTTCATAAATACTCCTTAATAGTGTCTGCTGCGGTCTTGTTAGGCATCGTGCCGTTGCGCTTGCACGGGCACCGAACTTTGTCTGGGCATGAAATTGATGGATTCTAGGTCCTGGTCGAGTGACACGAGCCGACCGGAAAATACGTCAGGATCCTGCTCACCAGGCAGTTCCGGGTTCCCCCAACCATGACACATGGCGATAACGCCCCGTTGTAGACCCGTATCCTTGCGAACGCGACCTATAACGACCCCGCCCGTTCGGCCTGTCAGCCTGACTGTGCCACCTTCTGCCACGTCGAGTCGGGTCATGTCCTCCACATTCATGTAGATCGGGTTGGTCGGGAAGCGGCGACGGGTCTGGCTCGCTTGCGTGTAGGCGCTGTTCATCACCTCGATAAGCCGCCGCGATATGACCCGAAACGGATAGTCGGCCAGATCGTCCTGCGCCTCATACACGCCCCGAAGCTCATCTTCTACATCGGATGGGCACAGGTCGAGCCGGGCGCTATCGTCGTCGTTCGCGACTTGGACAACCGCCTCAGCCTCCGGGAAATGGACACCGCCCGGATTGGCCCTGAGTTCATCATAATTGCTGCGACCGCCGTCGGCGAGCCAGCGTATGAGGTCCTCGCCCGTGGTCTGGTCCGTAATTTCCAGTTCCGGCCCAGGTATGTCGCGATGTGCCATTCCATAAAATGGTCGACGCATGTGCAATGTCTTGCCCATGCGATGGGCCATGCCCCGAAAAAACTCCCAGTCTTCGATCACGCCTGCGGGTTTCGTCAGGAATGGCTCGGCAATTTGCGCAAAGGTAGTCGGCAGCATGTATTCCAGCGCCAGGTTGAAATCATGATGTTCATAATGGCCGCTGGTCGCGATCAGATAATCCGCCATGCGGCTCGTCACATTGTCCCGCACATCGATCGAGACGAGCAAATCGAGCTGCTCGATCATCGGGATCGTCCGATTCGGCTCAGGCAGCGCCTTGACCAGATTGCCACCCAAATGAATCAGCGCGCGAATTCGCCCTTTCTCATTGCCCACTATCTCCTGGGGCAGACGTGAGGTCGGATATTCGCCGCCGATCGGACCGATATCAACGGTACGCAGCTTGGGGCCATTTTCCCAGGTCCGGTTCGGCGGCAGCACCGCTTCCTGCGCTGGCGTTCCGCCATAATAGCCGGTGTTGTGGATAATATCTCCCGCCCGACGATAGCCGCCGCAGATCGCGGTGAGCGCCTCTATCATTTGTTCGGCCAGGTTGGAGTTGAGCCCCATGGCCGATCCCGTGCCCGTCAGCGCCGACTTGCGGGGCGCGCCAGCGAAAATCCGCGCGGCCTTGTACAGCGTGTCGACGTCGATGCCGGTACGCGCGGCTACATGATCAGGCGTGAACGGCGCAACGGCTGCTCGCAGGCGCTCAAGCGAGGTCGTGAAACGCGCGCAGAAGGCCTTGTCCTCAAGGCCCTCTTCCAGAACGATGCGGATCAATCCGGCAAACAGCGCTGCGTCTTGGCCCGGTCGCACGGGCAGATGGAGATCGGCGGAGCGCGCCAGTTCGGTCTTGCGGGGATCGACCACGATGAACGTCGTCCCTGCCTTGCGCGCGTCTCGCATGTGCTTGATCGGGTTAGGCGAAGGCATGCCGTAGCAGGCGTGCGACGCTGCCGGATTGGTGCCAACGATCATCAGCACATCGGCTTCAGGCAATTTATGTTTGCCAGCCAGATACACCCCCATGCGACCGGCGGTAACCCATTTGGCTGACTGGTCCACGGTCATGCTTGAGAAAAGATAGGGCGAACCGATGGCGTCCATCCACGCCTTCGCCGCAGGCACACTGAGCACATTGCAGTTGGACCCGGTACCGTAGTAAAGCGCGACGGACTCAATTCCGTGTTGGGCAATAATCGCGCTTAACTTTTCGTGAATCTCATCCATCGCCGTTTCGGCGTCGATGTCTTCGAACGTTCCATCCGCATTGCGTCGCCGACTGCCCAGCAACCGGTCTTCGCCATTGTGAAAGTCCTTGGTCGCTGCACCTTTGATGCAGAAATAGCCCTGCGAGACCGGATGATCGCGATCGCCCCTGATGTCCTGAATGACGCCGTCCTCGTGCGTGACCTTCAGGCCGCAAGCAGCGGCACAGTTGCGACAATAGGTTGTGTGCGTCGACATTCTCTTATCCTCTCACCGTCACATGCGTTGGTGACTGAATCTCTATTCTTTTTATCAAAAGGGTCGTTGCCGTGGCTCCACGAACACGCCGCTGGCCTCGGCGCACAGCCGATCACCATCATGCAATGTCCCCTTCGCATAGGCTTTGCGTCCGTCGATCCGGTCTAGCCATGTCGTATAGCGAAGCTCTTTATAAAGCGGCGTTGGCGCTCGATAGGCGATCTGAAGGTCGACCGTCATCCTCAGGACGCCTGCCTGAACGATGCCCAGCAATTCGTCGAACGTGGCCGCAATGAACCCCCCTTGGAGAAGTCCGGGCGGCCCCTGGTGCGGGTGGCTGTAAGTGGCATAGGCTTCCGCCCGGTCGCCATTGAGGACTAGTTTGAAAGGAGGAGGCAGAGGATGAAGCCTGCCAGTGAATGGGCCAAGCTCGCTCAGTTCGCCCAAGCCGGTCAACATGCCTTCGATGAAGCGCACATGGGCCGGTCGGCTGGGTTGTCCAGCCAGCAGTTCCGATACCATGCGAATGCGTGCGGCCGCCTCATCCAGCTGCGCATCGTCAGCCATCGAACAAGAAAAATTATCGAGCAATGACCGGATCGCCTGCGCGCACTCCACGCGCGACGCCAGCCCATGCTGCGCAGCGCGCTCCTCGATCCTTCTATCGTCGATAACGTCGCTCATGGGTGATCCATTTCCAGCATTATGGGCTATGTCCGAGTCGATGAAGCCGTATCGCTCATATCCAACGCCTACCTATCCGGCCGTGATGATAAGGTCGGTGCCGTTCCGTCATCCCGACAGATCGCAGCTTTCCAGCCTTCTTGTACCTAAATCCTAAATGGGCTAAGCGAGTCAACATTATTCGATTCAGGGGAGCCGGGCATCGTGAATTTGGACATATTACAACGTTTCAAGCTCGACGATAAGCATCACGATTATTCGGCACCGGAAACCATCCTCTATGCATTGGGGCTGGGTTACGGAAGCGACCCTACAGATGAAACGCAATTGGCGTTCGTCTATGAAAAAGGCCTCAAGGCCGTGCCGGCCATGTGCAATACGATTGCGCATCCCGGCTTCTGGATAGATCGGCCGGAATTGGGCATCGATTGGGTCAAGGTGCTGCACGCTGAACAGGCGTTCGAAATCCACTCTACCATTCCCGCCGAGGGCCGCATGCGCGGTGACTATTCGATCCTGAGCATCGAAGATAAAGGTGCCGACAAGGGCGCGATCATGAAGATGCAGAAGCGCCTTTATGACAGGGACAGCGAATTGTTGTGCGCGACCGTCACGCAGACATTATTTCTGCGCGGCGACGGTGGGCAGGGTGGATTTGGCGACATTGGCCCCGGTCTGGCGGCGATCCCTGATGGCGATCCCGACGATGTGCTGGACATTCCCACTTTGCCGCAAATCGCGCTGATCTATCGCTTGAGCGGCGACCTGAACCCGATCCATGCCAGCCCTTCGGTCGCCCGCAAGGCGGGTTTCGATCGACCGATCCTTCATGGCCTCTGCACCATGGGGCTGGCCGCACGCGCGATCATCAGCCGCTTGTGTGATGGCGATCCTGCGCGGTTGAAGGCGATGGAGGTGCGTTTCAGCAAGCCGGTTTTCCCGGGCGAAACGATCCGCGTTGAATTTTTCCTGGAAGGAGGCGCCGTTCGCTTCCGATGCCGTTCGGTAGAACGCGATCTGGTGGTGCTGGATCGCGGAAGCGCAACGATTGGAGGCGCGGCATAGAATTAGTATATTGACACTAATTGCTAACGCTGTAGTCGATACCATAAATTAGAAGGATGGGATGAAGCATGAGTCAGTCGGGAATTCTTGCAGGCAAGGTTGTCATCGTAACCGGTGCCGGCAATGGCGTTGGGGCTGAAATCGCCAAGCTTGCGGCCGCTTGCGGTGCCAGCGTGCTCGTGAACGACCTTGGCGGCGCTGCTGCCGGTGGCGGAGCGGATACCACCCCTGCCCAACGCACTGTCGATGAAATCACTGCCGCCGGCGGTATCGCCGCGCCGAGCTTCCATTCAATTGCGACATGGGAATCCGCCGAAGAGATCATCCAGGACGCGATCAAGGCGTTCGGCAAGATCGACGCTGTCGTCAACAATGCCGGCATCCTGCGCGACGTCATCTTCCACAAGATGACCAAGGAAGATTGGGATCTGGTTCGCGCGGTCAATCTCGACGGCTATTTCTACGTCTCGCGCGCTGCGGCCCCTTATTTCAAGGAGCAGGGCAGCGGCGCGTTCGTCCATATGACATCGACCAGCGGTCTCATCGGCAACATGGGCCAGGCCAATTATTCGGCCGCCAAGCTGGGCGTCGCAGGCCTGTCCAAGTCGATCGCTATCGACATGCAGCGTTTCAATGTCCGGTCCAACTGCATCGCGCCGTTCGCTTTCACGCGCATGGTCGGCACGATTCCGGCCAACGACGAAGCCAATCGCAAGCGCCTCGAAATCGCCAAGCGGATGACGCCGGACAAGATCGCACCGCTTGCGGTCGGCCTGATCAGCGACGGCGCGGCTGATGTCAGTGGTCAGATATTCTCCTCGCGCATGAATGAGACCATCCTGTTCAGCCAGCCACGCCCGATCCGCACGGCGCAGACGTCCGACGGCTGGACGCCTGAAACGATCGTCAGCCACGCGCTGCCTGCGATGAAGCCGAGCTTCTACCCGCTCGACATTTCCTCGCATGTCTTCACTTGGGACCCCTTCTGATCTCAATGAGCGAGAGCGCACCCTATCTGGTCGAGCGGGCGGGCGGCGTTCTGACGCTGTCCTTCAACCGGCCTGCGCATGGCAATGCGATACCGCAGGAAGCTGTGCCGGGCCTGACCGAACTCTTTTCCTCGATTTCCGGCGACCCGTCCGTTCGGGTGTTGCTAGTGCGGGGGGAGGGCGCGCATTTTTCGGCCGGTGGCGACGTGCGGAGTTTCGCGCGCGCCATCGAGCAGCCGGTGGAGGCACGCCGTGCTGACTTCACCTCGCGGCTTGATGCCGTTCGGGGGATGGTCGAGGCATATCTGTCGATCGAGGTTCCCATTGTTGCCGTCTGCCAGGGTGCAGTCGCGGGCGCGGGTCTAATGTTTGCGCTGGGCGCGGATTATCTGATCGCCGATGAAACGGTCACTTTCCTGTTCTCGCATCAACGGGTCGGCCTGCCGCCTGACGGTGGGGTTAGTCTGCTTCTGCCGCGTGTCGTCGGTGAGCGGCGTGCTGCCGAACTGATCCTGACTGCCGCGCGCGTCGGTGCAGAGGAAGCGTTCCGGATTGGCCTGGCGTCGCGCATCGTGGCCGCCGCCGAACTGGCATCGGAAGGGGAGGCGCAGGCGAAACGGTTCGCACGCGCACCCGCTGGGGCGGTTCGGCAGGCAAAGGCATTGCTCGGTTCCGGCGGCCAGCAATCTGTTTCCGCGCAGCTCAAGGCGGAACGCGATGCGATCGTGCAGGCGGTCGGCACCGCCGACTTTGAAGAAGGCGTCCGTGCCTTCATCGAAAAGCGACCAGCAAGATTTCCGTCCGCGTCGGGTACATGAGTGCAGTGCAGACCGGCGCGCAAGATTGACAGGTCGCAAAACACGCGAGTGGAGTTCCGATGGCAGATTTTGGCATTAAACGGTTTGGCGGCTATGTCCCGCGTCTACGGATCGACCGGTCGCTCATTGCGGACGCGCACAAGTGGATGGCGCCCAATCTGCGCGGTCAGGCCAAAGGCGCGCGTGCCTTCACCAGCTGGGACGAGGACGCCGTCACCATGGCGGTGGAAGCGGCCCGCGACTGTTTCAACGGCCGGCCCTCCGATGCGATCGAGGCAGTGTATCTGGCATCGACCAGCCTGCCTTATGCGGATCTCCAGCATGGCGCGCTTGTGGCGAGCGCGCTTGGCTTGCCGACGGCCATCGCAAGCAGTGATACAGGCTATTCGCAGCGTGCCGGCACGTCCGGGCTGCTGCAAGCGTTGAAGGTGGGCGAAGAGGCCCTGTTTATCGCCAGTGACGCACCGGTTGCAAAGCCTGCCAGCACGCAGGAACTAAGCTATGGCGCGGGTGCCGCAGCGTTCCTGCTGGGCGCGGGCGACGATGTGGTGGCAAGGTTGCTGGGCGCGGCCAGCGTGACAGCCCCGTTTGTCGATCACTTCCGCGCGGCGCGTGAGCGCTATGACTATTTCTGGGAAGAACGCTGGGTTCGTGACGAAGGCTATGCCAAGCTTGCGCCGCAGGCCATTGCTCAGGCATTGTCGAAAGCCGGCATCGCTGCGAATGATCTGACGCATTTCGTCATGCCGTCGCTACAGCGCGGTGCTGCCGATGCGGTGGCCAAGAAGATCGGTTTCGCGGGGAAGCCAGCGGACGGCTTGTCAGATGGTGTCGGATATGCGGGCGCGGCCCATGCTCTGCTGATGCTTGCCCATGTGCTGGAAACGGCGGCTACGGGCGACAGGATTCTCCTGGTCGGTTTTGGACAGGGTGCTGATGCGCTGGTGTTTGAGGTAACTGCGGCCATTGGCAACGCGCAGCCGCGTACCGGCGTGAGCGGTGCAATCGCCAATGGCATCGCGACAGACAGTTATTTGCGTATGCTCTCCTTCTACGACGGCATCGATCTGGAATGGGGCATGCGGTCGGAAAAGGTGGCCAAGACGGCGCTGACGGAGCAATATCGTTCGGGCGGGCAAATCGACGCGCTGGTGGCGGGCAAATGCGGGCAATGCGCCACGATCCAGTTTCCTCAACTCGAATATTGCGTCAATCCAGGCTGTAATGCGCCTGCTAGCCAGTTCGAGGATTATTCGCTGGTCGATGAGCCGTCGCAGGTGTTCACCTACACTGCTGACTGGCTTTCCTTCCACCCTGCCCCGCCACTCTATGTCGGCTTCGTGCAGTTCAACAACGGCGCGCGCATCCTGATGGAGGTGGTCGATGTCGGGCCGGAAGGGCTGGAAGTCGGGACGCCGCTCAAGCTGACGTATCGGATCAAGGAGCGCGACCGCGCTCGCGGCTACAACCGCTATTTCTGGAAAGCTGCGCCCACTGGCGCGGCGGGAGCATAATCATGGCGACAGGCATCAAGGACAAAGTAGCGATCCTGGGCATGGGTTGTGCGCAATTCGGCGAGCGTTGGGATACCGATTCATCTGCCTTGATGCGCGAAGCGTTCGACGAGGCGCTGGCCGACGCCGGGATCGAGCGGTCGCAGATCGAGGCAGGCTGGTATGGTAGCGCACTGGACAATGTGAATGTCGGCAATTCGCCCATTCCCGCCTCCACGGCGCTGCGCCTTGATGGCATTCCCTTCACGCGCGTTGAGAATATGTGCGCGACCGGGACGGAGGCTTTGCGTGGCGCGGCCTACGCGGTCGCATCGGGTGCGGTCGACATCGCCGTCGCCATTGGAGCGGAAAAGCTCAAGGACACGGGCTATGGCGGGCTGCCCATACCCTTCAAGGGTACCTTCAACGATATGTGGATGCCGATGGGATCGTCACCGGCCGGGTTCGCCCAGTTGGCAGCGGGCTATCGCGCCAAACATGGCATGTCGAAAGAAGATTTGAAGCGCGGTATGGCGCATGTGTCGTGGAAGAGCCACCAGAATGGTGTGCACAGCCCCAAGGCGCATCTGCGCAAGGCGGTGCCGATGGAAACGATCATCAACGCGCCGATGATTTCCGATCCGCTGGGGCTGTTCGATTGTTGCGGCGTGTCCGATGGCGCGGCCTGTGCGATCGTGACGACGCCGGAGATCGCACGCGCGCTGGGCAAGAAGGATCTGGTGACGATCAAGGCGATCCAGCTGGCGATCAGTTCCGGCGTCGAATCCCAGATGAACACGTGGGACGGCAGCCATGTGCGCAACACGCGCAGCGCCGCGACCCGCGCCTACAAGGAAGCGGGGATCACCGATCCGCGCACCCAGTTGAACCTGATCGAAGTGCATGACTGTTTTTCGATCACCGAACTGGTGACAATGGAGGATCTGTTCATTTCGGAGGAAGGCAAGGCGGTCAACGACATCCTTGATGGCTTCTACGACGCCGCCGGCCAGGTGCCGTGTCAGATCGACGGCGGGCTCAAATGTTTCGGCCATCCGATCGGCGCCACCGGCCTGCGGATGACCTATGAGGTCTACAGCCAGCTTCTTGGCCGCACCGGGGAGAGGCAACTGTCCTCGCCCTCCATGGGCCTGACGCATAATCTGGGCGGTGTACCTTATCAGGGCATCGCCTGTATTTCCATTTTGGGGCTCGCCTGATGAAGCGCACATTATTTTCGTCCGACCATGAGATGTTCCGTGATACCGTGCGGAGCTTCGTCGAAACCGAAATGGTGCCTTTCCACGATGCGTGGGAAAAGCAGCAGCGCGTCCCGCGCGACGTCTGGCTCAAGGCTGGCGAGGCGGGCATGCTCTGTTGCGACATTCCCGAAAATTATGGCGGGATCGGCGCGGACTGGCTCTATAATGTCGTCGTGATTGAGGAACTGGCAAAGGCTGGCATGTCCGGTCCAGGCTTCATGGTCCATTCCGAAATGGTCGCGCCCTATATTCTGGCCTGGGGCTCGGAAGAGCTGAAGCAGACCTGGTTGCCCAAGATGGTGACGGGCGAGGCGATCGGTGCGGTGGCCATGACCGAACCCAATGCCGGGAGCGACCTGAAAGCCATCCGCACCCGCGCCGTTCGCGATGGCGATGACTATCTGATCAATGGACAGAAAACCTATATTTCCAACGGCCAGAACTGCGATTTTGCGCTGGTTGCGTGCAAGACCGATCCCGAAGCGGGCGCAAAAGGCGTCAGCATCATCCTGTCGCCGGCCGACAATGCGGGTTTTGAACGCGGGCGCAATCTGGAGAAGATCGGTCTGAAAGCGCAGGACACGTCCGAGCTGTTCTTCGCCGATATGCGCGTGCCTGTTGCCAACCGCCTGGGCGACGAGGGGCGCGGCTTTGCGATGCTGATGACGAAATTGTCGCAGGAGCGGCTGACCCAGGCCATCCGCAGCATTTGCGTCTGCGAGGCAGCGATCCAGTGGACGGTCGACTATACCGCCGAACGCAAGGCGTTCGGGCACACGATCGCCGATTTCCAGAATACCCAATTCGTGCTCGCGCAATTGTCGGCGGAAACCACTGCCTTGCGCGTGTTCACCGACTGGTGCATCGAAACGCATCTCAAGGGCGAACTCAGCCCGGTCGATGCGGCCAAGGCCAAATTGCTTGTCACCGATCTCCACAACAAGGTGGTCAATGAATGCCTGCAATTTTTTGGCGGCTATGGCTATATGACCGAATATCCCATCGCGCGCGCATTCATCGATGCGCGGATCGCACGGATCGCCGGCGGTGCTGCTGAAGTGATGAAGCAGATAATCGGCCGTGATCTGTTTGCGAACAAACGATAATCCAGGAGGACAGGATGTCAAACCTACCAATATTGGACGCTGGCACGCTCCTCGAAATCTACAAGAAGGCCGCGCTCATCCGCTATAATGACATGCGCGTCATCAAGGCGATGAAAGCGGGCCTGCTGATGACGCCCTATTATTCTCCCGCCGGGCAGGAAATCATTCCTTCGGCGCTTTCGGTCAATCTCAACGACGGCGATACGATTTGCACAATCTATCGCGGCACGCATGACATGCTCGCCAAAGGCTTTCCGCTTGGTCCGCTATGGGCGGAACTTGCAGGCCGCATCACCGGCAGTTGCAAGGGCAAGGGCGGGACTATGCATCTGACCCACCCGGAGAGTGGCTGCATGGTGACAACGGGCGTCGTTGGATCATCGATGCCGATCGCGACCGGCCTTGGCTGGTCCGCCAAGCTTGAGGGTAAGGGCCATGTGGCCGTCGCCAATTTCGGCGATGGTGCCGCCAATATCGGCGCGTTCCATGAATCGCTGAACCTGGCCGCCTTGTGGAAGCTGCCGGTCATCTTCATCTGCCAGAATAATCGCTATGCCGAACATACCAGCTTCGCCAATTCGACGGCTGTCGATCAATTGTCGAAGCGCGCCGCTGGCTATGGCATGGCGGGCGTGACGGTCAACGGCAACGATGTGGACGAGATGTATGGCGCGGCGAAGATCGCGGTCGATCGCGCGCGGGCGGGCGAGGGGCCCACGCTGATCGAGGCGCTGACCTTCCGCTTCAACGGCCATCTGATCGGCGACGCTGCGGGCTATATTCCCAAAGAGGAAATAGCAACGGCGAAGCAGAATGATCCGTTCGTCACCTTGCGCAAGCGAGTTCTGACTGACGAGGCGGCGAGTGAGGAAGCACTCGACGCCATCGATGCGGATATCAAGGCCCGCATCGAAGAGGCGGTAAAGGCGGCATTCGAGGCCGAATGGCCCGACGTTTCTGAATTGAAGCGCGATGTCTTCGCCCACGAACTGGCCTGAGGGATCAAGATAATGACAACGCAGACCATGAACAATATTTCGGCCGTCAATCTGGCGCTCTACGATGCGCTCGCCGCCGATCCGACACTGCTAGTGCTTGGCGAGGATGTCGCCGATCGGGAAGAAGGCGGCGTGGCCGGTGCGACCAAGGGCCTGTCGACCGCGTTCGGCGACGATCGTGTCAAATCCACCCCGATTTCGGAGCAGGCGATCATCGGCACGGCAATCGGCGCATCCCTGCGGGGACATCGCGTCGTCGCCGAAATCATGCTGATGAACTTCACCACCATTGCAATGGACATGATCATCAATCATGCTGCCAAACTGCGCTTCATGTCAGGCGGACAGACCCATGTTCCCATCGTCATCCGCACGATGACGGGCGCTGGCATGTCTAACGGCGGTCAGCACAGCGATTATTTGGAAGCCTGGTTCGCCCATACGCCCGGCATCAAGGTGGTGGCGCCATCCAATCCGACCGACGCATACGGCTTGTTGCGTAGTGCGATCGAGGATGAGGATCCGGTCATCTTCATCGAAAATCTGCCGACCTACTGGAACAGCAGCCCTTTCACCAAGGAAGTCATCCCGCTGGGGAAGGCTAAGGTCGTGCAGGAGGGCAGCGATCTGACGATCGTCACCTATGCGACCATGGTTGCACCGGCGATGGCCGCCGCCGCGGCACTCGCTGAAAGCGGCGTCTCGGTCGAGGTCGTCGATTTGCGGACGATCGCGCCATGGGACAAGGAAACGGTTTACGCTTCGGTGGAAAAGACCGGTCGCGCGCTGATCGTCCATGAGGCCGTGAAGGAGTTTGGCGTTGGTGCCGAGATCGCTGCGGATCTGAGCGATCGTTTCTTCGGCACGTTGAAAGCACCGGTCCGGCGTCTTGGCGGCGCATTTGCTCCGGTGCCCTATTCAAAGCCGCTCGAAACCGCCTTCGTTCCTTCCGCAGCGGGCATCGAAGCTGCGGTTCGCGCACTCGTGACTGGAAAGGATAGTTAAATGGCTACCGAGATTCTGCTTCCCAAACTGGGCTTTTCGATGAGCGAGGGCCAATTGTCCGAATGGCTGGTGCCCGATGGCGGCCAGGCCGTCGAGGGTGAGCCGCTCTTTTCGTTGGAGAGCGACAAGTCGACCAATGAGGTCGAGGCCCCCGCGTCGGGGACTTTGCGCATCATCATGCAGCCCGGCGAGACCTATGACGTTGGGACAGTGCTGGGTATAATCGAATAGCCATGAGCCTTGAAAGCCTGATCACGTCGCTCCCGGCCTGGCCGGTTGCCGATTTCTCCGAATTCGGGGAAGTGGAGGTCAAGAAACTCACTCCCGTTCAGAAACTGACGGGGAAGTTCCTTGGCCGTAACTGGTTGGCTATACCGCATGTCACGCATCATGATGAAGTGGATGTGACCGAGGCCGAAACCAGGCGTGCAGACTGGAACAGGGCAAATCCGGGCGCAAAAGTCAGCCCGGTTGCCCTGCTGGTCAGGGCGCTTGGCCGGGTGCTGGCTGATTTCCCGCAGTTCAACGCATCGTTGAGCGATGATGGCCAGTCGATCATTCTCAAGAAATATGTGAACATCGGCGTGGCGGTCGATACGCCGGGCGGTTTGTTCGTGCCGGTGTTGAGGGGCGTCGACACGATGACCCTCGCTGATATCGCCGCCGCCATAGCGGCGATCGCGGAAAAGGCGCGGACCAAGGGCCTGTCGATGGCGGAGATGTCGGGCAGTTCGATGTCGCTGACCTCGCTCGGACATATCGGAGGTACGGCGTTCACCCCCATCATCAATGCGCCCGACGTCGCGATCCTGGGTGCGACCGCTATTCAGCTTCGGCCAGCCCCTGGCGATGACGGCGCTATTATCTGGCGGAAATGCCTGCCGCTTTCGCTGAGTTACGATCATCGCGTCATCAACGGCGCGGATGCTGCGCGGTTTGTCCGGGCGATCGGCGGCATATTCGCCGATGGAACGCTGTTCGAGTGACGGGTGAGGCGCGGGCGTACAAAGCCTGACGAAAAGGATTGAGATGACGTTCGCTAGAACAGAAACGCAGCAGATGTTCGGCGACATGCTGGGCAAGCTTCTCGATGTCGAAAATGATTTCGAGGAGCGGCGGCGGCGGCTTTCGGCAGAGGAGCCGGATCGGCTGGCACTCTGGCCGCACCTTGCCGAGCAGGGTATTCTTGGTGCGACCGTTGCCGAAGAGGCGGGCGGCTTTGGCGGCAGTATGCGCGACATTGCCGTGGTCATGGAAGAAGTCGGACGCAAGCTGGTCGTCGAGCCGGTGCTGGCCAGCGCGCTGTGCGGCGCGATCCTGCACGGCGCGGGCGAGGATTTGTCCGGGCTGATCGCGGGTGAAGCGATCACGGCCTTCGCGCATGAGGAAGGGTATGACCCCTTCGCGCTTCCCGGCAGCAAGGCCGTGGCGGTCGCTGATGGCATTCGCCTGACCGGACGCAAGCTGGCCGTCCGCCATGCCGATCTGGCCCATCAGTTCGTCGTCACCGCGACGCTGGACGGTGAAGCGGGTGCTTTCCTCGTCGATGCCAAGGCGGAGGGGATGGTCATCGACAGCTTCCGCATGATCGACGGCGCATCGGCGGGTACCATCGAATTCACGAATGTCGCCGCCCGCCGCCTGTGCGGTCCTGACGGGATTGTCGAAGCGGTCGAGCGGGGCGTGATCGCGCTTGCCGCCGAAGCGACGGGGATCATTGTCGCGCTCAACGCTGCGACCTACACCTATCTGGGGACGCGCAAGCAATTCGGGGTTCCCCTCGGCACCTTTCAGGCATTGCAGCATCGTGCGGCGGACATGCATGCAACCGCCGAGGAAGCACGGGTCCTGACCGAACTGGCGATTGACGCATTCGACGCCGGGCGATCAGACAGGTCTGCGCTGGCATCTGCGGCAAAGGCCCTGGTCGATGAGGCCGGGCGCAAGATCGGACACGAAGCCGTGCAGATGCATGGCGGCATGGGTGTTAGCGATGAACTGGACGTCAGCCATTATATGCGCCGTCTGGCCGCCATCCGGGCCGAACTGGGAAGCGTGGACCTGCACCGTGCGCGCTATGCCGGTCTGGGCGTCAATGTCGTCCAGGAAACCCCGTTCCGCGCCGAAGTTGGCGCGTTCGTTCGCGCCCATCTTCCTGCGGATATCGCCAACAAGGGCGCACTCGGTCTTGAAATCCACAAGGAGGATTATGTCCGTTGGCAGAAAATCCTGCATGATAAGGGCTGGTTCGCTGCCGGTTGGCCAGTCGAACATGGCGGCGCAGGCTGGACGATCGACCAGCAGCTGATCTTTCTTCAGGAATCTTCTCTTAACAATGCACCGATGATCATTCCCTATGGGGTTAACATGATCGGTCCGGTGTTGCAGGAATTTGGCACGCAAGAACAGTGCGAAAAATATCTGCCCGGCATCTTGTCGAGCGATACCTGGTGGTGCCAGGGCTATTCGGAACCCAATTCCGGGTCCGACCTTGCCTCCTTGAAAACCAGCGCGGTGCGCGATGGGGATCATTATATCGTCAATGGCACGAAGATGTGGACGACCGAGGCGCACTGGGCCGACATGATGCACTGCCTTGTGCGCACGGATCGTGAAGTCAAGGCCCAGCGCGGGATTTCCATGCTGTTGATCGACATGAACAGTCCGGGCATTGAGGTCAGGCCGATCGTCACCATCGACGGTCAGCATCATACGAACCAGCTTTTCCTCGATAATGTCCGGGTTCCGGTCGACAATCTCGTGGGCGAAGAAGGGCAGGGGTGGACCATCGCCAAGTTCCTGCTGTCGCATGAGCGCGTCGCGATTGCCGACACCGGACCCAAATTGCGCCTGATGAAGAATATCAAGGCGATGCTGTCCGATGTGCCGCCATCGCCGTCGCGGGATCGTCTGGCCGAAAAGCTGGCCGGAACGGAGATTGCTTTGTTGACGCTGTGCGCCATGGAGCAGGACTATATCTCCAAATGGGCGCAAGGCGCGTCTCGCGACGGACCCGAAGCGTCGGTCCTGAAAATCCGCAGCACGGAGATCCTCCAGCAACTGTCTGAACTGGCGCTGGAGATCGAAGGGCCATTGGGCGGTGCCCATGATCCCCACGATCTGCACCTGGCACCTCTTGGACAGTTTAGTGCGGCCCAGCGCGCCAGTTTCATGGGTCATCAGTATCTTTACGGTCGATGCTGGTCTATTTTTGGCGGCACGAACGAGATCCAGCGGACTCTGATTGCAAAGACGCTCCTCGCTAGCTGAGCGTGCGCTGATCTTAAGGATAGTGGAATGCCAAGCGTGTTTGATACTCTGCCCGAACAGGATGTGCGCGCGCTGGCGCAAGGTCCACTGTCGGAACTGATCGCC